>DAORDK010000044.1:0-26767 GCA_035345935.1 Rhodocyclaceae bacterium | reverse complement strand
ATCACCGAGCACTGCAACCTGCGCTGCCCGGTGTGCTACGCGGAATCCGGGCCGGAGCGGCAGACCCATCGGTCCCTGGCCGAAATCGAGGCCATGCTCGACGCGGTGGTTGCCAATGAAGGGGAGCCCGACGTGGTCCAACTCTCCGGCGGCGAACCGACCCTGCACCCGGATTTCTTCGCCATCCTCGACGCCGCCAAGGCCAGGCCGATCCGCCATCTGATGATCAACACCAACGGCCTGCGACTGGCCCGGGAGCCGGAGTTCGTCGCTCAACTGGCCGCCTACAAGCCGGGCATCGAGGTTTATCTGCAGTTCGATTCCTTGCGCAACGAGGTCTTGCAGCAGTTGCGGGGCGCCGATCTGGCCGCAATCCACGAGCGGGCGCTAGCCAATCTGGAAATCAACGGCATCTCCACGACCCTGGTGATGACGGTGAAGCGGGGCTTAAACGATGGCGAGATCGGCGCAGTGATCCGCCACGGACTCAATTACCGCTGCGTGCGGGGAGTGACCTTGCAGCCGGTGTCCGATGTCGGCCGCAACGAGGATTTCGTCCCTGCCCGCCACCGCCTGACGGTGAGCGAGGTACGCCGGAAGGTGGCCGAACAGTCCTGCCTCTTCACCCTTGACGACATCGTGCCGGTCCCTTGCAACCCGGACACTCTGGCCATGGGTTACGCCCTGAAACTCGCTGGCGAGGTGCGGCCCCTCACCCGACATCTGGGGCCCGAGGCGTTGCTCGCGGGGCCGCGCAACACCATAGTCTTCGAACGAATGGTCGAAAATGCACCGGCCATCAAAGACGCAGTATTCAAGCTCTTCTCCACCAACCATGCGCCGGAAGCCCAGGCCAACTGCCTGTCGGAGCTCCTCTGCTGCCTCCCGGCGGTGGCGGCGCCGGACCTTTCCTACGAAAACGTCTTCCGCGTCCTCATCGTCCAATTCATGGATGCCGCCAATCTCGACCTGCGGGCGCTCAAGAAATCCTGCGTCCATTTTGCCCTGCCGGACGGGCGGATGATCCCTTTCGAGGCCTACAACCTGTTCTATCGGGGGGGGCGTTCCCTGCGGACTAGCCGTATCCAGGCCGAGATTCTCCAGGGGGTCGAATTGCGGCGGTGAATCGAGTTGGCGGCAGGCTGCGCCTGAAGAGCCCGCCACGGCTTCCGTCGGTCCGGCGCTTGGGAGACCGGGTTGGGGACTCCGCGGAAACTTCTTTTTCGGCCGGCTGTCTGAACGGCAAAGGCCGCTTCGGCTTGCAAGGTCCTGCTGGGAATTGGTCCCAGCTCAAGGGGCGTTGCGCCAGGCGGTCTTTTTTCTTTTCCTTCTTTGATTGCCGGCGCGACCGCGACGCGCTAATCTGCCCTCAGAATTAGGCCGATTCTGGAAAATCGGCTCGGCGAGGAGGAGGGACGATGGCCAAGGGAGCCGTGGCGGGGGTCAGCGCATTGATGGGCAAATTGTCCATCGGCAAGAAAATCATTCTGGTGTGCGTCATCGCCCTGGGGGGCATGGGCCTGATGCTGGCCCAGTTGGTCTTCAATGAATTGCGTCAGGTCAACCAGATCGCCAACGAAGGGCAGGGTGCGGCTTACTCGCGGCAATTGCTCAAGCTTGTCCTCGCCGCGCAGGAACACCGGGCGCTGTCTACCGGGGTGGGGACTGGCGGGGTCGGCGCGGGGGACCGCCTGAGCAAGCAACAGGAGGCGGTGGATGCCTCCCTTGCGGGCCTGCGTGCCTTCGTGGCCGAGCATTCCGTTCTTGCCGGAGAGTCGGCGGCCGTCGACGAGTTGGTCAAGGGTTGGGAAAACATCAAGAAGGAATTGACCGGATTCGGTGCCGCCTCGAGTTTTACTCGCCAGACCGAATGGCTCGAGGCCGTGATGGGACATTGGCAGCGTGCGGCCGACGTCACTTCCTTGAGCCTGGACCCCCACGCAGACAGCAATACCTTGAGCTCGGCGTCGATCGCCATTCTTCCCCCCTTGGTCGAGTACCTGGGGCGGACCCGCGATCTCGCGAGCGCCCTGGCGAGCAAGGAACCGGAGCCCGAGGAACTGACGGAATTGGCTCTTACGGTGCGACTTGCAGCGGATCGCGTGCTCGCCTTGACGGCGGCGCAGGGTCGTCTTGCCGCCAGCGCTCCGGAAGCCTCGGCCCGGCTCGACGAGGCCGTGAAAAGTCTGGGTCAGAAGTTCGAGGCCGCCCGCAAGGTGGTCGCCGATCGGGTGTTGTCGCGCAGCGTTGCCATGGGGGCGGCCGCCGAGGTGGGCGAAACCGGAGGCGCAGCCGTGACGTCGGCCGCGGCGCTCGCCGACCAGATTTTCGGCGAACTCGAAGGGGCTCTGGCGTCCCACCGGCAGCGCGCTTGGGGTGCCCTGGTCCTCAATCTGGGCTTGGCTCTCGGCGCGATGGCCTTGACTGGAGCCGTCTTGTGGGCCATCGGCGGGTCGTTGCGGGCGTCCCTGGGATCGATCAGCGAAGGCGGGCGACGGATGGCCCAAGGCGATCTCAGTACGTCGATCCCGGTCCACGGGGAAGACGAGATGGGTCAAATTGCGCTGGCCTTCAATCATCTGGGAGATGCTTTGCGGGCACTGATCCAGAGTCTCCAGCAGGGGGCCGTCGAGGTGTCCCGCGCGACTGAATCGATGGTGACGGTCTCGCAGCAGGTGAGCGAAGCGTCTTCCAGCCAGAGCGCCTCGGCTCAAGGAGTGTCGGCGGCGGTCAAGGGTATGTCGGAAGCGATCCGCGGCGTTGCGGATCACGCGGTGCAGGTCCGCTCGCAGTCGGATGCGAGCCTGGGCGAAACCCGCAAGGGCTTGCAGGCCCTCGACCAGATGCTGGGCGAGATCAACCAGGCCAATCGGGCGGTGGACGAAATGTCCTCGTCAACGGCGGCCTTCGTCGAAAGCGCGGGCGGTATCTCGGCGATGACCAAGGAAATCAGGGATATTGCAGACCAGACCAATCTGCTGGCCTTGAACGCGGCCATCGAGGCTGCCCGCGCGGGCGAGCATGGACGTGGATTTGCGGTCGTGGCCGACGAGGTGCGCAAGTTGGCGGAGAAATCCGGATCGGTGGCGCGCGAAATCGACGAGGTGACCCGCACTCTCGGCGAGCGTTCGGCACAGGCCGAATCGGTGGCGCTCGAGGGGCGGACAGCCATCGAGGCCGCCCAGGAGCACCTGGTGCGGGTCAAGGAAGCGCTGGACGAGGCCGCGCGGGCGGTGGATGCCACGGCCCAGGGGATGACCGGCATTTCCGATTCGGTGGGCGGGACCACCGCCGTGAGCCAGCAGATTGCGGGCGAGGTCGCGCGCATTGCGCAGGGCGCCGAAGCGAGTACTGCGTCGATCCGCGACATGGCCAGGGAAGCCCGCCAATTGCGGGAACTGGCGACCAAGCTTGCCGAGGGTGCGGCGCGCTTCCGCCTCTGAGCGGGAACCTTCACGGGCGGCCACGGCCTGACGGGTTCGACACGCAAGGCTCGCCACACCATGAATGACTCCCGTTCCCGCAACATCTTCCCGGTCCTGATGTTCGCGGCGGGCATCGTCTGCGTGTCGATGGGGATCCGCCATACTTTCGGCCTCTTCCTTGCGCCGATGAGCAGCGAGCATCATTGGGGGCGCGAGGTTTTTTCCTTCGCCATTGCCGTTCAGAACCTGGCCTGGGGCGCTTCGCAACCTTTTGCCGGGCTGCTGGCGGATCGCTGGGGTGCCAAACGCGTACTCTGGATCGGCGGAGCCCTCTACGCCCTCGGCCTGGCGGGGATGGCCCTGGCAACGTCGGCGACCGGCCTGACCGCGTCGGCAGGCCTGGTTCTGGGCCTTGCCCAGAGTGCGACCACCTACAGCGTCGTCTTCTCGGCTCTCGGGCGGCTGGTTCCCGAGGCGCGCCGGAGCTGGGCCATGGGCCTGGTCGCCGCAGCCGGTTCCTTCGGGCAGTTTCTCATGGTTCCCGTCGGCTCGGGATTGATCTCGGGCCTGGGTTGGTTCGGCACCTTGTTCGTTTTTTCCGCGGCGTCCTTTCTGATTCTTCCTTTGGGCAGCGCGCTTGCCGGAAATCTTCTTCCGGCGGCGGGCGCCAGCGGACAGACGGCCGCTCAGGCAGTCCGTCAGGCCTTTGCGGATCGCAGCTTCATCCTGCTCACCGCCGGGTTCTTCGTGTGCGGTTTTCAGGTGGTCTTCATCGGCGTCCATCTGCCGACCTACCTGCTGGACAAGGGACTGTCGGGCAACGTCGGCATGACCGCGCTGGCTCTCATCGGGCTGTTCAACATCGCCGGAACCTACGGCGTCGGAGTCCTGGGGACACGCTATCCCAAGCGATTCCTGCTGGCTGGAATCTATGTCCTGCGCAGTGCCGTGATTGCGGCTTTTCTGCTGCTACCCCTGACCCCTTTGTCGGTCTATGGCTTCGCGGCGTGTATGGGCCTCCTGTGGCTGTCCACGGTGCCCGCCACCAATGCCATCGTCGCCCAGATCTACGGCGTGCGCTATCTGGGCATGCTCTCGGGCCTGGTCTTCTTCAGCCACCAGATTGGTAGTTTTCTCGGGGTCTGGCTGGGCGGGAGGCTGTTTGACCTCAGCGGCTCCTACGATACGGTGTGGGCCATCTGCATCGTCCTGGGATTGATCGCCGCCCTCATCAATCTGCCGGTGGACGAGCGCAGCCTCGAGTCGCGCCGGGTTCCGGCCTGATCGTCAGCCAGGGCGCCCGCCGGTAGAATGCCGGCCATGAACTGGATTGCCCTCAAGGAAAGGCTCGATCTCTACGAGCGACTGATGCGGCTCGACAAGCCCATCGGAATATTGCTGCTGCTGTGGCCTACCCTGTGGGGATTGTGGCTGTCTTCCCGCGGGCATCCCGACTGGACGGTGGTCTTGGTCTTTGTCCTCGGAACCGTCCTCATGCGTTCGGCGGGTTGCGTCATCAACGATTTCGCCGACCGCGACTTCGATCGCCACGTCGAGCGAACCAAGGACCGTCCGTTGACGGCAGGTAAAGTGTCGCCCCGGGAAGCGTTGGCTCTTTTCGTGGTGCTGGCGGCCTGTGCCTTCTTGCTGGTCCTTCTGCTCGGAATCCCGCTGGTGATCTGGCTTTCGATTCCGGCAATCCTTCTGGCCGCCAGCTACCCCTTTACCAAACGCTTCTTCGCCATACCGCAGGCCTATCTCGGCGTTGCGTTCGGCTTCGGAATCCCCATGGCCTATGCGGCCCAGCTCGGCCGCGTTCCGGAAGCCGCCTGGTGGCTGCTGCTTGCCAATGTCTTCTGGGCGATCGCCTACGACACCGAATACGCCATGGTGGACCGCGAGGACGACATCAAGATCGGGATTAAGACTTCCGCCCTGACTTTTGGGCGCTTCGACGTGGCCGCGGTGATGGCCTGCTACGCCATCGCCCTGGGACTGATCGCCTGGGTTGGCTACCGACTTGGAAGGGGAGCCGCATTTTATGGTGGATTGGCGGTGTCCGCCGCCATCATGATCTGGCACTACACGCTGATTCGGGGGCGGGATCGGGCGGCATGCTTCAAGGCCTTCCTCAATAACAATTACGTCGGGGCGGCCATATTTGTCGGCATCGCGCTGGATTTCGACTTCCGGATCGGGCGCTGACGCGCCAGCGTGAAATCCTTACTGACCAGAGAACTATTACGAAAGTAATATCTCCAAGGTGAAAATATCAGGTCATCTTCGGGCCAGGAGGCATGGCAGTGAGTCAATATCCAGGGTTGTGCGAAGCGGAGCCCTTTTCCCGATTGGCTGGAGAGGCTCTGACCTGGTTGCGGGAGAGGCTGGTCGAAAGGCGATTCGCGGCGGGCGAGCGGGTGCTGTCCGCGGGCGCGGCGAGCGATCGCCTGTTCTTCATCGAATCCGGAGCAGTGGCCGTCCTTGAGCAGGGTGAAGAATCTGCCCTGGCCGAATTGGTTTCGCCGGAGTGTTTTCCCCTTGAGGCGCTGGCCGGCGAAGGCCAGGTGACTGCATCGTTTCGGGCGGTGCACGATACCGCTTGCTGGACCCTTGACGCCGTCCATTTGCAAGAGCTGGCGCAGCGGAGTCCCGAATTCGCAGATTTTAGGGCGGGTCGCCTGACTTCCCATGGGCTCCGCGGCAGGGGTGTTCCTGCCGTGTACGACCGCGTTCCCGAGGCGGATACCCTCGAATCCTGTTCGGGTCGTCCGGTCGAGCGGGTCTTGCATACCGATGCGCTGATTGCGGTTCTTAAATCGCTGCAGGATCGTGACGCGGACTTTGCCGTCGTGGTGGATAGCAGCGGCAAAGCGATCGGCGGGTTCGGATTCGGGGAACTGCTGGCTCTGGTTCTCAGGGATCAGGTCGATCTCTGCGCCTCCATCGCGACTGTCATGGGAGAGCTGCCGCCGGTCTACGCGGAGGATACGCCCACTTCACTGGTTGCCTCGCGCCTGGTGGGCTCCCGCAACGACCGGATCCTGGTGGCCGGATCGGAGGGGGGCAATCCGATGCGCCTCATCGGCCGGCCGGAGATTCTGGCCCGCGGTCCTGTGCAGTTGGGCCGCCTAGCGGCGCGTCTGGAAGGCTCGGCAAGCCCTGCGGATCTGGCCAACGCCGCCCGGGAGATCAACGCATTTGGACGCAAGCTTGTTGCCCAGGAGATGCCGGCATGGCAGGTTTCCCAGGTGGTTTCTATCCTGAGGGATCGCCTCTCGCGGCGCATCATCGATATCGAGTGGGCGCGGGCGGAAATTCCCGGCGTCGATCGCCTGGCTTGGATTGTGTTGGGCAGTCAAGGGAGGCACGAGCAGACCCTGGTGACCGATCAGGATAACGGGATCATCTTTACCGCCCGGCCAGGGGTGGCCGTCGAGGAACTACGCCAAGCCATCCTCGTCATGGCACGGCGGGTCAATGAGAATCTGGCCCGGTGCGGCATCGCCTTGTGCGCGGGGGGCATCATGGCGGGGAACCCTCGCTGGTGCCTGACCCTGGGCGAATGGGAAACGCTCTTCGGCCAGTGGCTGGATCGGCCGGAACCCGAAGCCCTGCTCAATGCCACCATTTTCTTCGATCAGCGGCCGCTCTGGGGCGATAGCGGACTGGTCCGCTCTCTGGGTGATTATCTGGTCCGTCGCGCACCGGCCAGTGCCCGCTTTCTACGGTTTTTGGGGGAAAATGCGCGCCAGCGGCGCGTGCCGATAGGATTCTTCCGCGATTTTCGCGTCGATCGGGATGCCAAGCCGCCAAACACCTTGGATCTGAAGCAAGGAGCGCTGGCGGTCTTCGTCGACGTCGCGAGGGTCTATGCCCTGCGCTTGGGTATCGCCGAGTGCGGAACCGTGGCCCGTCTGGAGGCCGTGGCGGAGGCGGGGCAATTCACGGCCAAGGAGGCGGCAGGCTGGATCGATGCCTTCCGCTTTCTACAGGCCCTGCGAATCAAGGGGCAGGCCGAGGCTCTGCGGGTGGGAGGGACTCCGGGGCATCGCGTCGATCCGGATGACCTCAACGATCTCGACCGTCGCATGCTTTTGGAATCGCTGCGGCAAGCCGCGAAATTGCAAAAGCGTTTGGCGCTGGACTTCTCGCTCGACAATTGAATGCCGAAACGGCGCTCATCCCGACCGGCGCCGGCGTCGCGTCGCCTTGGGTGTCGGCAGCTTGGCTTGATGAGCATGCCACCAACGGATGAAATCCCCCGGCTCCAGCGCCTCGGCGTAGAGAAATCCCTGGGCGCGGTCGCATCCCAGATCGGCCATGGCCTGAGCGATCTGCGGCGTTTCGACGCCTTCGGCGACGACCCGCATCTTCAGCCGATGGGCGAGCCGCACGACGGCCGCCACGATTTCCCGGTCGCGGCGCGAGTCCGCGACATGGCGAACGAAGCTCTGATCTATCTTGACCTCGCGGACCGGGAGTCGCTGCAGATGACTCATCCCCGCATAGCCGGTGCCGAAATCGTCGATGACCAATTCGACTCCGATGGCGCGCAGCCGATCGAGCACGGCGACAACCGGCTCGGTGTGATCGACCATCGACGTCTCGGTCAGTTCGAGGTGGAGGCGAGCCGCCGGAATTTCCCAGGTGGCGAGGCTTTGGGCGATGAGATCGGGGAGTTCGGCGTCGTTCAGATCGCTCGCCGAAAGATTGATCGCCACCGGAATGGCGATTCCTGCTGCCATCAGGGCTTCCTGGACCTGCATGGCGCGCTGGATCAGCCAGCGATTGAAGGCTTTGCGTAAGCCCAGGCGCTCGATACCGGCAAGGGTGCGCGCCGGGGGCTCCCAGCTCCCGGCGATCCGGCGCCAGCGGAGGAGGGCCTCGGCGGTGACGCAGGCTCCGCTCTTCAGGTCGATCTGCGGCTGGAGGTGCAGCGTCAGGGCGGGTTCTCCCGCCAGGGCGTCGCGCAATTCGGCATGGAGCGCTTGCTGCTCGTCGTTTGCGCACTCCATCTCCGGGCGGTAGGTGGCCTGGCCGGCGGGTTCTTCCGCAGCCGCCAGACGGGCGATCCGCGCAGACTGTACGAGATGCAGCGCGTCCTCCCCGTCGTCGGGCCAGAGGGCGCCGCCGCATAGGGTCGCAAGCAGCTGGAAACCGTCGACGGTCGGTAGCGGGTCGATGAAGCCGCCTTGAATCCGGAGCATGGCCAGATGAAGCGGGGCACCGCCGGGAAGGTCCGGGAGAACCGCCAGCCATTCCCAGTGGCTGAGGGAATACAGGCGATCCTTGGGCTGCAGCAGGGCGGCGATGCGTTGGGTGATTTCGGCGCGCAAGCGCTGGGCGGCCTCGGGCGTCAGGCGATAGAGCGCCGCATCGGCACTGACGGAAAAGGCCACGACGCCCAGGGCGCGATCGGCGTGACGTCGTGCCAGATGGGGAATTTCAACCAGGGCCGAGGCGTAGCGGGGCAGACCGGTCACATGGTCGACCAGATCGTTGTGCAGGGAGGCGAAGGCGCTGGTATTCATTCAGGCGAGATAATACTCGGCCGGATCGATGCCATAGGCGTCGGCTGGCAAAGAACGGACGATGCAATACGGCGCTCCGGTCCCGATGGTGGGTTCCATGAGGAGATCGAGGCTGCGGGGGCGTCTTTCGGGGGACTTGTCGGGACCGAGAATCAACAGCACCCGCGGCTTTAGCCGGCGTATCTGATTTTGCTGGATGACCACGGCCACTTCGCCGCTGTTCAGTTCGACCAAAGAGCCTATGGGGTAGACCCCGAGGCACTGGACGAAGGGGTCGACGACTGCGGCGCGGAATTTCTCATCGCGCAGACGAATCAGGGATTCGAGCGCCCGCTGGCTCGAAACTGCCCGCTGATAGGGCCGCTGGCGGATCATGGCGCAATAGCTGTCCACCAGGCCGGCAATCTCGGCATGGAGGTTGAGACGCTTTCCTTTCAATCCGCGAGGATAGCCGCTGCCATCATGGCGTTCGTGGTGACTCGCCACGACGTCCAGCAGGTCGACGGCGTAACCGCTCTGGCTTACCAGAATTTCCAACGAGTGGGCCACATGGGAATGCACCAGGGATCGATCGTCCGTCTCGAGGGGGCCAGGCCGGTTGAGGAGGTCTTCCGGCAACTGCGCTTTCCCCACGTCCTGAAGCAGCCCGGCAAGACCGAGCATTTCCACCGTCGCCGCAGGGAGATCGAGGAAACGGGCGAAAACCATCATATGGACCGAAACATCAAGCGCGTGGTCGTAGGAATAGCGATCGATGGCCTTCAGGCGGGCCAGCCAGACCAGGGCGTCAGGATTGCGTTCCACGCCGCGGGCCATTTCCCTCACCAGCCCGCCAAGCTGCTTCAGGTCGGAACTCTCCGGCGACTCCGCGGCGTCCTGAATGCTTGCCAGGACCCGCTTGGCGTCCTCAACGATAGGCGCAGAGTAGAGCAGTTCGGCCTCCAGCCCACTCTGCTGGTCGATTCCCCGGATCGCAGGAGTCGTGTCGTAGCGCGGGCTACGGGGTTCGATCCGCAACTGCCGGCAGATGGCGGCGAAATCGTCCGCCGAGGCGTCGTCGGCTTGGCGAAAGACCGTGGCCGGTAGACCGCAGGAGGGGTTCTCGTCGAAAGCAGGCCTGGCGAAATGACTCCCCAGCGAGTGGCTGCGGTCGATGGTGACGGTCCGGCACATTTCCCGGAGGACGGCAATCTGGGAGTCGCTCTCGACCAGGAATCCCTGCAGCGGGAAAGGGGTTTCGAGCCAGGGGCGGTCCAGTTCGGTGACGAACATGCCGCGGCGGATATCCTCGGAGGGGATGACGGCCTTCACAAGAGTGACTCGGGATTGACGATGGCGAGAGTTTAGTCGGCCTTCCTGCCGCTGTCAGCGCCGCCTCCCAGGGTTGTTGCCCAGCGCGGGCGCGGGTTTGCTTTTCGGCGCGGATTTCGGCATCGTTCGCTCCGATTCCCTCTTCGGCCGCTGTTATGAAATACCACGATCTGCGCGATTTCCTCAGTCAGCTTGAAAGCCGTGGCTTGCTCAGGCGGATTGCGGCTTCGGTGTCGCCACGGCTCGAAATGACCGAGATCTGCGACCGCGTACTGCGTACCGGCGGGCCTGCGGTCCTGTTCGAGAATCCCGTGGGGTCTGCGATCCCGGTTCTTGCCAACCTGTTCGGAACGCCGGAGCGCGTCGCCCTGGGCATGGGCGAAGAGGGCAACTGGCAAGAAGCTCTGCGGGAAGTGGGTAAGCTGCTCGCCTACCTCAAGGAGCCGGAACCCCCCAAAGGCCTCAAGGATGCCTGGGAAAAGCTCCCGGTGCTCAAACAAGTGCTCAATATGGCCCCCAAAGTCGTCTCCTCGGCGCCCTGCCAGGAGATCGTCTGGGAAGGCCGGGACGTAGACCTTGCCCGGCTCCCGATCCAGCACTGCTGGCCGGAAGACGTGGCTCCCCTGATCACCTGGGGGCTGGTGGTCACCCGCGGTCCCCACAAGGCCCGGCAGAACCTCGGCATCTACCGGCAGCAGGTGCTGGGGCCGAACCAGGTCATCATGCGCTGGCTAGCCCATCGCGGCGGCGCCCTGGATTTTCGCGATCACCAGTTGGCCCACCCGGGCGAGCCGTTCCCGGTGGCGGTGGTGATCGGTTGCGATCCGGCCACCATCCTCGGTGCCGTCACCCCGGTGCCGGACACCCTCTCCGAATACCAGTTCGCCGGACTGCTGCGCGGCGGCAAGACCGAACTGGTGAAATGCCTGGGTTCCGGACTGCAGGTGCCGGCCAGCGCGGAAATCGTCCTGGAAGGGGTCATCCGCTCCGGCGAGACCGCCCTCGAAGGGCCCTACGGCGACCATACCGGCTATTACAACGAACAGGCCGAGTTTCCGGTCTTCACCGTCGAACGCATCACCAGCCGCAGAAACCCGATCTATCACAGCACTTATACCGGCAAGCCGCCCGATGAGCCGGCCATCCTGGGCGTGGCTCTCAACGAGGTCTTTGTCCCCTTGCTGCAGAAGCAGTATTCGGAAATCGTCGATTTCTATCTGCCGCCGGAAGGCTGCTCCTACCGCATGGCCCTGGTCAGCATCCGCAAACAGTATCCCGGCCATGCGAAGCGGGTGATGTTCGGCATCTGGTCCTTCCTGCGGCAGTTCATGTACACCAAGACCATCATCGTCGTGGACGACGACGTGAATATCCGTGACTGGAAGGAAGTGATCTGGGCCATCACCACCCGCATGGATGCCCGGCGCGACACCACCCTGGTGGACAACACGCCCATCGACTACCTCGACTTCGCCAGCCCCGTGGCCGGCCTCGGTTCCAAGATGGGGCTGGACGCCACCAACAAGTGGTCCGGCGAAACGTCCCGCGAGTGGGGACGGCCCATCGTCATGGACGAAGCGGTGAAGAAACGGGTGGATGGGATGTGGACGGATCTCGGCCTGTGACGACGGCGGCCGCGGTCCTGGTACGGTCCCTGGATTTCGCGGCGCCATCCCACGTGGCGGCGTGGCTCGACCTCCTCGACCACTATGCCAGCGACCCCATGGGCGGCGGCGGAGGCTTGACCCACTACGCGCGGGGGCACCTGGCGGAAGCCCTCGCCGGGCTGCCCGCGTTCCACGGCGCTCTGGCCTGGTACGATAGCGAGGCTGTGGGGTTGATCAACTGCTTCGCTGGCTTTTCCACCTTCGCCGCCCGGCCATTGCTCAACATCCACGACATCGTGGTGTGCCGCGACCTGCGGGGCAGGGGGATCGGGCAGGCGCTGCTGGATTGGGCCGAAGCGCGGGCACGGCAACTCGGCTGCTGCAAGCTCACCCTGGAAGTCCTGTCCAACAACGCCAAGGCCTTGCTGGCCTACGAGCGGGCCGGTTTCGCCCCCTATGTGCTCGATCCCGCCGCCGGGCCCGCCCTTTTTCTGCAAAAACTGCTACGTGAAATTTGATGCCTGATTCCTATCCCCCTGCCGGCGGCGTGCGCCGCTCCCTCGTTCAACTCACCCACGTGATTTATGCCCTGCACGGGGTGGCCGTGCTGGTCGGGGTGAGCTCGGCGGCCTCCGTGGCCGGCGGGCTGGTCTTCGGTCTGCCTTCATTGCTGGCCGTTCTGCTCAACCTCCTGAAACGCCGGGAGGTAGCCGGTACCTGGCTGGAAAGCCACTTCCGCTGGCAAATCCGGACCTTCGCCTTCACCGCGCTGTGGTTGGTCGTCTATGGGCTGCTCATCATCACTCTGATCGGCATCCCCATCGCCTGGGCGCTCATCGGCATCCTCGGCCTATGGGTGAGCTACCGGGTGATTCGCGGCTGGCTGGCCCTCGCCGACGAGAGGCCCGTCTAGCTCGGATGCGCCTGCCGCCCCTCACCGAAGGTCGCCTCGTTCAGCGTCGCAATCGTTTCGTCGCCGAGGTCGCTATCGAGGGGGGCCTCGTCGAGGCGCATTGCCCGAACACCGGTTCCATGTTGGGCTGCAAGGCGCCCGGAAGCCGAGTCTGGCTGTCCCGGGCGGAGAATCCGGAACGCAAGCTCTCCTGGACCTGGGAGATCGTCGAGGCGTTGCCGGGCGTCCTGGTCGGCTTGCACACCGGCCGCCCCAACGGTCTGGTGGAGGAAGCCCTGCGGGCGGGCCGGGTCCCGGAACTCGGTGCGTACGGCGCTATTCGCCGCGAAGTGCGCTATGGTCGCGAGAACAGCCGCATCGACCTGCTTTTGCACGGCGAAGGTCTGCCATCCTGCTACGTCGAAGTGAAGAACGTCACTGCGGCTGTAGCGGGCAGCGTCGGTTACTTTCCGGATGCTGTCACCGCCCGGGGCGCCAAGCACCTGCGCGAAATGATGGCGGTGGTCCGGGAGGGTGGCCGGGCGGCCCTGGTCTTCTGCGTCCAGCGGGGCGACGTGACCGCGGTAAGGCCGGCCGACGCCATCGATCCCGTCTATGGCCAAACCCTGCGGGAAGCGCTGGCGGTCGGCGTCGAAGCCTACGCCCTCGGAGCCGTGGTGTCGCCCGCCGAAATCGCTCTAGACCGCCGCTTGCCGGTGATTACTGGATGACCCCCAGACGGCCGTTGTGGCTGCCCATGTACCAGTAGCGCCCGCGGGCGTCGATGATGGCCTTGCGGACGCCCACTTGGCGCGAGGGCAGGGGGATGACCCGGAATCGTGCCGTGACCGGATCGAAGACGGCGACGGTGTCGGTGGCGAATTCGTTGGCCCAGACTCGCCCCGCCCCATCGACGGTGACCGCATAGGGGCCGCCATCGGCTCCCGGCGGCATGGGGAAGGCGGCCACGACCTTGCCGGCAGCGGGATCGACCTTGAGCAGCCGTCCATCGCCGTAGGCGGTGACCCAGAGCATCCCATCGGGGGCGACGGCCATCCGGCGGGGCTGGCTGTCCTTGCCGGTCGACAACTCGCTGATCGCTCCCGTCGCTGGGTCCAGGCGGCCGAGCCCGTCTCCCCTGAAGCGGCAGAACCAGACCACGCCGCTGCGGTCGATGGCAATTCCGTAGGGGTTTCCTGACGTTCGGTATTCGACGATACGCCCGGTTGCGCGGTCGAGTCGCCCGATGCGCTGGCCGCCCTGAACCGTGAACCAGAGGGCTCCCGCGGCGTCGAGAACCAGGGTATGCGGATCGCCGCCGGACGGCGCCGGGTATTCGGTGACCTTGCCTGTGGCCGGGTCGAGTCTGCCGATGGTGCCATTGCCGTTGCCGGTGTACCAGACGATTCCCTCAGGATCGACCAGCAGACCGTGGGGACGGGCGCCAGGAGGCAGCTTCCATTCGCGGAAGGTTTCGCTCGCCGGGTCGAATCGGGCGATCCGGTTGCCGGCCATGACCGCAATGAAAATGCTGCCGTCGGGTGCCGGGGCGGGGTCGCGGGCGAATTCCGGGGTCGGGACCCGCCACTCGCGGACCTGACCCGCCACTTCGGAAAGAGCGCCGGGAACGATGCCATAGTTCGAGCCGCCGGCGTCGACGAGCGAGGGGAGGAAAACAAAGCACAACAAGAGCAGGCTGCGCAACGCGATCATGAGGGGGCTGGAGTGCCGGGGCGATGCTGACTGGACCACCCGCCGGTCGATAGGTTCTAGTCCGCCTCCAGGATCGGAGGCAACTCGCCCGCCTGACGCTGCGCGACCCAGAGCAGCAGGGCGTCGATCGCCGGCCCGCCGGCCTGGGCCTTGGGGTGGTTGATGAGGAAGACCACGACGTAGCGCCGGCCCTGGCTGTCGAGGGCGTAGCCGGCGGCGGTCTTGACGCCATCCAGGGTGCCGGTCTTGACGTGGGCGCGGCCACTGGCGGAGCTCTCCTTGAGACGCTTCTTCATGGTGCCGTCGATCCCGACGATGGGTAGCGAAGACACCAGCTCCGGCATCACCGGGCTCTTCCAGGCGTCCTGGAGCAGGCGGTCGAGGCTTTCGGCGCTGATGCGCTCCTGGCGGGAAAGACCGGAACCGTTTTCGATCACCAGTTCCGGGAATTTCAGATTGCGGCCGGCCAGCCAGTCGGCGACCCGGCGCCGCGCCCGCTCCGCAGTGGCGGGACCGGCCTCGTTGCCCAGGCTGAGGAAGAGTTGGCGGGCCATGACATTGTTGGAGAATTTGTTGATGTCCCGCACCACGTCGGCCAGGGGGGGCGACTCCTGGAAAGCCACGGGACGGGCGGAGGCCGGAACGCTGCCGGAACGGACCTTGCCCCCTAGGCCGCCACCCAGTTCCTTCCAGAGTGCGCGAAAAAGGCCCTCCACCTGCCCGTTGGCGTCTAAGGGCGCCAGGTTCAGTGTCTTCTCGCCGCACTGGGGGCTGTAACTGCCGCTGAACTCCAGGCGTTGGCCGCCGCCGTCAGGAATCAGCCGCGTGGCGATGGCGTCCTTCCAATCGCTGCTGCAGTCGCCCTTGGCGACTTGCAACCGATTTTCGATGCGGAGCCCCTCGCTGGGAGTTTCGGACAAGACGCGCACCTGGCGGCCGTCGCTCATCAAGGTGAAACGCAACGCCCGGAAATTGATCAGGAGTCCGTCAGGTCCGACGTTGTAGGGGCGCATGGGCTTGTCGTCGAAAGCGCCCGGGTCGATGGCAGGTACGTCGAGGATGCTGCGGTCCAGGACCAGATCGCCGACGATGTGCTCGATGCCCCTCACCCGCAGTTGCCGAAGCAGCGCCCAGAAATGTTCGAGGGCGAACTTGGGGTCGCCGCTGCCCTTGAGATAGAGATTGCCGCCCAGTTTGCCATCGACGGGATCGGCTTCGGCGTAGGCAACGGTTCTCCAGGTCCAGGCGGGACCCAGGATGTCGAGGGCGGCGTAAGTGGTGACCAGCTTCATCACCGAGGCCGGATTCATCGCCTGGCGGGGGTTGTGGGAAACCAGGGTGAAGCGGGTGTCGACCGGGTGGACCACCACAGCCACGTGGGCCAGGGGAATCTGGGCAGCTTTGAGGGCTGCGACCACGGTTGGGGGCAGCCCCTCGGCGGAGGCTCCGACGGGAGCGCCGAGCAGGAGAGCGATCATGCCCGCGACACATCCCGTGCGGAGGGAGGAGGACCGGCATTGCGGCGTCGCGCCGGTGGAGATGGCGCAGGCGTCGCCCCGCATCGGGCGGTCTGAGAAAGCCGTGGGCGAGGGCGGGCAAGTCATTGTGGCGCAACTTCGCTGGAGTCGATAATGCGGGCATTCTACGGAAGGACCGCTGCCATGGACACCTCAGCCCTTTCCCGTGCAGCACGCCTGATTGCAGCGGCCGACGGCCTGCTCATCACCGCCGGTGCGGGCATGGGAGTCGATTCCGGTCTGCCTGACTTTCGCGGCCGGGAAGGTTTCTGGCGGGCTTATCCGGCGCTCGCTCGGGCAAGAATCGACTTCGAAGAGGCGGCCTCGCCTGCGACCTTTCGCCGTGACCCGCGCCTGGCCTGGGGATTTTACGGACACCGCCTGGCACTCTACCGGCGCACCGTGCCCCACCACGGTTTTGCGATCCTGCGCCGTTGGGCCGACCGCATGCCGTCGGGTGGATTTGTCTTCACCAGCAATGTGGATGGCCAGTTTGCCAAGGCCGACTTCGATGCCCAGAGCATCTGCGAAATTCACGGATCGATCCACCACCTGCAGTGCCTCGAGCCCTGCTGTGAAAGCATCTGGCCCGCAATAGATCTGGAACCGCAGGTGGATGAGGAGACTTGCCGCTGGTTGCCCGATCTGCCCCACTGTCCACGCTGTGGAGGGCTGGCACGGCCCAATATCCTGATGTTCGGCGACGGTGGCTGGATCGCCGACCGTACCCGGGGTCAGCAGGAGCGTCTGGAACGCTGGCGCCGGCAAGGGGGAATGCGGGTGGTGGTCGAATTGGGTGCCGGCATTTCGATTCCGACGGTGCGGTGGTTCGGCGAGACCCTGGGTGTTCCTCTGATTCGCATCAATCCCACCGAGCCCGATGTGTCGGGCGCCAGCAGTGTCGGTCTTGCCGCCACTGCCCTGGAAGCCCTTGCCGCCATAGACGGGCGGCTCTGACCGTCGCTTTGGCGCCAGGAAAGCCAATACGGTACAGATTCGCCTTTCCAGGGCTATCCCCACGGCGTAACATCTTATGCTTATTCCGAATAGGGTTATTTTATGCTGGCGCACTTGCGCAGCCGACTCTGGCTCCTGATTGCTGTCGCAGTCGTGCCCCTCGTCGTCTTCGCCCTTGTCAGTTACCGCGACCAGCGGGCGGCGGCGGTGGCCGGGGTGGAGGCCGGAATTCGCCAGTATGTACGAACAGCCCGGGTCGAGGAGAGTCGGGCTATAGACCACACCCGGGACATCCTGCGGATCATGGCGCGATCAGAGGATCTCCGCGACCTCGATCCTCTGGAATGTCAGGGAATTGCCCAGCGGCTGCTGGAAACCCAGACTGACTATCTCAATCTCGGCGCTGCGTTCCTGGACGGGACGGTCTTCTGCAGCGGAATAGCCGCTCCTGCCCCGGCGGTGGTGGGTGGCCGCCAATGGCTCCGCGAGGCCGTGTCGCGCAAGGAATTGAGTTTCGGCGGGTTGGTCGATGGCGGCGTCGCGGGTCAGCCTGCCCTGGCCTTCGGCTATCCTTTGCTGAACCCGGATGGACAGGTTCGCGCGGTGCTCTTCGCCAACCTGTCCTTTGTCTGGCTCGATCGAATTGCCCGCGCCGTCCAGCCCCCGCCGGGGTGGACCCTGCAGATCGCCGACCGCAAGGGAACCATCCTCGCCCGTTTCCCCGATGGGAACCGCTGGCTGGGAAAGCCGATGCCGGAAACCTTCCTGGCCGAACATCTGGCAACCGCTCCTCCCGAAGGGGTCATCGAATTGCCGGGGTGCAATGGGGAAGCCTGTTATTTCGGCATTGCTCCCTTAAGTTCTTCCCGGGACGAGCTGTACCTGGTGGTCGGTGCCTCCCGCAGCGTGGCGCTGGCTGACGCCGAGCAGCGCCTGCGGGTGCACCTCCTGTTGCTGGCGGCCATCGCCCTCGGTTCAGTCTTTCTCGCCCGCGGGCTCCTGCAACGCTCGTTCCTTGGCTGGGCGGAGCGGCTCTCCGATACGGCTCGACGTTTCGGCGGCGGCGATCAGGGCGCGCGCATCGACCATCCGAGCACGATCCTCGAACTCAAGGAGGTTGACGACACCTTTAATGCCATGGCCGACAGCGTGGTGAGTGCTGAGGCCGTCCTGCGCAAGGCCCAGGAGCGCTACGAGCGCATCGCCGCGACGGTGCCCGGCGTTCTCTACGAATACCTCGGCCAACCGGGCGGCGGGGGCCGCTTCACCTATTTCAGTCCGCGCTGCGAGGAAGTCTTCGAGTGCTCCGCCGAAGCCTTGGTCGGAGATCCGGATCTTTTCTGGAGCATGCTCCATCCGGACGACGTGCGCGGTCTGCGGCGCGAGGAGAGCGAAGCCAACCGCCTGGGACGGCCCTTCCAGGCCGAAGCCCGAATCGTTTCCCCCGGCGGGCGGATCCGCTGGATTCAGATGGCCGCCCGTCGTGGCGCCTATTTCGAAGGGGGGGGCGCTCTCTGGAGCGGCGTGATCCTTGACGTGACCGAACGCAAGACCGCCGAGGCTACCTTGCAGAAACTCTATCTGGCGGTCGCGCAGAGTCCGCTCAGCATTGTCATCACCGACGATCAAGCCAATATCGAGTACGTGAACGAAGCTTTCGAGCGCTCCTCCGGCTATACCGCCGCAATGGTCATGGGCCGCAACGCGCGGCTTCAGGCTTCCGGTGCTACTCCTGCTGAAACCTACCGGGACTTGTGGGCTCATCTGCGGGCCGGACGGATGTGGCAAGGGGAATTCCATAACCGGCGGGCCGACGGGGGGACCTATATCGAGTTCGTCAAGATCGCCCCGGTCCGGACCCAGGGCGGAGCAATCACTCACTTCGTCGCCTTCAAGGAAGACATTACCGAAAAGAAGCGCATCGGCGCCGAGCTCGACATGCATCGCCACCACCTCCAGGACCTGGTCGCCCAGCGCACGCGGGAACTGGAGGAAGCCAACGACGTCATCGAGCGTCGGGCCGAGGAGGTGGCGACTCTCAATGCCGCCCTGCGCGACCGGGCCGAGGAAGCGGAAGCCGCCACCCGGGCCAAGAGCGCCTTCCTGGCCAATATGAGCCACGAAATCCGCACCCCGATGAACGCCATCATCGGCCTCAACCATATGCTCGAACGGGCCCGGCCCACTCCGGAGCAACTGGACAAGATCCGCAAGATCAGCGCCTCCGCCAATCATCTTCTGGCCATCATCAACGACATCCTCGACCTCTCCAAGATCGAGGCCGGCAAAGTCAGCTTCCAGGACGAACCCTTCGATTTGCAGGCCGTGCTTGCCGACGTAACGACCTTCGCTTCCCAGCGCCTGGCCGAGAGTACCGTGGCCTTCCACGCGAATGCGGACCAAGTGCCGCGCTACCTGATGGGGGACCGCACTCGCCTCGCTCAGATGCTCCTCAACTACGTGAGCAATGCCATCAAATTTACGCGCACTGGGAGCATCGCCCTGCAGGTCGGGGTCGTCGAAGACCTCGACGATGTCGTCCAGTTGCGCTTCGAGGTCGCCGATACCGGCATTGGCCTCTCTGATGAGCAATGCGGGCGCATCTTCGAGGCCTTCGAACAGGCCGATGCCTCCACCACCCGGGTCTTTGGCGGAACCGGACTGGGGCTGACCATCAACCGCCACCTTGCCGCGCTCATGGGGGGGGAGGTGGGGGCCAGCGGGCGCCTGGGAATTGGTAGCATCTTCTGGGCCACTGCAGTGTTCGGCAAGACCACCGCTGCCGCAGTCAAAGAACGGCAGGTCGAGCCCGGGGCGGAAACACGGCTCAAACGCGACTACGCCGGAGGACGCATCCTCCTGGTGGAAGACAACCTCATCAATCAGGAGGTGGCCCGCGACCTCCTGGTCGACGTCGGGCTCAGCGTCGACGTGGCAGGCAACGGTGAGGAGGCCGTGGCCAAAGCATCGTCCGGGGCTTATGACCTGGTCCTCATGGATATCCAGATGCCTGTCATGGACGGTATCGAGGCTGCCCGCGCGATCCGTGCCCTGGTCGGCTGGCAGAGTGTTCCCATTCTGGCGATGACCGCCAATGCATTCGAGGAGGACCGCGAGCGATGTCTCGCGGCGGGCATGAACGACCACGTGGCCAAGCCGGTGGATCCGGACGTCCTCTACCAGACCCTGCTTTATTGGCTTCCGTCGCGGGGCGAGTGATCCCCTGAAGTCCGGTTGGGGCGCCGAAAAATGCTGAGAGCCCCTTGAAAGTTGACGCATGCACCCCTATTATTAGCACTCACCGACGGCGAGTGCTAGCAACCGCCGTTGCTCCCGGGTCAGCCGGGCCAATTTCCACCGTGTCATTTCGTTTGTTGAGGAGTTCATACATGAAAATCCGTCCGTTGCACGACCGAGTAATCGTCAAGCGCGTCGAGGCCGAACGTACCACCGCTTCCGGCATCGTCATTCCCGATTCCGCCGGCGAAAAGCCGGACCAGGGCGAAGTCCTGGCCGTGGGCCCGGGCAAGCGCGACGATTCCGGCAAGCAGAACGCCCCGGACGTCAAGGTTGGCGACCGCGTTCTGTTCGGCAAGTACGCCGGCCAGACGGTCAAGGTCGATGGCCAGGAAGTCCTGGTCATGCGTGAAGAAGACATCATGGGCGTTCTCGAAGCCTGAGCTTGCGAACCCGTTCCCCCAGAATTGAAGGAGATTTAAATGGCAGCTAAAGAAGTCAAGTTCGGCGATTCCGCCCGCGCCCGCATGGTCGAAGGCATCAACATCCTGGCCGACGCGGTCAAGGTCACCCTCGGCCCGAAGGGTCGCAATGTCGTGCTCGAACGCTCGTTCGGCGGTCCTACCGTCACCAAGGACGGCGTTTCCGTCGCCAAGGAAATCGAACTGAAGGACAAGTTCGCCAACATGGGCGCCCAGATGGTCAAGGAAGTCGCTTCCAAGACTTCCGATATCGCCGGTGACGGCACCACCACCGCCACCGTCCTGGCCCAGTCCATCGTCCGCGAAGGCATGAAGTACGTCGCCGCCGGCATGAATCCGATGGACCTGAAGCGCGGCATCGACAAGGCCGTCGCCGCCACCATCGACGAATTGAAGGTCATTTCCAAGCCCTGCACCACCACCAAGGAAATTGCCCAGGTCGGCGCCATTTCCGCCAACTCTGACAGCTCCATCGGCGACATCATTGCCGAGGCCATGGAAAAGGTCGGCAAGGAAGGCGTCATCACCGTCGAGGACGGCAAGTCCCTCTCCAACGAACTCGACGTCGTCGAAGGCATGCAGTTCGATCGCGGCTACCTGTCCCCCTACTTCATCAACAATCCGGACAAGCAGATCGCCATTCTGGACAATCCCTTCGTCCTCCTCTTCGACAAGAAGATCTCCAACATCCGCGACCTGCTGCCGGTGCTGGAACAGGTGGCCAAGGCCTCCCGCCCCCTGCTGATCGTCGCCGAGGACGTGGATGGCGAAGCCCTGGCCACTCTGGTGGTCAACAACATTCGCGGCATCCTCAAGACTGTCGCTGTCAAGGCGCCGGGCTTCGGTGACCGCCGCAAGGCCATGCTCGAAGACATCGCCATCCTGACCGGTGGCATCGTCATCTCCGAAGAAACCGGCCTCACCCTCGAGAAGGCCAGCCTGAAGGATCTGGGCCAGGCCAAGCGCATCGAAGTGGCCAAGGAAAACACCACCATCATCGATGGTGCCGGCGACGCCAAGTCCATCGAAGCGCGCGTCAAGCAAATCCGTGTGCAGATCGAAGAAGCGACCTCCGACTACGACCGCGAAAAGCTGCAGGAGCGCGTGGCCAAGCTGGCTGGCGGCGTGGCTGTCATCAAGGTCGGTGCTGCCACCGAAGTGGAAATGAAGGAAAAGAAGGCCCGCGTCGAGGACGCTCTGCATGCCACCCGCGCCGCGGTTGAGGAAGGTATCGTCGCCGGCGGCGGCGTCGCCCTGCTGCGCGCCCGTGCCGCCATCGGCAAGCTGAAGGGAGACAACCACGATCAGGATGCCGGCATTAAGATCGTCCTGCGTGCCATGGAACAGCCCCTGCGCGAGATCGTTGCCAACGCTGGTGACGAGCCCTCCGTCGTGGTCGACAAGGTCGTTCGCGGCAAGGGCAACTACGGCTACAACGCTTCCACCGGCGAGTATGGCGACCTGGTCGACATGGGCGTCCTGGATCCCACCAAGGTTACCCGCACCGCACTGCAGAACGCCGCTTCCGTTGCCGGACTGATGCTTACCACCGAGTGCATGGTGGCCGAGCTGGCCGAAGACAAGCCGGCTCCTGCCATGCCTGGCGGCATGGGTGGCATGGGCGGCATGGACATGGGCATGTAGTCCACTTGGCGCCAAAAGCGCCAGGGCGCTGTCCGCTTTCCGAAAAACCCGCGGTTTTCGCCGCGGGTTTTCTGCATTTTAAGACAGCATTTACGGTAGCCTTCGCTTTCGCGGCGTCGAAGCTGAGTGTCGCGGCGCGCTTCAAGGCTCGTCGTGTCAAACGTCCAGCGTTGATCCCCGGTTCAAGCAGGGTTGCAGAAACGGGGCGAAGTCTAGACGGGGCATTATTTCTGTGCGCCACTTTATAATCCTTTCGTCCAGTAGCCAGAGCCCCGCTATGCCTCTCGTCAGATTGTCCGCTGAGCAAGCGGTATCAACACGAAAATCAAATGACTATTCCGGTTGGGGGGATCGCACCTCGGAGAACCGGGTTGAGCCCATTGCGCTGCCTGCTTTCAAGGTGCCATTCAAAATTGCCCCAGGCTCGAAAATATTCACTGTGGGTTCCTGTTTCGCCCGAAATGTCGAAGACGAATTGATGCGCTTAGGATTTGAACTGCCGATCCGACAGGTCCCGGTGGATGACCGGGCGGTGCTCAACAACTATGGCACTCCCTCGATCTACAATGAATTTTCGTGGGCCTTTGGAGAACAGTTGTACGATCCCGACGAGAATATCGTTGAAATCATGCCGGGAAAGTTTGCTGACCTTCACCTGGCGCCTTATCGGCGGTTGCAGACCTATGAGCAGGTTCTCGCCAATCGCATGGCCATCCAAGCGGCGTATCGCCGCGCCGCCGAATGCCCGGTCATGATCATGACGCTAGGTCTCTTGGAATTGTGGTTCGATTGCAAGACCGGGTATTACTTGAACGTCGGCCCTCGCCCGTCACAAATCAGTGCCGAGCCGGCGCGTTTCGAGATGCACGTCTTGTCGTTTCAAGAGTGCTATGACTACCTGGAGCGGACGATCCAGTTGCTGCTCAAGCATTGCCGGCCTGATCTCAGGATCCTGCTGACGGTGTCGCCGGTACCGCTGACGAAGACTCACCGGGACGAAGATGTCATCGTTGCCAACTGTTATTCGAAATCGGCGTTGCGCGCTGTAGCGGAAACCGTGATTGCGAAACACGAATTCATTAGCTACTTTCCGAGCTATGAATCGGTCATTTACAGTGATCGAAAGCGCGCCTGGCTGGACGATATGATTCATGTTCGGAAAGACTTCGTGGCGATCAATGTTTCCAGGATGGTCGAGGCCTTCATCTGCGGTGACGAAGACCCGGGCAGCTGGCGGGCACTTATCGACGGCGCTGGCCCGGATGTCGCCATCGCCAAGGCCAAGGCGATTCGTACGGGTCCGCGCAAGGTCGCGGCGCTGTTCTTCAAGGAGTTTGACACCCTCTCCAAGGAAATCCCCGAATTCGCTCTGGAGCATGCGCAACATCTCATGGACACTGGGGATTTTGAAGGGGCGCTCGCCGTGATTGACGGAGCCGCGCAGAATGCGGCAGATGCTGGGGCGACCATTCTGAAATCCCAGGCGCTGATTCAACTCGGCAGAGCCGCAGAAGCTTACAGCGTGCTCGATGCTTATGTCCGCCCGATGCTCGATAAGCGGCACAAGATCAAGTCAAAGCGTTTTTGGAATATTCTATTGAAGGCTGCGATGGCAACCGGCACAGAAGCGTTCGTGATGGAAGCGCTGTACCGGGTGGTGTCGAATAATTACAAGCATGAAGTTTGGGCCTACACCCTTGTCGGTATATGGTATTTGGATCAAACCCGATTCGATCTGGCTATCCAGTATCTTGAGATGGCCATCAATACGGGAGAAGAAGCGATTCAAGCTAATTTTTTCCTGGCAGAAGCATACGCAGCGCTCGGGAAAAGGGACCAAGCGCGCGCCGTTTTGGCCCGGCTCCCCTCTGACGATGCCAGTCAGTCCGCCAGGGAACAACGGCTCAGGAGCCTGCTGGCGTCAGTGGAGTCCCTGTAGGCATTGGCTGTAGGTGGGCAGCCATTCTTCTGCCTAGAAGCTGTGCGACCGGACCCGCTTCTCAACGCCTTCCAAGAATACGGCAGCGTCATCAAATACTTCAGCCCATTCGCGCTGCTCCTGGCGAAGCAAACGGGTTTCAGGATAGAACGGAATTGTTGAGCCCATCTTTGGCCAAATCAGGTGTTGAAGATTATCCAGTAACACGCAGCACGGGACGCCTAAGGCGCCGGCCATATGGGCGGTCGTATTGCTTATCGTCACGACCGCATCTACCGAGGCCACCTGCGCTGCGAAAGCGTCTAGGTCAGTAAGCTGATCAATCCCTTGCGAGGATTCCACAGCACGTCCGGACAATGCGCTCAGCTCGTGCAATCCGTAACGCGATTCGTCGTATTGGAGCGAGACATAGTAGGCGTCCAGTTTGCGCAATAGCATGGCCCAATCCGAAAGGCTGGGTAGCAGCTTCCGCGAATTTGTCGAGTGCCAGGCGATACCTATCACAGGGCGGTCTCCGGTCGCGCGCTGACGGACGATCCTCTCCAGAGTGTCCAACGGGGGGCGCAAGGCACGAAAACTATGCGCAATTGACTCTGCGTCGGATCCGAGGAACTGAGCCAGTCGCTCATAAGATGCGCCCCGCGTAGCGCGAGACGAAGCAAGTCGGTCTTCCTTGTTGCAGACGGTTATCTCAGGGAAACTTCGTGCAAATAGGCCGACAAGCCGGTCTTCAACGGAAGCGGTAACTTCTGCGGCATTTCTTGCGGCTACTCCCAAAAATCTTGCCATCCGCAATTCCGACCCGGTATGCCGCATGCGTCGTTCGACCAGCAAGTTCGTGTTGCTCAGATCCTCTCCCATCCACTCCTGAAGCGCGCAAGGTTTCCGGATCAGAACGGCGTCTGCGAACAATTGCCAAGCCTCACCGTAGGCCTGGATGCGCTCTAGCTTGTCTCCCGCAGCGACCATGCCCTTCCAGTCAGAAGACTCACGTGCCAGGGCGCCGGCTGTCGATGTGGCGATATAGTCGGGGCTTTCTTTTGATTTTGTTGTGGGCAAAGCAAGCTCTAGGCAGTTAGATCAAGGAAGAAGAACAGTTATCAAGTTCAGTGACGAGCCACGCGCCGAAGCATGGCAAGTCAGCCCGGCAAATCCGCGCAACTTCAATGCCGATTTCCACTGCGTTCAACGGAATAGCACCGTGGCCGCAAGCGCTCCATCTCCAACGGAGGGCGGCCATCGGTCCATCGAGGATAATTGAAGTTGACGAGGCGCCGACATGCTGAGGAGCGGGGGTGGCGATGGAAACTGATGTTAGCGTGGGGTCGAAATAGTTTCCAGCGCTTTTGAGTGTGTCGGCTGGACGGGTGAAACACACGGAGGCATTGCGGCTTTATGCGCTTTCGATGCAGCGCAGGCGAGAGGTGGGAATGCGACAGGAGAGCGGCACCGTGGGTCGGACAAAACAATCGCCACTGTTTACCAGAGGTCGTGACGCGTTCAGCGCGCGGCTCTCATTGCGGAGCTGTGCGTGTCGCGTGATCTGGTCCGAGGCGAATGAGAGTCCACAGACGCCGCGGTTGGGCACTGCCGCCAGGGAGGAGGCTGATCTCGCGACACGGGCGGTAGCTAAGCAAATTCGGCACTCGCCGTAGCAGGGTCATATTCCCACTGATTAGAAGCAGAGGCGGGACTGTTGCACTTTTGTAACGCCCTGTAAGTTCTTTGTAAGAACCGCGCTTTAGATTACGCTCCGCAGCAATGCCCTTACAACCATCAAGTGCTGAGGAGCTAACCCATGCAAGACATCGTCGATCGGGTCTCAAAAAACCCGAAATTCCACGAGTTCATTGCCACGCGCAATACCTACTCGATCATCATGACCATCCTCGGGGCCGCCGCCTACTACGGCTTCATCCTGCTGGTCGCCTTCAACAAGGAGTGGATCGGCACCAAGCTCGGTGCCGGTATGACCACCAGCATCGGCGTGCCTCTGGGCGTCGGGGTCATCGCCTTCACCATTGTTATTACCTGGATCTACGTCCGCCGGGCCAATACCGAGTTTGACGAGACCAACGAAGCCATCATCCGGGAGGCGCAGAAATAAGATGAATCTTAAGCACATTCTTGCGGCGCTTGCCGCCCTCGCCTTGGCCGGTGGAGCCTTGGCCGCCGGCGGCGACCTGGGTCAGACCCAGCAGCAGGCCACCAACTGGACGGCCATCTCCATGTTCGCCATCTTCGTGGCGGGCACCCTCTACATCACCAAGTGGGCGGCGTCCAAGACCAAGTCGGCCGCTGATTTCTACACTGCCGGCGGCGGTATCACCGGCTTCCAGAACGGTCTCGCCATCGCCGGCGACTACATGTCCGCGGCGTCCTTCCTGGGGATTTCCGGCCTGGTGTTCGCCAACGGCTTCGATGGCCTGATCTTCTCCATCGGCTGGCTGGTCGGCTGGCCGGTCATCACCTTCCTGATGGCCGAGCGCCTGCGCAACCTGGGCAAGTTCAC
>DAORDK010000043.1:0-26974 GCA_035345935.1 Rhodocyclaceae bacterium | reverse complement strand
AGCCAGGGCCAGACCGCCACGGTGAGTTCCGTGATGCCCATCTTGGTGATGCCCGAGGCCACGTAGAGGTTGAGGCCCACCGGCGGGTGGCACATGCCGACTTCCATGTTCACCACCATCAGGATGCCGAAATGCACCGGGTCGATGCCCAGCTTCACCGCCACCGGAAAGAGGATGGGGGCGAAGATCAGCACGATGGACGAGGGTTCCATGAAGTTGCCGGCCAGGAGCAACAGAACGTTCACCATCAGCAGGAAGGTGATGACCCCCAGGCCGTGGCCCAGCATCCAGTCGGCCAGGGCCTGCGGGATGTTCTCGTTGGTCATGATGAAGGAGAACAGCACGGCGTTGGTGATGATGTAGAGCAGCATCGCCGACATGTTGGCCGAGTTGAGCAGCACCTTGGGCACGTCCTTCAGGCCCATGTCCTTGTAGACGAAGACCGCCACGATGAAGGCGTACACCGCGCTCATGGCCGCCGCTTCAGTCGGCGTGAAGATGCCGGTGTAGATGCCGCCCATGACCACGACGATGAGGAGCAGGCCCCACACGGATTTGACGAAGGCATCCCAGCGTTGCTTCGCGGTGGCCTTGGGCTGGCGCGGATAGTTGAATTTCTTCGCCCGGTACCAGGTGACGCCGCCCAGCACCCCAGCCAGGGCGAGGCCGGGGATGACGCCGGCCATGAATAGTGCGCCCACCGAGGTGTTGGTCGCCACCGAGTACATGACCATGACGATGGACGGCGGAATCAGGATGCCCAGGGCGCCCGAGGTGGAGATGACCCCCGCCCCGAACTTGTTGGGGAATCCCGCCTTGACCATGGCCGGCAGCAGGATGGAGCCGATGGCTACCACCGTCGCCGGGCTGGAACCGGATACCGCCGCGAACAGAGCACAGGCCAGCACGCCGGCAAGGCCGAGGCCGCCATACCAGTGGCCGACCATCGAGGTGGCGAAATTGATCATCCGCTTCGCCACCCCGCCATGGGTGAGGAAGTTGCCGGCCAGGATAAAGAAGGGAATGGCCATGATTTCGAACTTCTCGATGCCGGTGAAGAGCTTCAGGGCCACCGACTCAAGGGGAACCTGAGTCATGGTGAAGAGGAAGGTCAGCACCGTCAGGCCAAGGGAAATCGAGATGGGCATGCCAGTGAGCATGAGGACGGCCAGCAGGCCGAATATCACCAGGGCGTTCATTGCTGGTCTCCTTGCTTGGTTTCGGGATGGCGACGCTCCGAATGCTTGCGTCTTTCTTCATCCACGACCATGTCCCATTGCCGGCGATCGTCGCCGCTGCGCCGCTCGCCGATCATGGGATGCTTGAGGTCGCGCATGTGGAGGTTGTCGTCCATGGAATAGACGTCCACATCCACCGGCGGCACTTCGTCTTCCAGACCGTCGACGTGACCGTGGTCGTGGTGGGGCAGTTCGCCGGTACGGATGAAGGCCACGGCAACCTGGAGGAAGCGGAAGCACATCAGCGAGGAGCCGAGCGGAATGGCGCTATAGACGATCCAGGTCGGCCACTCCAGGTCAGGCGTGGTGGGACCTTCGGGAACGTCTCCGGGGTCGAGGCCGAGCAATTTGAAAATGGCGTAGTGGGCGCCGTTCTCCCAGACGAAGTGGGCACCGAGGGTCGCCACCACGCCGGTGAAGAGCGCCCCGGCCAG
Organism: Rhodocyclaceae bacterium; assembly: GCA_035345935.1. Taxonomy (GTDB): domain Bacteria; phylum Pseudomonadota; class Gammaproteobacteria; order Burkholderiales; family Rhodocyclaceae; genus SSSZ01. The sequence continues at coordinate 25,302 of DAORDK010000043.1, read as the reverse complement.
CAGGCCGAAGACGATGAACTTGGCGCGGTAGCTGTCGTTCAGCCGATTGATGAGGACATCGACGCCGACGTGGATGCCGGTGCGCACGCCGTAGGCGGCGCCGAACTTGGCCATCCAAACGAACATGATGATGCACAGTTCCTGGGCCCAGCTGAAATTGAGGCTCAGGAGCCAGTCCTGCACGCCGGGAATGTCGACCCCGGCCAGGTAGCGGTGGGCCACCGAAACGAAGATGATGACGGTCGCCGCCCCCATGAGGAAGGTGACCAGCAACTCTTCGAGGTGATTGAGCGCCTTGTTGATCATGATTTATCGCATTCCCGGTTGGGCTCCGCCGGCCCTGCCGGCGGAGGGGTGATGAACGGAAATCGATCCGATAGTCGAAATCAAAGGGAATTCGGATCGAAACCGGTTTCCTTGTACACCGACTGGATGACCTCCTTGCCGATGCGGGATTCCATCTTCTGGTGCACGGGGACCAGAGCCTTCTTGAACGCCATGCGCTCTTCCTTGGTCGGCGCGTAGACCGTGGTCTTGCCGCTCTTCTTCACCGACTCGAGGTCGTGATCGTTCTGCTCCTTGGCGATCTTGTTGGCGTACACAGTCGCTTCCTTCATGGCCGTCTCGAGCTGGCCACGCACGTCGGCGGGCAGACCGTCCCAGAACTTCTTGTTCACGATGACCGCATAGCCCAGATAGCCGTGATCGGTCAGAGTGAGGAATTTCTGCACCTCATGCATCTTCTGGGTGTAGAGATTGGAAATCGGGTTCTCGGTCCCGTCGACCACACCGGTCTGCAGGGCCTGATAGACCTCGGAGAAGGCCATCACCTGGGGCAGGGCGCCGAGGGTCCGCATTTCCTCCTCGAGCACCTTGGAAGACTGGATGCGCATCTTCTTGCCCTTGAGGTCCGCGGGCGTCTTGATGGGGGTGTTTGCGGAGAAGGACTTGAAACCGTTGTCCCAGTAAGCCAAACCCTTGATCCCCTTGGGTTCCAGCTTGGCGAGCAGTTGCTGGCCGACGGCGCCCTGGGTGACTTTGTGCAGCTCGCTGTAGTCGTCGAAGATGTAAGGCAGATCGAAGACCTCGAATTCCTTCACCCCCAGCGGGCCGAACTTGGCCAGCGACGGCGCCAGCATCTGGACGGCGCCGAGTTGCAGGGCTTCGAGTTCTTCCTTGTCCTTGTACAGGGTCGAATTGGCATAGACCTCGACCTTGACCTTGCCCTTGGTCAGTTCATCGGCCTTCTTGGCGAAGAAGTTGGCCGCCAGACCCTTGGGAGTATCCTGGGCCACCACGTGGCTGAACTTGATGACGATGGGAGAATCCGCCAGGACGGTGGCGGAAAAGGCGGCGAACACAAGGCCAGCCAGAAGCTTAGAGAATTTCATGGACTCCTCCGATTATTGAAAACCGCCCCCGGATTGGTGGCGCATGGGAGGCAGTATGGTCGGGCGCACCCTGGCCGCAAATTGTGGATATCCACAGTCGCCCGGTGCGGATTCCTGGAACGGGACTTGTGTAACATGCAGCCATGCTTCCCAAGCCCACCGTTCCTGCCCAGTACGCCCGCCGCGTACGCTGGCTGCTCACCCTGCCCAAGCTGGGCATCGTACTGCTGCTGGTCGCCGTGCTCTCCCTGCTCTGGTTGCTGCACCGGAACGAGGTCGAAGAGGAACGCAATGCCTTGATCAAGGACGTGCTCTGGCTGGAACAGAACCTGCGCTTCCACCTCACCGGCAATGAGGAGCTCCTGCAACAGCTGGCCCTCGATCTCTCCGACCATCCGGAAGATCGCAACCTGTTTCGCTTGCGGGCGGGCAGCCTGCTGCGCAACAACCCCGACCTCAGGCAGATCCTGTGGCTCGCCACGGATTGGCGCCCGATCGACGCCCTGCCCTCGGCACAGCCCCAGGCAGGCGACCACGAAACCGGCACGACCTCGGCCGCCCGCAATACCTATGACATTGCGCTGCGGCTGGGCAAGCGCTCCTACAGCCCTGCGTACATCGGCACGGATAAGCGGGGTTACTTCGAGATCGCCATGCCGATCCATGTCGATGGCCGCCCCTCCGGCGTCCTGGTCGGCGTCTATCCCGTCGATTCCCTGCTCAAGGAATTCGTTCCCTGGTGGTTCGCCGAGAAGTATCTGGTCCAGGTCGTCGATCAGAACGACGTCCTCTATGGCGCCAAATCGAACGTTCAGGGCAATCCGGGGGCAAGCTACGAAATTCCTTTCGACCCGCCGGGTCTCGGACTCCGGCTCCGCGTGGTGGCTTACCAGAGCGGCGGCGCGGCCTTGCCGCGCTTGCTGGCAGGAGCGATCGTCCTGCTTGCGGCCGGCGTCTTCTGGAGCCTCTGGGCCGTACGCGACTTGATGCAGAAGCGTTTTCAGGCCGAGGAAGCGCTCGGAGCGGAAGACGCCTTTCGCAAAGCGATGGAGGACTCCCTCACGGTCGGCATGCGGGCCCGCGATCTCGAAGGCCTGGTCATTTACGTCAATTCCGCCTTCTGCCGCATGACCGGATTCTCCAGCGATGAGCTGGTCGGCCGCAAACCGCCCATGCCCTATTGGCTGCCGGAAATGATCGACGAGACCCTGGCGCTGCACAATGCGGTGCTCGCGGGTGAAGCACCGGCCGACGGCTTCGAACTCACCTTCCAGCGTAAGGACGGCACGCGCTTTCATGCCCTCGTATACGAGGCGCCGTTGATCGATGCCCATGGCCGCCACACCGGCTGGATGGGATCGGTTCTCGACATCACCGAACGCAAGAAAGCCGAGGAACTGGCGCGGCAGCAGCAGGAAGCGCTGCAGTTCACCGCACGCCTGGTGACCATGGGCGAAATGGCGTCGACCCTGGCCCACGAGCTCAACCAGCCCCTGGCGGCCATTGCCAGCTACAACACGGGTTGCCTCAATCTGCTGGCTGACGGGAAGTTCGATCCCGACGAATTCCGCTATGCCCTGGAAAAGGTCGGCGTCCAGGCCCAGCGGGCCGGCCGCATCGTGCGCCGGGTGCACGATTTCGTGCGCAAGAGCGAGCCGCGCAGGGCCTTGTGCAATCTGCCCGAGATCATCACGGAATGCCTGGGCTTTATCGAATCCGACGCCCGCAAAAGGGAAGTGTCCGTGGAGTGCCAGATCGACGACCTACCGCCCGTCATGGCCGACCGCTTGATGCTCGAGCAGGTCCTGCTGAATTTGATGCGCAACGGCATGGATGCCATGGCCGAGACCCCCCAGGATCTCAGGCGGCTGAGCGTCTCCGCCAGCCTGGAAGGGACGGAAGCGGTGGTCCGGGTGGCCGATCAGGGCTGCGGCCTCACCGATTCCGTTCGCGAAAAGCTGTACACCGCATTCTTCACCACCAAGCAAGACGGCATGGGCGTAGGCCTCTCGATCTGCCGTTCCATCGTCGAATTCCACCGCGGCCGCTTGTGGGCCGACCCCAACCTCGATTCACCCACGGGGAGCGGTACCATATTCGCTTTCACCCTTCCCCTGGAGACGTCGTGAGCGAGTTCAAAGCCCATCTGGTCGACGACGATGAGGCGATCCGCGATGCCCTGGCCTGGCTGCTCAGATCGCGAAACATAGCCGCCGTCGCCTATTCCGACGGCGCGGATTTCCTTGCGGCTTATACCGGCGAAACGGCAGGCTGCGTGGTCCTCGACATGCGCATGCCCGGCATGAGCGGCCTCGACGTATTCGACGCCCTGATCGCCCGCAGCTCAGACCTGCCGGTCATCTTTCTCACCGGTCATGGCGACGTCCCCCTGGCGGTGAATGCGCTCAAGCGGGGAGCCTTCGATTTCTTCGAGAAGCCCTTCAACGACAACGAACTCGCCAACCGCATCGGCGAAGCCATGGAGCATCACGCCCGGAGCCGGGCCGCAAGCGCCAGTGCCGATTCGGTGAACGCCCGGCTGGGGACCCTGACGACCCGCGAACGACAGGTCATGGATCTGGTCCTCGCCGGGAAATTCAACAAGGTGATCGCCGATGAGCTGGGTATCAGCATGCGCACCGTGGAAGTCCATCGGGCCAACCTCTTCGACAAGATGGGAGTCAAGACTGCCGTCGAATTGGCCAACCTGCTGAAAGCCTGATCTAAGGCGGCTCCCTTCCCATCGGAAGAAATTTTCGCTAGCATTTGCCCACTTTCCGGATCGTCTCCGGCTGGCGGCCCCTTCCGCCCAAGACCCCTCCCCTTCCCCTCCTTTCCAGATTTCACGAGGCCTTCATGAGCGAGCACATCCACTACGTCACCGACGACACTTTCGAGTCCGAGGTGCTTCAGTCCCCCCAGCCAGTACTGGTGGACTACTGGGCCGAGTGGTGCGGCCCATGCAAGATGATCGCGCCCATCCTCGATGAGGTCGCCGCGGAATACACGGGCAAGCTCAAGGTCGCCAAACTCAACATCGACGACAACCAGGCGACGCCGGCCAAATTCGGCATCCGTGGGATTCCGACCCTGATGCTCTTCAAGAACGGCAACGTCGAGGCCACCAAGGTGGGCGCGCTCTCCAAGTCGCAGCTCACGGCCTTCATTGACAGCAATCTGTAATCCCCTTACTCTGCGGGCCTGAGGAGCGCTTTGGCGCCCTCGGGCGAACCGCCCCCCTCTCCCCCACAACAAGACGCGCCCTCGGCCCATTCCGGGCCCCCCCGCATCCGGGCGCCACGCACGAAATCCATGCAACTTTCCGAACTCAAGACGTTTCACGTCAGCCAATTGCTCGAAATGGCCGCCGAGGCCTGCATCGAGAATGCCAACCGGATGCGCAAGCAGGAGCTGATTTTCGCGCTCCTCAAGGCCAAGGCGAAAAATGGCGAGACGATCTACGGCGATGGCACTCTGGAAGTGCTACCCGACGGCTACGGTTTCCTGCGTTCACCGGAAACCTCCTACCTCGCCAACACCGACGACATCTACGTCTCGCCTTCCCAGGTGCGCCGATTCAACCTGCGCACCGGCGATTCCATCGAGGGCGAGATTCGCACTCCCAAGGATGGCGAGCGCTACATCGCCCTGACCAAGCTCGACCGGATCAATGGCCAGCCCCCCGAGGCGACCAAGAACAAGATCATGTTCGAGAACCTCACCCCCTTGCACCCGACGCGCATGCTGCGTCTTGAGCGGGAGATCAAGGCCGAGGAAAACATCACCAGCCGGGTCATCGACATGATCGCGCCCATCGGTGCCGGTCAGCGGGGTCTCCTGGTCGCACCGCCCAAATCGGGCAAGACGGTGATGCTCCAGCATATCGCCCATGCGATCACCGCCAATCACCCCGAAGTCATCCTCATCGTGCTGCTCATCGACGAGCGTCCGGAAGAAGTCACCGAAATGACCCGCACGGTCAAGGGTGAAGTCGTCGCCTCGACTTTCGACGAGCCGGCCACCCGCCACGTGGCGGTTGCCGAGATGGTCATCGAAAAAGCCAAGCGACTGGTCGAGCACAAGAAGGACGTGGTCATCCTGCTCGACTCGATCACGCGCCTTGCCCGCGCCTACAACACCGTCCAGCCCGCTTCCGGCAAGGTGCTGACCGGCGGCGTCGACGCCAATGCCCTGCAAAAGCCCAAGCGCTTCTTCGGTGCCGCACGCAATATCGAGGAAGGCGGCTCGCTGACCATCATCGCCACCGCCCTCGTCGAAACCGGTTCCCGTATGGACGACGTGATCTACGAGGAATTCAAGGGCACCGGCAACATGGAAATCCACCTCGACCGCAAGATGGCCGAGAAGCGGATCTACCCGGCGATCAACGTCAATCGCTCGGGCACCCGGCGCGAGGAATTGCTCCTCAAGCCCGACGTCCTGCAGAAAATGTGGGTTCTGCGCAAACTCCTCTACCCGATGGACGACCTCGAGGCGATGGAATTCCTCCTCGACAAGGTCAAGGCGACCAAGGGCAACAACGAATTCTTCGACGCCATGCGGCGGGGGTAAGCCGGCTTTCCGGCCTCGGCGACCGGTGTGGCGATGAGCGTTGTGGCGACTCCCCTCGCCTTCGTGGATCTGGAAACCACCGGCGCCACGGCCACCACCGATCGCATCACGGAGATCGGCATCGTCGCCGTGGATGCCGACGGCCGCGTCGAGGAATGGCAACAGCTGGTCAACCCCGGCACGCGCATCCCGCCCTTCATCCAGCAGCTCACCGGAATCTCCGACGCCCTGGTGGCCGATGCGCCCCCCTTCGCCGCCGTGGCCGCGGAGGTGCTGCGAAGACTGGCAGGCCGCCTTTTCGTCGCCCATAACGCCCGCTTCGACTACAGCTTCCTCAAGAGCGAGTTCAAGCGCCTGGGCATTGCCTTCCGGGCACCGGTACTGTGCACGGTCAAGCTCTCCCGCACCCTGTTTCCCGAGTATCACCGCCACAACCTGGACAGTCTCGCCGAACGCCACGGCCTGGTGGCCGACGGCCGCCACCGGGCATTGGCCGACGCACGCCTGATCCATCAGTTCTGGCAGCGCATCCAGGCCGCCCCGGGGCCGGAGGTGGTCGCCGCCGCAGTCAAGAAGCTCGATTCCCGCCCCAGCCTGCCAGCGGGTCTCGACCCGGAGATGGTCGACGATCTGCCCGACACTCCGGGGGTCTATCTCTTCTACGGCGAGAACGCGCTTCCCCTCTACGTCGGCAAGGCCAAGAACCTGCGGCGGCGGGTGCTCTCCCATTTCGCCGCCGACCTGAGATCGTCCCGGGAGATGGCCCTCGCCCGTCAGGTGAAGCGCATCGAAGTGTTCGAGACCGCCGGTGAGATCGGCGCGCTGCTCAAGGAAGCCGCCCTGGTCAAGACCTTGCGCCCCACGCACAACCGCCAGTTGCGCAAGAACGAAGAGGTATGCTCGTGGACGCTGGTGGACGAAGGCGAGGGCTGGCTGCGTCCCCGACTGCTCGCCGCCGACGTCCTCGATTTTTCCGTACCGGGCGCTTGCTACGGGCTCTTCAAGCATCCCCGCGAGGCCCAGGACGTCCTGCGCGCCGTGGCCGACTCCCACGAGCTCTGCCTGAAGCTCCTGGGTCTGGAGGCCGCCGATCCGGGCAAACCCTGCTTCGCCCATCAATTGCGCCGCTGCAAGGGCGCCTGCGTCGGCAAGGAGCCGCTTTCCCGCCACACCCTGCGCCTGGTCAGCGCCCTGGCGGGACTCAAGCTCGTATCCTGGCCTTTTTCCGGCCCCGCAATGCTCCCGGAGGGCGACACCGCCCACATCGTCGATGGTTGGCGGCACCTGGGCAGCGCCGCGGACGACAGCGAGGTCCACGAACTCCTGAACGACCCCCGTCCGGCCTTCGACCGGGACATCTACCGCATTCTCGCCAAGCATGCAGGGCGTCTGATTCCCCTCCCCGCGCCATTCCGGAGAACTCAATGAAGCCAACTTTCGCCGCTGCGGCCTACCGGCGCGGGGCCGCCGTCCTGGTCGCTACTGCCCTTGCCCTTCCAGGCAACGCCGAGGAAGTGGGCTGCGTCACCACCGCCTGGAAGCTCATCGGCGCCAACCACCGCGTATGCATCTACGCCTTCGACGACCCCAGGGTTCCCGGCGTCACCTGCCACGTGAGCCAGGCTCGCACAGGTGGAGTGGCCGGCAGCTTTGGCCTGGCCGAAGACCCTTCGCAGTTCTCCCTGGCGTGCCGCCAGGTCGGGCCGATCACCCTACCCGCCAAGCTTCCCAAGGACGAAGTCGTATTTTCCGAGGACACCTCCATCCTCTTCAAGGAAACCAAGATTACGCGCTTCCACGATACCCGGCGCAACGTGCTGGTCTATCTGGCCATCAGCCGCAAGATCATCGAGGGCGCACCGGTCAACGCCATCTCGACCGTACCCGTGCAACCCTGGGGCGGCAAATGAGGGTCAGCGGGCAGCGTAATCCGCCACCGCGGTACCCCACCTCCGCCGCGAATTAGCGCAATCCGGGGCCGGGGTCGCCTGACCCTGACCGACGACGCGACGTACCGAGTACCCGAGACACGCCCCCGACTCCAGCGAGGCTGCCGTACGCCATCGCCAAGGGCGAAAAACGCCCCTTTCCGTTCTCTGCTGCTGCGCACCAATCGATGCCTATGGCGATCCATATTTGCCCCATTCAGAAGACAAGAATTCTGCTATACATGAGCCCGGGCTCTGCACCTTGCTCATTTCCGTTTGATCTCCGTCAACAAAATGGTGCGGCGCACAAAAAATGGTTGACATTGGTTCTTGCAACAGTAAAATTCAGGTCATGGTGCAGCGCAACATAAATGCCGCAAAGCCGAAACCTGTTTCTTAACCTTAGTCTTTGGAGATCATCATGTCCGTCAAGCCCCAAGAACTCGCTCAATCCAGCATCGATTCCGCCGTCCTCCTGGCCAACACCACCCTGGACAGCGTCGAGCGCCTCGCCGCCCTCAACCTGAACGCCGCCCGTTCCCTGGTCGAGACCTCCTTCGCCAACGTGAACGCGCTCCTCGGCGCCAAGGACGTCCAGTCCCTCGTCGCTCTGCAACAGAGCCTGGCCGTTCCCGCCCTCGAAAAGGGTCTGGATTACTCCCGTAGCGTCTACGCCATCGCTGTCGAAGCGAAGGACAAGATCGCCAAGGAAGTCGAAGCTCAAGTCGCCGAAGCCAATGCCAAGGTGAATGGTCTGGTCGAGAAGGCCCTGGCCAGCGCCCCCGCCGGTTCCGAAGCTGCCGTCGCCGTCGTCAAGTCTGCTGTCGCCGCCGCCAACGATGCCTACGAGAACCTCTCCAAGGCTTCCAAGCAAGCTGTCGAAGCCGCTGAAGCCAGCGTTGCCGCTGCCACCGAAGCGACCCTGAAGGCCGCCAAGGTCTCCGCTCCGAAGGGCAAGAAGGCCGCCTAATTCGCCTAAGCCTGCAACAGAGCAAAAAAGCCGGAGCTCCGCTCCGGCTTTTTCTTTTTTGAGGCCGCGCAATAGGCGGAGCCCGCTCCGCCCGGCCTCGCGTCAGTTCAGCCGATCCGGCCGTCCGCAGCACTGTTTGAACTTGCGACCGCTACCGCAGGGGCAGGGATCGTTGCGGCCGACCTTGGGATCTTCCCGGCGCACGGTGGCGATGCCCGCCTTGGTGCGCCAGAAGTCGTACAGGGCCTGCACGATGTCCGGCAGTCCCTCCCGCACCTCGGCGACCACCCGGGCTTCCTCGGCAGGGGAAAACCAGCGCTCGCCGCTGGCTTCGACGTCCTCCCGCAGGGTACCGTTGAGGAGGAATAGCGGTTCCAGCAGTTCGGCCAGGTCGTCGCCGTGCTTGCCGGCGAGTTCGAACCAGTCACCCGAGAGGCCGCAGCCATAGACATAGGCGTCGGCCCAGGCCGCGTAATCGTCTTCGTCGCTTGCCTCCTCGAGCGGATAGAGGATAGGCGCCACGCAATCCTGGTTGCCCAGGTCGAAGACGATCTCGTCCCGCAGGCGCAGCAGCAAGGCTTCGGCCTCCGCACGTTCCTGGCTCCCCTCGCCCCCGCCGAGGATTTCTCCCAGCCAGTCTTCCGGCACCACGGCCACCGGACCGCTGACGACGGCGCACAGGAAGGCCTGGATTTCGTCCAGGCGCATGGTGCCATCGGCGAAGACCTCGCTGTCGAGCAGTTCTTCCAGGCGATCGAGTTCAACAAGGGTGAGGAACGCTTCAGTCATGGCGTGGGGTTCCGTGGCGGGGTATAGGTGATTCGATAAAGGGCTCCTGCCAGGTCGTCGGACACCAGCAAGGAGCCATCGGGAAGCTCAAGGATATCCGCTGGCCGGCCCCAGGGGGACTCCCCCTGCAACCAGCCGGTGACGAAGGGTTCGTAGGCGACGGCCCTGCCACCCTCGAGGCGCACCAGGGATATCCGGTAGCCCGCCTTGCGGCTGCGGTTCCACGACCCGTGCTCGGCGATAAGAATCTGGCCGCGGTAGGCTGCCGGGAAGGTGGCGCCGCGGTAGAAACGCAGTCCCAGCGGGGCAACGTGAGCTCCCAGGCGGATGGCCGGTGATTCGAAATCCGCGCAGGAATGTCCGCTCCCGAATTCCGGGTCGGGAATCGTCCCAGCGTGGCAATAGGGATAACCGAAATGCTGGCCGGGACGCACAAGCCGATTGAGCTCGTCGGGAGGCGTATCGTCTCCCAACCCATCGCGGCCATTGTCCGTGAACCACATTTCGCCGGTACCGGGATGCCAGTCGAAACCTACGCTATTGCGTACGCCCCGCGCCACCGACTCGAGTACCGAACCATCGGGGCGCAAGCGAAAGATGCTGGCGTAGCGTGCGTCGGGATCGCAGATATTGCAGGGCGCTCCCACAGCCAAGTAGAGCCAGCCATCGGGGCCGAAGGCGATGAACTTCCAGCCGTGGGCATTTTCCCTCGGCAGTTGATCGAAGACCACTTTGGCCCGCGGCGGATCGTCGAGCCGGGCATCTATCCCTTCCAGGCGTAGGATGCGGTTCACGGCCGAAATGTAGAGGTCTCCGTTCCGCCAGGCCACGCCTACCGGCAACTCGAGTCCGGAAGCGATCACCCGTGCGCGCCCGTGGCGCCAAGCCGAATCGAATTCGACCGCATACACCCTGCCCGCATCCCGGGAACCGACATAAACGATGCGTCCGGCGCCACGAGTCATGGCCCGCGCATTGGGGACGCGGGCAACGGTCTCCAGGGCGAATCCCGGCGGCAAGCGCAGCGACTCCACCGGTAGGTCCGCGACCGCGGTCGCCGTGGAAGACAGTCCCCCCCCGAGGAGTAGCGCAAGACAGCCGAAGACGATCTGCCGCCCTAGGCAGCGTGGCAGAAATATCATTTTCTCATTCAAGCACAATCGCCGTCGGTGGCGAGAAATTTGTCTGCCTTCTGCGGCACAAAGCCTGGACGGAAAACCTACCTGCCGGCGTGTCCCGCCCGCCCGGCAAGCAATGGGCGTAGATCGATCAATCCCTTTTGCGAACCGGGATCGCCGACCAGCAGCGGACGCTCGAGATAAGTCTTACTGACGACGCTCTTGGTCGGGTCATAGCCTTCGAAAGTCAGACCGACGAGATCGGCCCAGGTATGGATCAGGTGCGAAGTCTGGTAGAGGCGTCCGGTCTGGCCTGCAAAGCTGCGGGGATGCTCGGCTTCCCATGCCGGGGAGCGCCAGAGCAGGAAGGGGATCGTATACATCGGGGGGGTCGGCTTGGCCTCGTTGCGCCCGATGAAATCGTGGTTTCCGGTGGCATAGACGTCCTCTCCGTGGTCGGAAAAGTACAGCAGCAATGCACGACCACCCGCTCCTCCGAGGCGTTCGATCAGGCTGGAGACGACGAAATCGTTATAGAGCACGGCATTGTCGTAGTGGTTGATCATCTCCAGATGCTTGTCCGTCACCCAATCTGGCAGTCCTTTGCGGTCCTCGAATTTGGCGAATTCGGGCGGATACCGGTAGTCGTAGCGCATGTGGGTCCCCAGCAGGTGCACCACGATGAACTTGCGCGGAGCGGGGTCGGCCAGCACCTTGGCGAAGGGGTCGAGGACGGCTCCGTCGAACTGGAACGAGTTCTGGGAACGGCTGTGGTTGAGGTAAAACTGCTCGTCGGTCTGCTCGGAGAAATTGGTGAGCATGGTGTTGCGCTGGGTCAGGGTCTGCTGGTTGGTGATCCAGAAGGTCTTGTAACCCGCCTGCTTCATCACATTCATCAGGGACGGCTGGGTCAGGTAGAGATTGGGATTCTCCTGGTCAGCGAACGTCAGCACCTGCTGCAGGGCCTCGATGGTGTAGGGGCGCGGCGCGACGACGCCGTCGAAGACCGTCAGGTGTTCCCGCAGGGCCTCCAGACGAGGCGAAGTCGGGCGTGGATAACCGTAGATGCTCATGTGCTCCCGGGTGGTGGATTCGCCGATGACCAGCACCAGAGTCCCCGGGACCCCGGCGTTGGCGTCGACCAGGTGGGTCACCGGAGGCAAGCGCCGGTTCTCTTCGAGGAGCGACTCCATCTGGCCGAGTTCGCGCCGATACTTGACGTAGCCGAAGGCGAACTGCCAGGGAACGGCGGGCTCCAGGCGGCCCATGATCGAATCGGCCAGTTCGTCTGCGGTGAGCAAGTTGCGCCGCACAGTCTTCATCGCGGGCGGGAGGAAGACCAGGGAGGCAATGACCAGGGTCACCAGCCATGCGGCTGGCCTGGGCATGACGATCGTTCGTACTCGCCGCCAGAGCATCCAGCCCACCGCCGAGTAGGCGAGGGCGGCGGGAATCATCCACCAGACAAAATAATTGCCCACGTATTCGCTCGCCTCGGCCGGATTCGATTCAAAGATGATGAAGAGGACGCTCTGCGAAAATTCCTGGCGATAGATGGCGAAATACCCGAGATTGACCAGCGACGCCAGCCAAAGAACCAGGCCCACGACCGTCGCGAACCGGGTGCCGATGCGAGGCAGGAGCACCATGGGAATCAACCACAACAGGCTCCCGATCACCCCCTGGCGGAAGGGCAAGAATCCGGTGGCACCTCCGGCCAGCAGGAGGGAATGGGTAACCCCGGAAAAGTACCAGAAGAACAGATAGGCCCTCCCGAGGCCACGCCAGTCGATCGCCAAGGCGGGAAATGCGGCGTCAGGGGAGCTCCTACGGAACATCTGAAATTCTCCGGGCAAGCAGCAAGACCGCTGCGGCGGCGATTCTAACAGGTCCCCCAGCAGACCCAGACACGACCGGTCTCTCGGCTCGATAACCGGGGCCCCCTGGGCGGCATGGACAATCCCGACCCGTTCCCGCAAGCGATTCCCAAGACCTGTTCGCAATTCACTCGCTTGACCCTGACCACGAGCAGGCAGTCAAAGTACGATTGCTTACAAAGTAAGGGGAACTCTTTACAAATCCTGCAGGCCATCCGCCGATGTACTTCCTAGAATGGGTGTGAACCCCTTCAACCCGCTCAAGGAGGCATCATGAAAACCCCGCTCAAGCTTTGTTGTGCCGCTCTTCTCGGCGCCCTCGCGGTCAGTCCGCTCCTCGCCCAACCGGGACCCGGAATGGGCGGTCAGGGCAATGGTCCGGCGACCACCCAAAGGGCACCGCGCGATTGCGCCAAGGCCCCCGCTCCCGAGCAGTGCAAAGCTCGCCAGGAAGCCCGCAGCAAGGCCCTGGAAGCGTGCAAGGACAAGGCCGGGCCCGCCCGCCGGGATTGCATGTACGATCACATGCCGCCGCCGGATTGCGCCAAGGCCCCCAATCCGCAACGGTGCGAAGCGATGCAGAAGGCTCACGAGGCCTGCAAGGGCAAAGTGGGTCCCGAGCGTCGGCAGTGCATGAACGACGCTAGGCCGGCCCGTTAATCGCCTGCCACAAAAGGAAACCGCCGGGGAAACCCGGCGGTTCTCGCTGGAGTGCTCAGCGCCTTATTTACCGGAGCTGGACAAGGCCAACATCAGGTCGTTGATACGCTTGACGAAACCTGCCGGATCGTCCAGCTGACCGCCTTCGGCCAGGGTCGCCTGCTCCAGGAGCAGGTTGGCCCAGTCGTCAAAACGGGATTGCTCGGTCCGCAGCCGCAGGACCGCCGGATGACCAGGATTGATCTCCAGAATGGGTTTGACGTCCGGAGCCTTCTGGCCGGCAGCCTTCAGGAGCCTGGCCAGATTTCCGGACGGATCGTGTTCATCGGAGACGAGGCAGGAAGGCGAATCGGTCAGGCGATGGGTGACGCGCACGTCCTTCACCCTGTCCCCAAGGGAGGACTTCACCTTTTCGACCAGCTCTTTGTACTCGTCGGCGGCCTTTTCGGCATCCTGCTTTTCCGCCTCGTCCTCCAGCTTGCCCAGGTCTAGGCCGCCCTTGGCCACCGATTGCAGCTGCTTGCCGTCGAACTCGGTCAGGTGACCCACCACCCATTCATCCACCCGGTCGGAAAGAAGCAGCACTTCGATGCCCTTCTTGCGGAAGATTTCCAGGTGAGGACTGTTCTTGGCCGCATTGAAGCTGTCCGCGGTGACGTAATAGACCTTCTCCTGGCCTTCCTTCATGCGACCGATGTAGTCCTTGAGGGATACGATCTGGGCCGGGGTATCGGCCTGGGTGGAGGCGAAGCGCAGCAGGCCGGCGATCTTTTCCTTGTTGGCGAAGTCTTCGCCGACACCTTCCTTCAACACCGCGCCGAAGGCCTCCCAGAATTTGGCGTATTGCTCGGTCTCGTTCTCGGCCAGGTCTTCCAGCATGGACAGCACCTTGCGCGTGCAACCGTTGCGAATGCCGTCGATGTCCTTGCTCTGCTGGAGAATTTCGCGGGAGACGTTGAGCGGCAGATCGGCGGAATCGACCACGCCGCGCACGAAGCGCAGGTAGAGAGGCATCAGTTGCTCGGCGTCGTCCATGATGAAGACGCGGCGCACGTAGAGCTTGATGCCGTGGCGGGCATTGCGGTCCCACAGGTCGAAGGGCGCACGGGCCGGAATGTAGAGGAGTTGCGTGTATTCCTGCTTGCCCTCGACCCGGGCATGGGTCCAGGTCAGCGGATCTTCAAAGTCGTGGGCGACGTGCTTGTAGAATTCTTTGTACTGTTCCTCGGTGATGTCGCTCTTGCTGCGAGCCCACAGGGCATTCGCCTGATTGACCGTCTCGTCCTCGTCGGTGAGCACTTGTTCGCCCTCTTTCCACTCTTCCTTCTTCATGACGATGGGCAGGGTGATGTGGTCGGAGTACTTGCGGACGATGGATTTCAGCTTCCAGCCCCCGAGAAACTCGTCTTCGCCTTCGCGCAGATGCAGGGTGACGTCGGTGCCGCGGCCCGCCTTCTCCACCACCTCGACGGTGTAGTCGCCTTCGCCGCCGGATTCCCATTTCACGGCCTGATCGGCCGGTAGGCCCGCCCGCCGGGAAACGACGGTCACCTTGTCGGCGACGATGAAGGAGGAATAGAAACCGACGCCAAACTGGCCGATGAGGTGAGCATCCTTGGCCTGATCGCCGGTAAGGGAGGAGAAGAACTCGCGGGTACCGGACTTGGCGATGGTACCGAGATGGTCGATGGCCTCCTCCCGCGAGAGACCGATCCCGTTATCCGAAATGGTGACCGTCCGCGCGGCCTTGTCGAAGGCAATGCGAATCTTGAGTTCGGAATCGTCGCCGTAAAGAGCGCTATTGTTCAGCGCCTCGAAGCGCAGCTTGTCGCAAGCGTCGGAAGCGTTGGAAACGAGCTCGCGCAAGAAGATTTCCTTGTTGCTGTACAAGGAATGGATCATCAGATGGAGCAGTTGCTTGACCTCGGTCTGAAAGCCGAGGGTTTCACGATTGTGGGTCGCGGTAGCGGATTCGGTCATGGTGTTTTCTCCCGTCGAAGGCAAAGGGTGGAACGGGAGATGGGGATGGTCCCCACGATTTCAAGTCCTAGCGACGGGAGAAAATCTCCCCTTAATCGAGAGCCCTGTAGTGCACCTCGACAATGTCGATTTCCTTGATCCCCACCGGACTCTGAAAACGCACCGTGTCGCCCTCTCGCGCCTTGAGCAGGGCGCGGGCCAAGGGCGATATCCAGCTGATGCGTCCTTGGGAAGCATCCGCTTCGTCAATCCCGACGATGGCGTAAGTGTTTTCTACGCCGTCGCCGTCGCAGAGGGTAACGGTGGCGCCGAAGAAGACCTGATCGGTGGCACAGCGGGCCAGGGGATCCACCACCTCGGCAATGTCCAGGCGCTTGCCCAGAAAACGGATGCGACGGTCGATTTCCCGCAGGCGGCGCTTGCCGTAGATGTAATCGCCGTTTTCCGAACGGTCGCCGTTGGACGCCGCCCAGGCCACCACCTCGACGACATGGGGGCGCTCGCGCTTGACCAGATGTTCCAGTTCCGCCTTCAGACGGGCATGGCCCGCCGGAGTGATGTAATTGCGGGCACCGGCGGGAAGCGGCGGCGTGGAAGGCCCGTCGTCGTCGCCTTCGCTGTCCTCGCGGACGAAAGCCTTGTTCAAACCGGGAACCTCAGATGGGCAAACCCGCCGGGCAGGCGGATCGGAGACGAAGGGAATGCGCAAACATCTGATTGTGCAGATCGGGAGGAGCGGCCAAGCGAGGTATCCGGATTCGGTCAGTAACCGATGGTGTAGGTCGCGACGTCGACCCGAACCAGATCCCGCCCGAGGATGAGCGCGGTGTGGCGGGCGAACTGCTCGGCCCACGGATCGGCTCCCCGAAAACGGTCTGCACCCGCGTAGCGCGCGACGCAGAGGATGCGGTCGATGATGAGCACCTTGCCGGTCGGGGTCGCCACCTCGCACTCAAGCGCAGTGAATTCGCGGTCAAACCATTTGCGGGCCTCGTCGGCGCTCCTTCCGGCAAGATCTTGGCGATCGATACGATAGTCAAACTCGACCCCTTTGCCGAAGATCACGATCACCTGATACTGCATGTCCCCTCCTGGATTTCCAGTTGTCGGGTTATTCTAGGGCGTATTCCCATCCAGGTCACGAGGCAATCCGCCCAGGGCCATCCCCAGGGATTGGAGCTTTCAATGGCCATTCTTCCGCCCACTGAAGACGAGATCGCGACCATCCAGGCGAAATTGTTCGAGTTGCAAGTCGAGCACCGCGACCTGGACGAGGTCATTGCGCACCTGGAGGCCGATCCGCCGGCGGACCAGTTGCTGATTCGCCGTATGAAGAAGCGCAAGCTGCTTCTCAAGGACCGCATTCTGCAATTGGAAGCCTTGCTGGTACCGGACATACCCGCCTGACGCGGTTTCGGTCAGGGATCCGGCGGTGGCCGAAAGAATATCCAATAGGCCCCACCGATCGCGCCTGCCACGGCCAACTCCCAAAGTACGGGAATCTTGGCCACCAGCGCGGCCAGCACCGCCAGCAGCACACAGTAGGCCAGCAGCCTCAAAGGAAGAGGGTGCCTAAAACCCAAGCGAACGCAGCAATCAGGGCACTGCAGGGAATGGTCAACAGCCAGGCCCAGACGATCCCGCCGGCCACTCCCCAGCGGACCCGGCGGGCACCGCGCGTCGAACCCACGCCGGCGATGGCGCCGGTGATGGTGTGGGTGGTGGAAACCGGAATTCCCAACCCCGTGGCGAGAAACAGCGTGATCGCCCCACCGCTGTTGGCGCAGAACCCGCGGGCCTGATTGAGCTTGGTGATGCGGTTGCCCATGGTCTTGACGATGCGCCATCCCCCGAAGAGAGTTCCCAGGCCCATGGCGGCATAACAGGAGAAAACCACCCAGTTGGGAACCGGGTCGGCGCCGTTGGAGATTCCAGCGGCGATCAAGAGCATCCAGATGATCCCGACCGTCTTCTGGGCGTCGTTGCCCCCATGCCCCAGACTGTAGGCCGCGGCAGAGAGCAGCTGAAAGCGTCGGAAAGTCTTATCCACCTTGCGGGGTGCGGTTTTTCGGCACAGCCACGAAACGATGACCATGAGTAGGCCGCCGATGATGAAGCCAAGGATCGGCGCAACGAAAATAAAGGCGACGATCTTCCACACCCCGCTCCAGATGAGGCCAGCCGGACCGACCTTGGCCATCGCAGCCCCGACCAGACCACCGATCAGGGCGTGGGACGACGAAGAAGGAATACCGTAATACCAGGTGACGATATTCCAGACGATGGCGCCCACCAGGGCGCCAAAGATGATGTAGTGATCGACGACCGCCGGATCGATGGTGCCCTTGCCTATGGTTGTGGCGACCTTGAGCTGGAAGATGAAGAAGGCGATGAAATTGAATGCCGATGCCCAGATCACCGCCTGATGGGGTTTGAGTACCCGGGTCGAGACGATGGTCGCGATGGAATTGGCGGCATCGTGGAAGCCGTTCATGAAATCGAAGGCCAAGGCGACCACGACGAGGAACGTCACAACGGCCAGGCTGATCTGGAGGTGGTCCATGCGGTTGGCCGGATACGCTCAGGAATTCTCGAGGACGATGCCTTCGATGGTGTTGGCGACATCCTCGCAGCGATCGGTGACCGTTTCCAGGAGTTCGTAGATGGCCTTGAGCTTGATGACCTGCAGGACGTCGCTCTCCTCGCGGAAGAGCTTGGACATGGCTTCCCGCATGATGCGATCCGCATCCGACTCCAATTTGTCGATCTCGTGACAGATCTTGAGAATGGCGGACGCGTTGTCCATGGACCGGAGCAGGCCCACGGCGCCCTTGACCCGCTGACAGCAGTGGAGGCAAATCTCGGCCAACAGCTTGGCTTCCGGGGTCACCCGCTTGATATCGTAGAGATTCATCGATTCGGCAACGTCCTGGGTGAGGTCCAGGATGTCGTCCATGCCGCTGATGAGCTGGTGGATTTCGTCGCGGTCGAACGGCGTGATGAACGACGTATGGAGCGCCGCCATGGTCTCATGGGTGATGCGATCGGCGGCGGTTTCGTGGGTGTCGATGGCCTCGGCGAACTTGACGGCCTCTCCCGGGGAATCCACCAGGGCACCGATCAGTCCCACCAGGGCCTCGCCCCCATGGACGATGTGCTCGGCGTGTGCATTGAAGAAGTCGAAGTATTTCGCCTCTTTGGGCATCAATCGTCCGAACATGACCGTCCCGTTACAGTTTTTTGACCGGGCGCATTCTAGCACGGCCCCCTCCGCCGCCCGTGCTTAAATACGGGAATGAACCGGCCTCTCTTCATAGACGATCCCACCCTTGCCGACGCCCTTGATCGCGCGACCTCCAGCGCCCTGGAGAAGCTTGCGGAAGCATTGCCGAGACTTAACGGAGAGGCAGCCCTTCGCGTTCGTAATGCCCTGCGCGCGGAATTGGTCGAAATCCTGACCGGCCATCGCGGCCTCGATCCTCTGGCCTTCGGCGAGGATGCTTTCGGCCATGCCTTCAACCTCGAAGATCTACCGCTTCCACGAGCGGCCTGCGGCTACGGTGTCCAGCGCCTGGACACCGATACCCTCCTCGATCGCCGGACCGGGCAATTCCGACCGGTCCGGGAACCGGAGGTCGACGCCTGTTTTACCAGTTTTGACGAGGCGCGCTCGGCGGCTCGCGCGTGGGTCCGGGAGCACGTCCCCTTGATCGAGGATCCATCCCTCGCCATAGTTCCCCTCGGCTTTGACCCGCTGCTCGGCCGACCCATCCTGATTTTCGGCGTCTTGCCCAGCGCTCCCGGCCAGCCGGAGTGACACCCGCTGCCCAAGGTGCCTCGCCAAAGTTTGCCTGCAGGGACTTCCGGAGACGGCGCGCGGGCACTTGCTTTAGGCGCCTGTGGTCGCACCCCTAGGATTTCCCGCCCAGAGCGCGGCGGAGCAATTCTGCCGCTCGCGGAAAGTCGCAAGACGAAACCGCCTCCCCGACTTCATCCGCACTCTGAGCCAGGCGCCTCCGAATCGCCACCCGATGCTCGTTCCAGTGGCGCACGGCTCGCGGATTGTCCTCCTCGAGAAAAGCCAGAAGCTCGCCGGTCCTCCGCTCTTCGGCCTCGGCATCCAGCTCGGGAGACGCGGCAACAGGATTCGCCCCGGGTTCCAACCCGACCCCCACCCGGAACCAGAACCGGCTGCCTTCGCCGAGTCGGCTCTCCACCCCCACCTCCCCGCCCAGCAATTGTGCGAGGCGTCGGCAAATGACCAAGCCTATTCCCTTGCCGCCAAAGCGTCGCGTGCTCGTATCATCCACCTGGAGGAACGGTTGGAAGAGAGTCGGCAGGGAATCCGGATGAATGCCGATACCCTGGTCGATGACCGCAAATTCCAGCGCCGGTCCCGCGGTCCCGACCGCGCAACTCAGCCGCAGGACTATCGGACCGCGTTGCGAAAACTTGACCGCGTTGCTTGCGAAATGCTGAAGAATCTCGGCCATATGCCTTTGGTCGCCGATCACGCGTTGCGGCACCTCTGCCCCCACCTCGACGAAGCACTCGTCCTCCCTGCCCAGGGCACCGAGATCCGCTCGCACGCGTGCGGCCTCCCTCTCGACCAGATCCCGGGCTGAAAACGGGCGGTTCTCTGCCACCAGAGTCCCGGCCTCCAGCCTGGCCAGATCGAGCACCTGATCGATGGTCGTCAGCAGATTGCGGGCCGCCCGGTCTATCTTGCCCACCATCTCCCTCTGCCTCGGCTCCGCTACCTCGCGCCTCAGCAGGTAGGCAAATCCGGTAATGGCATTCATCGGCGTGCGCAATTCGTGGCTCATATTGGCCAGGAAGGCCGTCTTGGCCCGGCTGGCCGCTTCGGCGGCTTCCCTAGCCGCGCCGACAGTGCGATTGACCGCCAACAGCTCTCCCTGCGCCTGCTCCAATTGGGTAATCGTGGCTGCCAAATAGATCCAGCGGCGACGCAGGGCTTCTAGGAGCACGAAACCTACTGCCGCGCCAAGAAGAAAGATGGCACCGTGGGTCACCCAGTTCTGCCGGATCGACTGCGCGGCAGCCGCCTCGACCTCGGCGTAAGGCAGCGACACGCTGATGCCGCCACGAATGTCTCCTTCTCGATAACCCTGCTTTTCGTGGCAACTGAGGCAGTTGGCGGTGACCTTCAAGGGAGCCATATAACGCAATTGTGGATGAGACGTCTCTTCCCCGACGACCTGCCAAACCTCATCCACCCCAGCTTCGAAACGAAGCAGCGCTCCGTCCTCCCAGTCGTCCGGACGATTGCCGGGGCGAATGGGCCGACGGCTGGTGATGTGGAAGACAACCCCCCCCTGGCGTTGGGCCAACTCCCCCAACTGCCGGGTCATGAAGGCCGGATTGACCAGGGTCAACGCCTTCCCCTCCAGGGTAGTCACGTCCCGGCGCGGGTGCTCAAGGTAGGGATTGGGCTGGGTTTCCGGCGTCACGGGAACATACACGCCGCCATGGGAAGCATTCCACGAGCGCACCAGGACCACCATGCGGAACATGTTGCGAGCCCCCTCGAGGGCGATTCCCTGGGAATGCTCCCGGGTATCGGCCACATGGACCCACAGGGAAAGGCCGACTACCGCCGCCCAGAACACCAGAAAGACGAACCACCACCGGCGATCGGACACAAGCATCGGCGCGCGCGGCAAGACTTCCCTCCCTGGTAGGCTTCATGAGGCGCAATTGCTTCAACCCCGAAACCAAGAACGCAGAGGTCGCAAATCTAGAGAGCCCTCGGCCCGCACAGCATCGGGGTGCCTAAGATACCAGCCGACTGGCCGAGCGCCAAGAGCACCATTCCGGTGCCTAAGCCCGCTTCCGGTGCCTCGCTCAGCCGAACACGGTAGCGTTGGCTGCGCCACCCGACAAACAGGCGTAGCGCGAAGGCAAACTGCCCGGGAGAGACCAGCCCAGCAGCAGTTCCTCCGCATCCCGCTCGGAAGCTCCAGTGGCGAGTAAGGTTTCCGACAAATGGGCGAAGGCAGCAAGCCGCATCCAGAACAGGCATTCCTCGTTTAATCGGATCGACATCGCTCACCTCCGATCAGGGGAAGGGTGACCAATCCGAGCTTTCCACCACGCGGTGGGGTTTGGCGCTGATCCATGGGAAAACTCCTTTCGCGTATCGAGAATAGAGAAATGCACTGCTTGTTAATGAATTAGCAAAATCCGGTCCAGTCCTCGAACCGGACACTTCCGGTTACAAATCAGCGTCCTTCATCGCGTCGACCCATGCGTTATGTGCGTAACCACACGCGGAGTTACTCAATGAAAACCATCGCCCGATCGCTCATCGCGCTCACTCTGGCCACTTCCCTCCCCCTCGACACCTTCGCCGGGGACGGCTGGCACAGCCATCGTTACGATGATCGCCCACGCCACGACAGCCACTATCGTTACGACGGTCACTATCGCCACGAGCGACGTCACGACCGGGGTTCGGAGTGGCTCGGACCGGCAATCGCCCTGGGCGTCGTCGGATTGGCGCTGGGCGCCGCCCTGTCCGAGCCGGAGAGACCGGTACGCGAGGTCCGCCCTGTCCCCGTATACCCGCCGGCCGCCTATGCCCCGATGCCGCCGCCTCCACCCGCGAATGCGCAGTATTACTGCTCTTCCGCAGGCCGCTACTACCCCAGCACCCCGTACTGTCCAGAGGGTTGGCAACTGGTCCAGCCACCCGGCTGGTGAGGGCTTCCGATCGAAGCCGCAGCCCGCTATGATCGCGAAATCATCTGGGTGACCGACAACCGCTGACCGCCGGCGGTTATCCGGGAATCCACACTCCTTTCGGAGCCCAATCCGTGCGATTCGCGATTGCCGCCCTTTGCTCCCTGGCCGCTACCGGAGCCCTTGCCACCGGCGAAGACGACATCCCCTTCGCCCAGCTCGAAAGCATTCCTCCCCATGTCCGGTCGGCGCTAACGGGTCAGACCTCGCTCCGGGAATTCAGCTACTCGAATCGTCTCAATCCGTTCATCGTCCAGGGCGACTTCGATGGCGACGGACGCCCGGACGCCGCCATCCTCATCCGGCGGAAAGACAACGGAAAAACCGGAATCGCCGTCTTCCATTCGGGCTCGAAAACGATACACATCCTGGGAGCCGGGCGGCCCGTGGGGAATGGAGGCGATGACTTCTCGTGGATGGATGCCTGGTACGTCTACGGCAAGGGCCTCGTCGAGCGGGGCGCCCAGCCCGGGTCGCCGCCACGGCTACGGGGAGACGCGCTCATGGTGATCAAGACCGAGTCCGCCAGCGGGCTCATCTACTGGTCGGGCACGGGCTACCGCTGGTACCAGCAAGGCGACTGAGGCCCGCGCACCCCGATCCGACCGTTCCACATCTGCACGACTCGACGCGCGCAATGCGGGACCGACACCCGCGAAAGCGCATCCATGCCACCCGCCATTGCAAAACGGCGCCCCGCAAGGCACCGTACTTGTTGGCGAAAGCGCAAGGCTCTTACCGTAACCTTCTCCGCCGCTTCGACGAAATCCTTGATCCGGTCGACGTTGATGCCCGATACGCGGCGGCCGCCCCGTCACCGGCCAGATCGATCTGCTCCTGTATTGCGGAACCGTCGGATGCGGCCGGCTGAGGCGCACAGGACGACCCGTACGGCGAAGCCGCGAAAGACAGACGCAGGTGTCGCTGCCTAGGCGCTGCGGGAAGTTTCGGGCGGGGGTGGAGATCGAGGGGGAAGCAGCGCGATTCTGGGCCGGGTTACCCATGCACCGCTAGCGGCCCGGCATTTCCCCGCAGGCGCCGAAGCGGCCGAATCCTGGTCATGCCGATCGGAGGCGCCCGCGACGAGCGGCTCATGCCCCGCCATGACTTTGAGTCAGGGCCAGCCAACCAAAATATAGCCCCGGTTTTCGACCGTATCGAAGGTGCGCATCCCCCTGACCAGCGCTGTCGTCGACATCCACACCCAACCCGCATTTGCGGGATTGACGTCAAGGACGAGGAAGGAGTCGGATTCGGCATCGTAAGCGCCAAGCGGAGAGATATGTCCGCCTCCGCGTTGGCCTACGGCGTCTCGCCGGTAGGCGACGATGACGTAGTTGCCTGGACGCTGGAGGTTTTCAACCAGCTCGCTGCGAATGGCCTCTGCACTCCTGTAGTCGTCGACCACGGTGAGCACAGTCCATGCACCGTTTGCTCGGAGCATTTCGTCGAGTTGGCGAAGCTGATAGCCAAAATCGTGAATCTGTCTTCCATTGATCGTCATCGGCTCGCCCAGGATCTGCGCGCGTGTCTTCCGGCCCTTGGCGATTACGTTGTCCTGAGTAAACCGCGGGATCGCGGCATCGATACCGTTCGCCATGAAGCGAAGGTCGTCCGGACGCAGGCGACTCCGGTCGCGGGGCAGATCGG
Organism: Rhodocyclaceae bacterium; assembly: GCA_035345935.1. Lineage (GTDB taxonomy): Bacteria > Pseudomonadota > Gammaproteobacteria > Burkholderiales > Rhodocyclaceae > SSSZ01. The sequence goes on along the minus strand of DAORDK010000043.1, from coordinate 1,605 downwards.
GGCTTCCGCTACGTAGGGCGTTGAGCACGATGGCCGCTGCCGTCGGGCCACAGAAGGCGGCGTTGGACTGCGGCTCGAACTGGTTGGCGAGCGCGGGAAAATCGACTTTTGCAGTCGATCGCGCCAAGCGAGCCAAACCCTCGTCGGACGAGAAGGGCACAAGCTCCTGAACCGTGATCGCAGGCGCGGAATCCAGAGCGAATGCTGCCGGGAGCTGGGCAACTGCCAGTGCGCAAGCGAGCGCAATGCGGACGAATAGAAACGCAGGCATGGATCGGAAATTCAAGCGAAGCATCCGAAAAAGTATTTCCGACCCTAGCGCACGAGGTCAACCGTGGATCCAGAATTTCATATGTGTGCGTCAAGCTGAGCACATGGGGCTCAGACTATCGGCTATTCACCGCGCTGAGAGAGGCGCTGGGGGCTAAGCGCGGCGCGGCGCCGTCACTACGCGGCCGAATCGGGGGGCACAACAAAAAAGCGCCTCGAAAGGCGCTTGGTTGGTATGTGCTTGGCGGGCCAGAAGAGGCCCAAATGAAAAAGAACTAACATTTGATGCAGTTCCCGCCAATCCGTTGAAAATTATACGGTAAAGACAATCGAAAATCTGCATCGACAGTTCGAATCTCTCAAGCATTCGGGCCGTTTTCAAGCGTAATCCGGCCACAAACATCAAGTGCAGAACCTCCTGACTTAGGTGATTCTGGTCTCTCCAAGTTTGGAGCAAACTCAGTAACCATCAGTGTTTCCGCCAAGTCAGTTCGAATCCCGCACTGGCATTCGAACCTCCTTACTGCAGTTCATACCAAACACCACGCCCGCTTCCGTGCAGTTTGAGGTGCCCCTTTTCGACCAAGGTACGGAAGTGTTGCTTGAGCGTGTTACGACTTGAACCCGTCAGCTTGATGGCTTCGCCTATCGTGACGCGTCCATGCTCCCTGGCAAACTCGACGATCTGCAGCGAGAGATCCGGTAATGCCGCCAGGACGAGCTTTTCCCGCTCCACTTTCTTTTCGAGTCGCTTCACTTGTTCGGTCAATGCACGCAGGAAGAACATCAGCCACGGCTGCCAATTCGGTGCTTCGGTTCGGATCGAACCCTGCGTCTGTCGAAGCGCCAGGTAGTAGGCTTCCTTGTTGTGCTCGACCACGCTCTCGAGCGAACTGTAGGGCACGTAGGCATAACCCGCCTGCAGTAACAGTAGCGTGGTCAGTGCACGACTGAGTCGTCCGTTGCCATCCTGGAATGGGTGAATCTCCAGAAAGACCACCACGAACACGGCGATGATCAGCAGTCGGTGAAGTTGCCCCTTGTCGATTTCTGACCGGGCCCATTCCACCAACTCGGTCATTAGGTGTGGCGTATCGAACGGCGTCGCCGTTTCAAAGACGATGCCGATCTGCTTGCCGTCCTCATCGAATGCCGCAACGCTGTTCGAGTTGGTCTTGTAGTTGCCACGGTGCCAGTCATCCTTCTCGCTGTACTGGAGGAGGATCTGGTGCAACTGCTTGATGTGATTTTCGGTGAGGGGAATGTCCTGCCAGGAGTTGAACACCAGATCCATCAGCTCAGCATATCCAGCCACTTCTTGTTCGTCTCGTGTCG
>DAORDK010000042.1:25665-27352 GCA_035345935.1 Rhodocyclaceae bacterium | reverse complement strand
TGACCACTTAGAACCATCCAAGCTTTCAATTAGTTAGGATGTGTTTCTTGAAAGGGGTGCTGCGCCCCCGCGTTCCCCACGCCCGTGGGGATGAACCGACTTTGGAGATGTGGATGGCTGCACGATCCAGGCGTTCCCCACGCCCGTGGGGATGAACCGATTTCCAGACCGCCTTCGCCGCCGCCCGCTGATGCGTTCCCCACGCCCGTGGGGATGAACCGTGCGCCAATACGGTGCAGAACGGGACATTTTCGCGTTCCCCACGCCCGTGGGGATGAACCGCGCTACATCGATGGCGCCTTCATCGCCAGAAAGCGTTCCCCACGCCCGTGGGGATGAACCGCCATGCCCCAGGCCGCCGGAACCCTTACCGAAGCGTTCCCCACGCCCGTGGGGATGAACCGAGGCGGTAGCCGACGCCCTGGCTCACGTAGACGCGTTCCCCACGCCCGTGGGGATGAACCGCAGAAAAACGATGACGAATGGAATTCGAGTGAGCGTTCCCCACGCCCGTGGGGATGAACCGGTATCCTCCATGGCCTGGACGACGTCGTCGTCGCGTTCCCCACGCCCGTGGGGATGAACCGCGAGGCCGTCCTAAAAGAGATCCTGCCTAATCGCGTTCCCCACGCCCGTGGGGATGGACCGCGGCGCACGTTGCCGCCCCATCGGCGGTCGATGCGTTCCCCACGCCCGTGGGGATGAACCGGTTGTGGTGCGGGCCTCCGCCAGTTTGATCGGGCGTTCCCCACGCCCGTGGGGATGAACCGAGGAATGCTGTCGAGCGCGTCGTTCGTCTCGTGCGTTCCCCACGCCCGTGGGGATGAACCGCGCTGCTATCACTTTTCCTCCTGCGCGTCAGCGCGTTCCCCACGCCCGTGGGGATGAACCGGCGGCAAAAGAGCGTGCCGCCGACGTGGTGAAGCGTTCCCCACGCCCGTGGGGATGAACCGCTGGGGGTTACCTTTGCCGTCGATGTGGAGGCGCGTTCCCCACGCCCGTGGGGATGAACCGTCGTTTTCGTGGCGGGAATGACGGGGACGGGAGCGTTCCCCACGCCCGTGGGGATGAACCGTCACTGATTGATACGCCGCAGTGATATGAGAGGCGTTCCCCACGCCCGTGGGGATGAACCAGGCGATCAGGCGCTCGCCGTCGCCGTGTTTAGGCGTTCCCCACGCCCGTGGGGATGAACCGTCATGGGGCGACTATTGGGCGTGGCGCCTACCGCGTTCCCCACGCCCGTGGGGATGAACCGCCAGCCGATGAGACGGAAATGCCCGAGGGCTTGCGTTCCCCACGCCCGTGGGGATGAACCGAAATTTGGACGCTTCGCGCAGACCGAGCTGCTGCGTTCCCCACGCCCGTGGGGATGAACCGGCAGAGACTAATTTCTGCCGCTGGTGCATCCAGCGTTCCCCACGCCCGTGGGGATGAACCGTACGACCGTGCTCGACACCTGGCGCGCTGAAGAGCGTTCCCCACGCCCGTGGGGATGAACCGTTTTCACAAAGCTGGCAATGCGCTGCGCGCTCGCGTTCCCCACGCCCGTGGGGATGAACCGCCGCTGGGCGCGATACCTTGGACGGGGAATTCGCGTTCCCCACGCCCGTGGGGATGAACCGACTGCGCTCTAACGCTGACGTGTGCGGACTGCGCGTTCCCCACGCCCGTGGGGATGAACCGC
>DAORDK010000042.1:0-25565 GCA_035345935.1 Rhodocyclaceae bacterium | reverse complement strand
GCGCGTTCCCCACGCCCGTGGGGATGAACCGCAATCCGGAGCGTCGTGTAGTACCGATACGGGGCGTTCCCCACGCCCGTGGGGATGAACCGCAATATGTGACCACCACTTTTACCCCTCAAGTGCGTTCCCCACGCCCGTGGGGATGAGCCAGAACGACACCTCAGCCTCCATCCCGCTTCAGTGACCACAAGAAAATCGGGTGATCCGATTTTCTGGACGTCCGATCGAGGCCCGAATTGGGGGCTGCCATTTCCCAGGAGGTGTTGCCTCTGATCCACCACGCGCCTGCGACGCGTGGTGGGGCAACCAGTCATCAGGGGCCTCCGCCGCCCCGAAGCCCAATCCCAAACCTGCTAAGATGCTCCCCTCGCTGCATCGCACCAAAATAAGATTCCATCCCCATGGCCTCGACCCCCACTGATCGTATGACCCCCATGGAGCGCCGGGCCGGCGTTTCGTTGGCTTCGATATTCGCCCTGCGCATGCTGGGGCTGTTTCTCATCCTTCCGGTGTTCTCCGTCTATGCCAAGACGCTTCCCGGGGGTGGCGATCTGACGATGGTGGGGATCGCCCTGGGTGCGTATGGATTGACCCAGGCGATTTTTCAGATTCCCTTCGGCATTGCTTCGGATTTGTGGGGGCGCAAGCGGGTGATTGCCGCGGGTTTGGTGCTCTTCGCCTTCGGCAGTTTTGTCGCTGCAGCGGCGCCCGATATCGGCTGGATCATCGTCGGCCGGGTGATCCAGGGCGCGGGGGCGATATCGGCGGCGGTGACGGCTCTGGCGGCGGATTTGACCCGGGAGGAGCACAGGACCAAGGTGATGGCGATGATCGGCTCGTCGATCGGGCTGGTGTTTGCGCTTTCCCTGGTGGGCGCGCCGGTGCTTTACGGCTGGATAGGCATGGCGGGTTTGTTCGTCATGACCGGAGTGCTGGCCCTCTCGGCCATTGCCTTGCTCTTTGTGGCGGTTCCGGAGCCGCCGCCGGTGGCGGGGCACGAGAAGCTTCCGTTTGGCCGGGTCTTGTTCGACGCGGGTCTCTTGCGGCTCAATTTCGGCATTTTCTCCCTGCACATGATGCAGATGGCCATGTTCGTGGTGATTCCCCATGCCCTGGTCGGGGCCGGGGGCTTGCCGGCGGCGGAGCACTGGAAGGTCTATCTTCCGGCGGTGCTGGTGTCGTTCGTGGTGATGGTGCCGGCGATCATTTCTGCCGAACGGGGGGGCAAGATGCGCCCCGTCTTCTGCGGGGCGGTCGCGCTCCTGGTGGCGGTCCAACTGGGCTTCCGTTTCTTTGGCGACGGACTTTGGGGTTTGGGGGTGTGGCTGCTCGCCTTCTTCGTGGCTTTCAACATCCTGGAGGCAAGCTTGCCCTCCCTGGTGTCGAGAACGGCGCCCCCCACGGCTAAGGGTGCGGCGCTCGGCGTCTATAACACGACCCAGGCGCTGGGGCTTTTTGCCGGGGGAGCGGCGGGAGGTTTCCTCGCCCAGCGTTTCGGCGATAATGCCGTCTTTGTCGCGTGCACCGGGGTCGGATTGGCCTGGCTCGGGGTGGCGGCATCGATGAAATTTCCGCCCCGGCGCAGGCCGGCGGCAGCGCATATCTAAGGGGGAGAGCACTCATGGCATCGGTCAATAAGGCGATCATCATCGGCAATCTCGGGAAGGATCCCGAAGTCCGGTACACCGCGAGCGGCGAGGCAATGTGCAATATCACGGTGGCGACCACCGAGAGCTGGAAGGACAAGGGCAGCGGCGAGAAGAAGGAACTGACCGAGTGGCATCGCATTTCCTTTTTCGGCAAGTTGGCCGAGATCGCCGGGCAGTATTTGAAGAAGGGTTCGCAGGTCTATGTCGAGGGGAGCATCCGCACCCGCAAGTGGACCGACAAGGACGGCCAGGAGCGCTACACCACGGAAATCCGGGCGGACGAAATGAAGATGCTCGGAAGCCGCCAGGGCATGGGTGCCCCGATGTCCGATGCGGGCGGCGATTCTTCCGGAGATTTCGCGCCGGCGCCGCGCAAGGACAAGCCCAAGCCTTCCTTCGACGATCTGGGCGACGATATCCCCTTCTGAGGCGGGTCAGGCCGGCGCGACCCCGGCCTTGGGGAACTAGTGGGTGGTTTCGGGCTGGGGGAGCCGCTGCCGGACTTCCGTCAGGAAGCGCTCGTTGAGTTCTGCAAGCTGCGCGGCTTCGGCCCAGGCGGCCGGATCGGCGGCCCGGGCGAGCTGGTCCGTGCGGTTGGCGAGATCGACCGCGGCAGGCACGAGCAGGTTGCCGTAGACGCCCTTGAGGGTGTGGGCCAGTGCGCTCAGGCCTTCGAAATCCTCCCGGGCGGCGATTTGCCGCAGGTCTGCCGAGACGTTCCCATAGCTCAAGTCAAATTGCTCCAGCAGGCGCTGGACGAATTCCCGCTTGCCGCGGAAGCGGGTTTCCAGGGCGCTCCAGTTCAGCAGCCCTGAGGAAGGTGGGCCTTCCGCGGGGGCGGAGGGGGATGGGGCTGCGTCGCCCGGTGCGGGATGGGCGTAAACGTTTGCCGCTTTGCTGCCGACGAGGTCGGTTACCGTCTTGATCAGGAGCTCCATATCCACCGGTTTGGTCAGGCGTTCGACCATCCCGGCGGCGAGACAGCGGTCTCTCTCTTCCGGCATGGCATGGGCGGTGAGGCCGATGACCGGGAGTTGGGGCGCGATTTCGCGCAGACGGAGGGCCAGACCGTAACCGTCCAGGACCGGCATCTGGATGTCGGTGATGACCAGGTCGAAAGCGTTTGCGCCGGCGCTGAGCACAGTGTCGAGAGCGATACGGCCATTTTCGGCAAGAACCAGGCGAGCCCCTTCATGGACCAGCATGTCTTCCAGCACCATGCGATTGACCTCGTTGTCCTCGGCGGCCAGGATGCTGATTCCTTCGAGGCGGTTGGCACTCGCGGAAGGCGCGTGGTCGGCGATTCCCGGTTCCAGGAGGGCAAGGACTCTGCGGGGGTGGATAGGGCGCTCGAGGAGCGGAAAACTGTCCCGCAGGGACGCGGGAAGCTGTTTGCCCCCCGGCGTGACAGCCAGGGCGACGACCCGGTTTCCGGAACCGATCACTTCCTCCAGCGTCTGGCCCTGCTCCAGACGATCAGCCGCGAAATCCCCGTCCACGAGATGGATATCGGCTCGTGGAGATGCGGCGACGCCCGTGCCCACCTGGTGGCCGTGCGCCTCAAGGGCGGCCGCCAATTCGGCTCCTTCGGGAAGTCCGCTCAGCGTGATGCGGACCGGCGGACGGGGACTGCCGGAATCCTCGATCCGCAAGGGCAGGCAGACATCGAAGTGGCTGCCCTGGCCGGAATCGCTGGTGACGTGGATTTCGCCCCCCATCATGCGCACCAGGCTGTGTACGATGGACAAGCCCAGGCCCGTGCCGCCGAAGCGACGGGTGGTCGAGCCGTCGGCTTGTTCGAAGGGTTGGAAGAGACGGCCGATTTCGGCCGACGGAATGCCGATGCCGGTATCGCTGTCGTGCAGATGCAAGCCATTCGATTCGCAGCGAACGGAGAGGGTGATGCGCCCAGATTCGGTAAATTTGACGGCATTTGAAAGCAGATTGAGCAGAATCTGGGTGACGCGCACGCTGTCGCCGACGACGCGCAGGGGAAGACCGGGGGCTTCCTCGACGGCCATAGCGAGACCTTTGGCGTAGGCCAGGGGGGCGACGATGCCGGCCGCTCGGTCGATGACTTCGCCAAGGACGAAGGGGGCGCCCTCGAGCTTGAGCTTGCCTGCTTCAATCTTGCTGTAGTCGAGGATGTCGTTGACGACGGCGAGCAGGGTCTGCCCCGAATCGAGGATGCGCCGGAAGGTGGCCGAGATTTGGCGGCCCTGGCTATCCCGATAACCCACCTGGGCAAGTCCGAGCACGGCGTTCAAGGGGGTGCGGATTTCGTGGCTCATATTGGCCAGGAATTCGCTGCGGGCAGAAGCGAGGCGCCGGGCTTCGGCCAGCGCCGTCTCGCGCGCCGCCTCCATTTGGCGCCGTTCCGTAATGTCGTTGGCGATGCCGATCACTGCGGGGCGGCCCTGATAATCAAAGGCGCGGCCCTGGACCTCGACCTCGAAGCGGCTGCCGTCCCGGCGGATTGCGGTAAAGATGTACTGGGCGACATTGGACCGCTTCTCGACGCGCTCCCTGATCCTGCTCAGGACGGTGTCGCGGCACTCCGGCGCGATGGTGTCGGTGATGGACACTTTGCCGATCATCTCCTCCGGGGAATCGTAGCCGAACATGTGGGCCAGGCCGGGGTTGGCGTAGGTGAAGACGCCGTCGCAGATGATGTAGATGCTGACGATGGGTTGCTCGACCAGGCTGCGGAATTTCTCCTCGGACTGCACGAGTTCGGTGGTCCGCTCGGCGACCATGGCTTCGAGCTTTTCATGCTGGACTTCAAGGCTGCGGCGGGCGAGCACCCGCTCGGTGATGTCGATGGACTGAACGGTGATCCAGACCATGGTCCCCGTGGCGTCCCGCACCGGCTGGATGATGAAGTCCTTGTACCGCATTTCGCCGTTGGCGAGCGACGAGGTGATTTCGAAACGGCACGCCTCGCCGGCAATGGCGGCCTCGACGCCTTCTTTCATTCGGGCGCGCATCTGGGGGTCGTGGTCGTACCACGGGCCTTCCCAGAAGAGCTTGCCGGCCAGATCTGCAAGCCGGGCTCCCACCGCCTGCAAGGCGGTGTCGTTGATGAGCTGGATGCGGCCCTGGGCGTCGAGAAGTCCGAGATTGATGAAGGGGGTGTTGAACGCGGCGCGGGTCTTCAGTTCGCTTTCCCGCAGGGCCATTTCAGTGCGAACGCGTTGCGTTACGTCGTGCAGGCTGGCGACGACGCCCTCGACGCCGGTTGCGGTCAGGAATGGACGGAATTCCGCCTCGTACAGTCGTTCTTCTCCGCTTGGGCTGCGCCGGGCCGTCACGTAGTTGACGGTCTCGCCGGCCAGGGCACGGCACAAGTAGGGTTCGGCTTCTGCGAAAAGATCGGGCGGCATCACCGAGGCCAGCGGACAACCATGGATTTCGGCGGGGGTCTTGCCGAACTGGGACGAGTAGGCCGGATTGGCGACGCCGTAGCGGAAGTTGCGGTCGACGAAGGCGAGCAGATCGCCGGAGGTGTCGAGGATTTCCCGGAAGCGGCGCAGGTCGAGTTCGGCGCCGATGCGCGCGCTGATATCCGAGACGATGACGATGACGTGGGGTTCGCCGGCGATGACCACGGGCCCGAGACCTACCTCGATGTGGAATTCGCTCCCGTCGCGGCGCAGGGCCTTGAGGTGTCTGCCCTGTCCCATCATGCGCGGACGGCCGTCCTGGCTGGAGAACCCGGCCCGCATGGCGCGGTGGCCCTCGCGTTTGGCAGGCGGGATCAAAATTTCCACTTCCTGGCCACACAGGGCGCCCGGCGCATAGCCGAACATGCGTTCGGCTTCCGGGTTGGCCCGGACGATGCGGCCGTCGCCGGCGACTACCAGGATGCCTTCCGGAACCGTATCGAGGATGAGGTTGGCGCGGGATTCGCTGTCGCGCAGCGCATCCTCCACTTCCTTCAGGTGCGTGATGTCCTGGAGCGTCCCGCGCATGAGAACCGGGCGCTTGTCGGCGTCGAACACGAATTCGCCGCGGCCGTGCACCCAGCGCACGACGCCGTCGTTGGCGCGGCGTATGCGGTAGATGCGGTCGCACGGTTCCCCGGAGACGATCCGGGAGGCCAGGTAGGCGACCGATTCGGCGCGCTCTTCCTCGAGCAGGAGTCCATGCCATGATTCCATGTTGAGCGGCGTTTCGGGGTCGATTCCCAAAAGGCCGGCAAAAGCCGGCGAGAAGCTGATACGGTCGGCAGCGATGTCGTAGTCGTAGGAACCCACCAGAGTGATGCGCTGGGCTTCTTCCAGGCGGGCGCGGGAGGCCGCCAGGTCGCGGGTTTGTTCGGTGACCTCGCGCTCGAGGTGCTGCAAGTAGCGCTGTTCGCTTTCCAAGTGCTCGCGGCGGCGGCGCTCCTCGCTGGCAACGCGCTCATAGACCAAGGCTGCCGAGGCCCAGATCAGAAAGAGACCTGCGATGGCGAAGGCGATATAGCGCCCGGGCGCCTCGCCGACGGGGGAAGTACCGGGAACGGCGATGACCGCCCAGTCGCTTCCGGCGATGGGCGACGCGGTCTCGGCCAAGGGAACGATGCTACCCCCCGGGGGCATCCCTCTGGTGAGGTCGAAGGGGCGTTGGGCTCCGAGCAAGGGCCGGGTGGGATCGCCAGTTCGGATCAGGAACAGTTTCATTCCCGGGGGTTCGAACCACTCCAGGGGACTGGAGAGCAGGCTGCTGCCGACCGCGATGCGCAGCGCGCCGGGACCCTTCGCAAGGCGCAGCGGGACGAGCAGTTCGTAACGGGGCGGTTCCTCGTCAGAACTCAGAAATGCGCCCAATTGCCCGCTTTCGATCAAGCTGCGCGATTCCGCCTGGTACTCGCTGTGGATCGGCAGTCCGGTGTAATCCAACGGATTGGCCTCGCGATCGAGAAGTTCGACGGCGAGAAATTCAGGGACGCGCTGGAGAAATGAGGTGGCGAAGTGGTTGATTCGTTCGGAGGCCTCGCGGGGCGAGAGATCAACGCGCGTGGTCAGGGCAAGGGCGAGGCGTTGGATGTCGAGCCGCTGCTGGTCCAGCGTATACGCGATTCGGCCCGCGGCCCCTCTGGCCGCATCGTGGATGGATTCGAGGTGCTGGTCCCGGTCGCGAAGAAATTCCGCGTGCAGCATCCAGAGCAGGACGGCGGACAAGGCGAGCGCCACCAGCGCAATGGCCGGACGTATCAGCGGAGATACTGAAACGGTGTCGGCGGCGCTGGTCGCGTACTTTTCTGGCAACGGATTCTCCTGAATTCCCTGCTTCGACTCGGGAAGATCGCCTCGAATTCAGTTTTCCCGGGGGGAATGTGGGGGCTTCTGGAAATTATTGCTTAAAGTAATAAAAATATCAATTATGTTCAGCGGCCTCCGCCAGTTTTTGCAACTGGGCCAGTTGGGCAAGGGAGGCTTCCATGGCTTCCAGGCCCCCTGCCAGACCTTGCAATCGCGCCAGACTGGCGGTGACGTTGGCGCGTTCGATCGAAGCCTGCTCGCTCATGTGGCCGATCTGGCCGGCTGCGGCAGTACTCTTGTCCGCCATGCCGTGCATGCTGGACACGCTTTCGCCGGCGACCTCGCGAATGCGCGCGATGGTGGCTACCGCCTCGCGGATGCTCCCGGCGGTTGCATCGGCTTGGCCTTTGGCCGACTGGGCCAGTTTGCGCACCTCGTCGGCGACGACCGCGAATCCCCGTCCCGCTTCGCCGGCCCGGGCCGCCTCGATGGCGGCGTTGAGGGCGAGCAGATTGGTCTGATCGGCAATGGCGCTGATTCCGCCGGTGATGGTTCCGATCGCCTTCGAAATTCGCTCCAGGTCGGAAAGTCCGCCTTCCAGTCTATCCTGGGCCGCCCGCGCCATGGTGACGGCGTCGCTGATCGAGGCGATGCTCCCCTGGGCAACCGCCAGGGTGTCAGCCTGCCGCGTCGATGCCTCTTCCAATTGGGGCAAGGTGCCGAGCAGGGGAGAAATCGCGTGCTGGTAATCGACCACTTTTTCGACCACCGCAGCTTGGATGCCGTGCAGCGCTTCCCAGCGGTGCAGGGCTCGCAGGGCGTAATGACTGGAGTAGGCGGCGTACTGGACGGGAAAACCGGCCATAGGCTGGCGCCCCGCATCGTCGAAGAAAACCAGAGCCGAGAGGGTCTGATTGATGGGGACGCCAAGGATTTCGCCGAAGGTGGAAAAGCCCGCCGCCGGTACATCCCGGAAGAATCCGGCCTGGGGCAGGCGGGCGGCGTTGTTCAACCGCCGCAGGACGCAGTCGTTGAGCAGGACTGCGACGGGTTTCCCCGTACTGGAAAGGAAACGCTCCCAATCGCGCTGGGTCGAGCTTACGAAATCGGTGGCCTGCATCAGGAAGAGTTCGTCGCCGAATTCCAGATCGCAGAAGAAGGCGATGCGATCTCCTTGGAGGCTCGCGACGGAACGGATGAAATATTCCTCGCCGACTCTGACGGCGAAGGTCTTGCCTTCCAGATGCCGGCCGACGTCGGAGGAAGCACAGCGCAGATGCTCGGCGAGGGCTTCCAGAATAGGCTGCGGGCGGCCATCCATCCCGAAGACCGAGGTTACCGTTCTGGCGACCGGATCGGCCTCGGCCACCAGCCAGTGCTGCGCAGTGGGTTCGTAATTCTGGGTCTTGAAAGGGGCGAAGGACTTGCCTTCGGCCACCTGGCAGAAAACGAGCACTGCCTTGCCCGTCTGCACCTGGCCCCGGGCCCGGATGAAGGTTCCGCTGAAATCGAGGCGGCCGCCCGCCGATCCGCCGACCGCCAGGCAGGGAAACCGCCCGGACTCGTACCAGGCGTGCATCAGGAATCCTTCGCTGGCGGAAAGGCCGTCACAGAAAACAAGGGCGAAGGTGCGCTCGGCGGAGAGGGGAAAGTCGACCCGGATACGCTCGAGTTCCCGCCGCAGGGCGGTGACCTTGGCGCGGGCCGTGCGCGCCCCGCCGCCCGAGAGATCGACGATTTCGATCTGATGCCGGGCAATCAGGCTGTCGGGTAGCCAAAGCCAGCTCCCCTTGCTGCCCTCGGCGTCGCAGTAAGCGGATCCGCCGTCGCTGCGGCTGCACAGGGTTCCCGAGGACGAGAGGCAGACGATGGAACGACCGGTGGCTTCGAAACGCTGCCATTCCGCGCTCACCCGGTTGAAGTCGGCCTGGGGAGGAATGAAGGCGACCAGGATCCCGGGTCGATCGGTCAAGCCGAGATCGGCAAGGCTAGGCGGAACAGCGTGGCAATCGAAGGTGCCGCCCGCAGCCGCAGGACTGGGTTGGCCTAGGGGCGGCGTGCCCGTTTCGGAACGCCCAAAGGAAAAAAGGCCCATTGCGACAGTCTCCTCGTCGGGCGGCGTTGGGCCATTGTCGCGCCGGTCCCAGTCGCCGGGTTCCTTTCCGCAGGGCGGTAGGAACCGATTAGTGTGGGCTTATTCTGCGCCCGCAACCGCTGATCGGACAAGGGATTTCGGTGTGGTGTGGAGTGTGATCCGGGGATTTCCGGCCCGGCGGGCCGAAACCCCCCGGTGCCGGGTCGTCTCGGGCGACCCGCCGACTAAAATTCGTACTCGGCCTGGAAGCGGATGCCGTGGTCTGGCGAGCCGTGGTTGAGTCCGAACAGCCAGGCGGCGTTGTACTTGATGGCCTGATGGTTGCCGAGGGGTAGTTTCCCGAAAACCGCCGGCCCGGCGAGGTGCTCCTGGTCGCGGTGAGGGGCCCAATCGTTCCACTTGCCCAATTCGCCGAAGCCCTGCACGCCGAATTCGAATTGCGGCCGCCAGCGATACTTGACCTGCCATTGATAGAGCAGTTCGGTCTCGGTGGGCTCGGAAGCCCGGTAGGCGCGTTCGAAGAGGATATTGCCGTTGAGCTGGATTTTTCCGAACTCGGTCTGCAGCAAGGGGCCCCATTTCACTTCCCAGCCTTCGGCGCGATCCCGCGGCCGTTCGATTTCGACCAGGAAGCCCACGTCCACCGGATATTTGCCAGTTTCGGTGAGTTGGAATTTGTTTTCCCACTCGATGGCGTCGTAGCGGGTATCTTCGCCATCGGCCCTCTTGTACTTGAGGTAGGCCTCGGTGAACCACCATTCCGTGGCCCCCCAGCCAAAACCGAGACTGTATGCGGACTCCCGGGGTTCTCCGCCCTTCTTTGCGGTTCCCGCCTTGAAGTCCACCTCTTTCTCGCCATACTCGACAGCCGGGGTGTAGACGTAGTCGGCGGGGCCGGCGAAGCCTGGAAGCGGGCACAGGAGGGCTCCTGCGACCAGTATCGGCGCATAGGATTTCATGAGGATTCCATTCAGGAAGTTGCGAGAAGTGGAGGGCGGCTGCGTGCCAGGCGCATGCCGCCTAGGATCAACAGGGCCGTGGCGACGTAGAAAAGCACCTGGATTCCCGAAGGCATCGCTTCGTAGCCGACCAGGGTGTGAAGGAATCGTCCCAGGGTCGATTGGTCGTCGAGCAGCCAGGAGGTGTCCCAGAGCGGGGTCGCCAGGCTGGGGACGAAATCGGCCTGGGCCAGAAAGCGGGCCATCTGGCTCGCCATGGCCGAGGCGAGAAGCAGGATCAAGCCGCTGGTGGCGGAGAAGAACAGCCGTGCCGGGATATGGACGAAACCGGAATACAGCGCGTACCCGGACGCGGCTCCGGCTGCCAGGCCGAGGGCGCCGCCGGCGAGGACGTCGGCCAAGGTCTGGCTTCCGCCGGCCAGCAGGCCGTAGAGAAAGAGTGCAGTTTCGGAGCCTTCGCGCAGTACGGCGAGGGCGATGACCAGCGCGAGGGCCGACATTTCCCGATTGCCTTCGCGGACGGCAAGCCCCAGTTGCCGGGCATCCCTGGCCAGTTGGGCGCCGTGGCGCGCCATCCAGATGTTGTGCCACGCCAGCATGGCAGCGGCAATGCCCAGGACGCCCGCGTTGAAGATCTCTTGCCCGGTTCCTTCGGCGAGATTGGAGATCCATTCGGCGAGGGAGGCGACGATCCCCGATCCGGCGATGCCGGCGAGCACTCCGAGGGCCAGCCAGCGGTTCCTTCCGGGCAGTGAGCGGGTGACGGCAGCGATGATGCCGATGATCAGCGCCGCTTCGAAAGTCTCGCGAAAGACGATGATGGCCGAACCCAACATGCCATCTACTCCGCGACGATCATGCCCTTGGCGGTCTTCTCGTGGAATTCGCCAAAGAACGGATATTTTCCGGGAGCGAGCGGGCCGACGAAGATGCTGACCTTGGCCCCGGCGGGAATCACCTTCTCGCGATTGAGTTCGTGACTCTCGAATTCTTCTGGGGTCTTGTCCTGGTTATGGACCACCAATTTGATCTTCTGTCCCGCCGGAACGCGGATTTCCGCCGGCTCGAAGCGATGATCGCGAATGTTGAGGGCGATTTCCTGGTCGCCGGCCCAGGCGCAGGCGGACATCGCGAGAAGGGCGAGGAGAGCGGTTGATTTCATGGTGTCTGGATTCGACGGTGGATCGAGGGTGACGCAAATGATAATTAGTCGTATTAGCATTGTCAATGCCCTGCCTCCATGCCCAAGCTCCAGAGACCCTGCGACCGGCTAATTCAGCGTGCGAAGTTTCACGCACCGGGCGCAGCGAGTAGAATCGAGCGTCGGCGCCCGAACGCTTCGCGACTGGGCGCTTCGCCGAACGACCATCCCCACGAGCCGACCTATGTCGAATCCCCTGACATTCAAGATTCTCGAAGACATCGCCAAGGACCTTTCCGGCAGCGAAGTTACTTTTCCTACATTTCTGGATATCACCTTTCAGGTTCGGACGGCGCTGCAGAATCCCAATCTTTCCGTCGATCAGTTGGCCAAGCTGGTCGGCGCCGAGCCGCTGATGAGTGCCAAGATCATCCGCATGGCCAATTCGGTTGCCCTCAATCCTTCCGGCCGGGAAATCGCGGACGTCAAGAGCGCCATCGTCCGGGTAGGCATGGAAGCGGTGCGGACCGTGTCTTTTGCCGTGGCCATGGAGCAACTCCTCAAGTCCAAGCAGATGAAGGCGTTCGAGAATTTGTCCCAGCGCCTCTGGGAACACACCGCCCACGTAGCCGCCTTGTGCCGGGTCCTGGCCCGCAAGCTGGCCAGGATCAATGGCGACGAAGCCATGTTTGCCGGGCTGGTGCATGACATCGGGGTGTTCTACCTCATGTCCCGGGCAGCCAATTTCCCGGAATTCGCCGCCGACCCGGCGGAGCTTCATAACCTGCTGATCGGCTGGCACGACAACATCGGCCATGCCCTGCTTTCGGCCCTAGGTCAGCCGGACAGCGTCTGTACCGCGGTGCAGGAGCACGAAACGGATCGCGAAGTCGCCGCCGTCAAGACCTTGTCCGACGTGCTCTACGTTGCCAACAAGATCGCCAATCGCACCAGTACCTGGCGCGACGCAGAAATTGACGGCGAAATCGATACCTCGATGCTGGACAGCATTTTCGATGCCGAGACCTTGGCGGAAATCGTCGAGGAATCGGAAGAGGAGGTTCTCTCACTCAAGGCCGCCCTCGGAGGCTGATTCCAGACAAACGCGGATTGCGAGTCCTCGGGGGAATAGATGAGTCAAACTGAACGCCCCGGTGAAGTCACCGGAAAGCGTCTTGCCGTGCTTGCCTTGGCGGCCCTGGGCGTCGTGTACGGGGATATCGGCACCAGCCCTCTCTACGCGGTGAAGGAGGTCTTCGCCGGGAACCATCCGATTCCGGTGAGCGAGGCCAACCTCTTCGGCGCGCTGTCGCTGTTTTTCTGGGCGCTGATCGTCGTGGTCTCGGTGAAGTACGTCATGTTCATCATGCGGGCCGACAACCGCGGCGAGGGGGGCATCATGGCCCTCATCGCGCTGGCCTTGCACGACGTTCAGAACAAGCCGGGCCAGGCCAGGATCGTGGCCATCGTCGGAATTCTAGGAGCGGCCATGTTCTACGGCGACGGCATGGTCACGCCGGCCATTTCCGTCCTGTCGGCGGTGGAAGGCCTGGAGGTCGCCGCCCCGGGTCTTCACTCTTTCGTCATTCCCATTACCCTGGTCGTCCTGTTTGTTCTTTTCTTCGTACAGAAGAGCGGGACCGCCAAGGTCGGTATCGCCTTCGGGCCGGTGATGCTCGTCTGGTTTACGACATTGGGGGGGCTGGGGCTCTACAACGTCGTCGATCATCCGGCCATCCTCCATGCGCTGAATCCCGTCTACGGAATCGATTTTCTGCTGGCCAACCAGGCGATGGCGCTGGTGGCGATGGGGAATGTGGTGCTGGCGGTGACGGGAGCGGAGGCGCTCTATGCCGACATGGGCCATTTCGGGCGCAAGCCCATCTCCCGGGCCTGGTTTGCCTTCGTGCTGCCGGCGTTGGTCCTCAACTATTTCGGCCAGGGCGCGCTGATCCTGGGAAACCCGGAAGCGGCCAAGAATCCCTTCTATCTCTCGGCCCCCGATTGGGCGCTCTATCCCTTGATCGCGCTCGCCACCCTGGCCACGGTCATCGCGTCCCAGGCGGTCATTTCCGGCGCCTTCTCGGTGACCCGCCAGGCGATGCAGCTCGGTTTCGTGCCGCGCATGACGGTCCAACACACCTCGGAGAAGGAGCAGGGCCAGATCTATCTTCCCTCGGTGAATTGGGGGCTCATGGTGGCGGTGATGATCCTGGTCCTGGGGTTCAAGTCCTCCAACAACCTGGCGGCGGCCTACGGCATTGCGGTCACCGGGGATATGGTCATCACGTCCCTGCTGGCAACCGTGGTGGTCGCCCGCAACTGGGGTTGGGGCTGGGGGCGTTCGGCGGCGCTGTTTTCCTGTTTTCTTGCCGTCGAGTTGGTCTTTCTGGCCGCCAACGTCCTCAAGATACCCGATGGCGGATGGTTTCCCCTGGTGGCCGGAATCGGCGTCTTCACTCTGATGACCACCTGGAAGCGGGGTCGCCAACTGCTCTCCGACCGCCTGAAGGGCGAGCGTCTGGAACTGCTGCCCTTCATCGAATCCCTGTCCATGTCGATGCCTACTCGCGTTCCCGGTACGGCGGTCTTTCTCAACGCGGATCCCAAGGGCGTTCCCCATGCCTTGCTGCACAACCTGATGCACAACAAGGTGCTCCACGAGCAGGTGGTTCTGGTCTCAGTCCAGGTCTTCGATCTGCCCTATGTGCCGGATATCGATCGGGTCGAGGTCAAGCGGCTGCGAGAAAATTTCTGGAGCCTGGTCGTCCAGTACGGATTCATGGACGAACCGAACATCCCAGCGGCCATGGAGCGCTGTGCGGAGGCCGGTCTGGAATGTTCCCCTCTCGATACCTCTTACTTCATCGGGCGGGAGACCCTGATTCCCAAGCTGGGATCGGATATGGCCTTCTGGCGAGAAAAACTATTCATCGCGCTGTTCCGCAACGCCGGGTCGGCGACCGCCTATTTCCGAATTCCATTCAACCGCGTGGTGGAACTGGGGACCCAGGTCGTTCTGTAGCTCTGAAAATCAGGCCTTGCGCCAAAGGGGCTGCCTGGCCGAGTGAGGAAAGGCGCCGATCTTCCCCTCAGAGCCGGCGGATCTTTTCCAGCAGGGCCGTCGTCGAGGTCTGGTGCAGAAAGGGGATGGAATGCACGCTGCCGCCCCAGGAGCGCACCTCCGGTGCTCCGACGATGCGCTCCGGCGCCCAGTCTCCGCCTTTGACCAGGATGTCCGGTCGGCAGGCGAGTATGGGAAGGATGGGGGTGTCGTCGTCGAACCAGGTGACCAGGGCCACGCATTCCAGGGCCGCAAGCACGGCCATGCGGTCGGCCAGGGGATTGACGGGGCGATCGCTGCCCTTGCCCTGGCGGCGCACCGAATCGTCGCTGTTGACCGCGACCAGCAAGGATTTGCCGAGGGCCGCTGCCTGGGCCAGATAGGTCACGTGACCGCGGTGGAGGATATCGAAACAGCCGTTGGTGAAGACCAGCGGCCGGGGCAATCCTTCTATGCGCCGCGCGAGGGCGTCGGGCGGGCAGATTCTGGCCTCGAAGGCCGGCGCCGGATACTCCACGGCCTCAGCGGGCGGCAGGGGCTTCCACCGGTGCGGGCGCCGCAGCAGGCGCCGGCTTGGCTTCGGAACGGCTGGTGGCAGAGGAATCGAGGCGTTTGGTTTCGCTCTCGGACACGACTTCCATGACGTTCACCACCTTGCGCACGCCGGTGGTGGTACGGGCAATCTGGACTGCCGCCTGGGCTTCCCGCTCGTTCACAATGCCCAACAGGAAGACCACTCCGGCTTCGGTGACCACCTTGACGTGGTTGGCGGAAAACTGGCCGGAATCGACAAAGCGCGCCTTGACCTTGGAGGTGACGTAGGTGTCGGTACTGCGACCCGACAGCGAGGACGACGGGCCGACATAGATCTCGTTCCAGATGCCCTGGACATTGTCGACGCCGCGCACGATTTCGCCGATGCGGGTCTTGTTGTCCTCGCTGACGGTCTCGCCGCTGATCAACACCTTGCGGTTGAAACTGGTCACATTGATGTGATTTTCCTTGCCGAACTTGTCGGCCAGCCGGCTGGCGGCCTTCCATTCGATGGCTTCGTCATCGGTCTGGGTGGTGAGGGGACGCCGGTCGAAGGCGGCCAGGACGCCAACCGTCACTCCGGTGGCGACGGCGGTGACGCACCCCTGAAGGGCGGGGAGGGCGGCGGCAAGGAGCGCCGCGGACAGGATCAGTTTCTTCATTCTTCGACTCCCAGGAGAAGACTGTCGATGCCGTCGCACAGACAATGGACGATGAGCAGGTGGGTTTCCTGGATGCGGGCGGTACGATCCGCCGGTACGCAAAGATGGATGTCGTCGTCGCGTAGCATTTCGCCGATGCGCCCGCCGCCTCTTCCGGTGAGGGCGACGACGCGCATGTCGGCGTCGTGGGCGGCGCTGATCGCTTCGATCACATTGCCGGAATTGCCCGAGGTGGAGATCGCCAGCAGCACGTCGCCGCCGTGGCCGAGGGCGCGCACCTGGCGGGAGAAGACCTGATTGAAGGAATAGTCGTTGGCGACGGCGGTCAGGATGGAGGTGTCCACCGTCAGGGCGATGGCCGCCAGCTCCTGGCGTTCCGCCTCGAAACGTCCCACCAGTTCGGCGGAAAAGTGCTGCGCGTCGGCGGCGGATCCTCCATTGCCGCAGGCGAGAATCTTATTGCCATTGACCAGGGCTGCAGTCATGACTTCGACCGCCGCGGCGACTGGCTGCGCGAGCAGTTCCATGGCATTGAGCTTGGTGTGGGCACTATCTTCGAAGTGCTTGGCCACGCGGGCAATCAAGTCCATCGTCTCTGTCCGGGAAAAAGTTGCCGGATTCTAGCATCGGCGGTGGCTTGCGGCTGTAACGAACGGTAAAGTCACAGCTCGGCCAGCACCTCGATCTCCACCCGGCGCCAGGGGTCGGGATCATCCCGCAGGCGGGCGATGCGGGCCACCAGGCGCTCGCCCCGGTCGAGTGCCGCAGCAACCACCCGATTCTCGGCCCGGGGCAGATAGCCCAGTTTGCGGCCACGCCATTCGACTCGGATCGCACGGCGGTCGTGACGATTTTCGGGCTCGCGGACCAAGGACAGCAGGTCGCCGACCCGAAGCGCGTCGCGGACCTCGGCGAGCGCATGGTATTGGGCTCCGGCCAGGGGCGAACTCTGGATGAGGATGCGGATCGAGTCTCCGGCTGCGAGCGTGGGCAAGGGCAGCAGGGTGGCCGCGGCGAGCGCGACGAGCGCCCGCCGCCGGCCCTCAATCGTCCGCGGAAAAGGCATTGCGCAGCCATTCGATACCGTTTCCGTCGACTCTGGCGAGGAGGACGCAGTCGAAGCGGCAATCGGTTTCGGGGCAGCCCGCCAGATAATGGCGGGCTGCGAGGATGAGTCGTCGCCGCTTTTCGGGTCCGATACTGGCCGCCGCGCCACCGAAGTCGTCGCGGCTGCGCAGGCGCACCTCGACGAATACCAGCATCGCGCCGTCGCGGCAGATGAGGTCGATTTCGCCGCCGCGGACCCGGAAATTGCGGCGAATGACCGTCAAACCCCGGGCCTCCAGATAGCGCGCGGCCAGGGCCTCGGCTTCGCGACCGCGCTGGGCAGTGGTATCGTGGGCTTTTGCTGGCACGGGAAGGACGATGACAATCGAATCGGGGGCATTGTACGTGGTGGCGACGCCCTTGGGAAACCTCGCCGACTTGAGCGTTCGGGCGCGGGAGACCCTCGCCGCGGTGGCCTGGGTGGCGGCGGAGGATACCCGCCACAGCCAGCCCCTATTGCGCCAAGTGGGGTCCGCCGCAAAGCTCCTGGCGGCCCATGAACACAACGAGCGGGAGGCTTCCGCCCGCATCGTCGAACTCCTGGCCCAGGGCGACGCCGTGGCCCTGATCAGCGATGCCGGTACGCCGGGAATCTCCGACCCGGGGGCGCGCATCGTCGCCGCCGTGCGCGCCGCCGGTTATCGCGTCATTCCTCTGCCGGGGCCCTGTGCTGCGGTGGCGGCGCTCTCGGCTTCAGGATTCGACGATCCCCATTTTCTCTTCTTCGGGTTTCTGCCCGCGCGTCCCGGGCAACGGCAACAGTCCCTTGAGGCGCTCCGGGATCAGCCCTGGTCGCTGGTGTTTTACGAGGCTCCCCACCGGGTGGTCGAGTGTGTCGAAGATCTGGCCCGGATATTGGGGCCACGCCAAGTCGTCATCGCGCGGGAGCTGACCAAGGTGTTCGAGACCATCGCTTCGCTGCCTCTGCTCGAGGCAGCCGATTGGTTGCGCCAGGACGGCAACCGGCAGCGGGGGGAGTTCGTCCTCGTGGTGTCGGGCGCTCCCGCTTCGCCAGAAGACGGCGAGAGCGAGCGGGTGCTCCGCCTGCTGCTCGACGACGGCCTGCCGGTGAGTCAGGCGGCCAAACTCGCTGCCGCGATCACCGGTTCCGGCCGCAAGGGGCTCTACGAGCGGGCGCTTGCTCTGCGCGCCCTCAATTCCGATCCAGCCACTTGAGGGTCGTGGCGTAGAGGGCTTCGGGCACCACCGGTTTCGGCAGGAAATCGTCCATGCCGGCCGCGAAGCACCGTTCCCGGTCGTCATCGAAGGCATTGGCGGTGAAGGCGACGATAGGGATGGCTTCACCGCCGGGGAGGGCGCGGATGCGCTGGGTGGCCTCCAGTCCGTCCATGGTCGGCATCTGCATATCCATGAGGATCAGATCGTAGGCCCCGACGGCGGCCAAGGCGAGGGCTTCATGGCCGTCAGTGGCTCCGTCGACCTTCTGCCCGGCTTCCCGCAGCATGAGGGAGACGATCTCGCGATTGACCGGTTCGTCCTCGACCAGGAGGATGCGGCGGCCGGGAAACAGGTCGCGCAGGGTCTCTTCGGAACTTTGGCGGGAATCGCGAGAAGCCGCGCGAGCGCTTTTGCGCAAACGGGCCGTGAACCAGAAGGTGCTGCCGCTGCCCTGGATACTCTCCGCACCGACATCACCCCCCATCAATTCGGCCAGCTTGAGGGTGATCGCCAGTCCCAATCCGGTTCCGCCGTAATGGCGAGTGGTGGAATTGTCGGCCTGCTCGAAGGTCGCAAAGAGTCGTGGCATGACCTCCGACGGGATGCCGATGCCGGTATCGGTGACGCTGAATCGTATGAGCACGCTGCCTTCGTCTTCATCGACCGGGCTGGCGCAGAGGGTGACGTGCCCCGCCGCGGTAAATTTGACGGCATTGGAGACGTAGTTGAGCAGGGCTTGGCGCAGGCGGGTCGGATCGCCCTGCAGATTCCGGGGCGGCACTTCGTTGCGCATCGCCAGCGCAAGTCCCTTGGCCCGGAGAGGACCGGAAACCATGTCCGCCACCGATGTCATCAGATCATTGACATCGACGGGGGTGTCTTCGAGGGTGAACTTTCCCGATTCGATCCGTGAAAGGTCGAGGATGGCATTGATGACTTCGAGCAGGTGGTCGCTGGCCGCGACCAGTTTGTCGAGTTTTTCGTTCTGTCGCGGAGTGAGGCCATCGCGGCGGATCAGGTGGGCCATGCCATTGATCGCGTTGAGCGGCGTGCGGATTTCGTGGCTCATGTTGGCCAGGAAGGCGCCCTTCGCCCGGTTGGACGCCTCGGCCGCTTCGCTGGCGACCTGAAGCTCCCGCGTGCGCAGGTTGACCAGTTCTTCCAGGTGATTGCGGTAGCGATCGAGTTCATCGGCGATGCGACGTTTTTCCGAGATGTCTTCGTTGACCGCCAGGTAATGGGTGGTGCGGCCATCCCCCTGGCGCACCGGAGCGAGTCGGGCGTATTCGACGTACTCTTCGCCATCCTTGCGCCGATTGACGAACTCGCCGCACCAGGGCTTGTTGGCGGAGAGGGCCGCCCACAGGGCGTCAATGGTCTCCCGGGGGGTCTTGCCCGACTGCAGGATGCGGGGATTGAGGCCCAGCACCTCGTCGCGGCGGTAGCCCGTGATCTTGCAGAATGCCTCATTGACGTACTCGATGCGGGCGTCCAGGTCGGTGATGATCACGCTGCTCGGGCTCTGTTCGAGCGCCTGGGTCAATTTCCGCAATTCCTGCTCGGCAAGTTTGCGGTCGGTGATCTCCCGCGCAATTCCGAAAAGCCCCAGGGTGTTGCCGTCGCCGTCGACCAGGGGTCCCTTGGTCGAGAGGAAGACTGCCGCTTCGCCCTGACCATTGACGGTGCTTTCCTCCAGGGTGGTGACGACTGCCCGGCCAAGGATGGCGCGATCATGCTCCATCACCGTCCGCGCGGTCTCGGCAGCGAATAGCGCGGTATCGTCGGAACCCAGGATTTCGTCCCGCGGCTTTCCTATGAAACGGCAAGTGGCCTCATTCGCGAGGAGATAGCGCCCGGTCGGATCCTTGACGAAAACTGAGTCCGTCGTCCCTTCGATAAGGGCTTCAAGCAGGCTGCGCGATTCGTCGAGCTCCCTGGTACGCTGGCGCAGCCGGGCTTCGGACTCCTCGAGGCGGACATAGGCAAGACTACCGCGGATGGCGGTGGCCAATTTGGCGAGAACCGCCCGGAGCTGGGCCAGGAAACGCGGTGCGACGGATTCCGGCGAAGCGGAATGCAGGAGGAGCAGCCCCTGACCGTCCAGGGTGCATGCTGCGGAGGCGCCGGATCGCAGCCCCGGGGCCAGGAAATCGAGGATCGCTTCCGGAAGCGGCGATACGAAAGCCGGCAAGGCCTCCGCCAAGGGATGCGATTCGGGGAGGCGATCGCCGCTGACCGACTGGCGGGGCAGGGCGTCGAGCAAGCGAAGCCCGCTGCAGTCGTCGTCGGGCCACCAGAGCGATGCTGCAGAGAGGTTACGCTGGGTGACCAGCGCGCGCAGGAATTCGCGGCAGGCCTCGCGGGGCTCCAGACTGCGGCCGACGGTGAGGGAGAGCTCGTAGAGCGAGAGCAGCTCCGGCGTGATATCCCGGGGATCGGTCATGGACCGGCGTGGGTGAGAGCGACGACAAAGGTCTTGTTGAAGAACTCGATCGGCTGTCCCCCGTCGGTGGCGATTTCGCCCAGAGCGAGGACGCCTTGCGGACGCACTCCGGTAAAGTGCGCAAGTTCCTCTCCCACCGCGGCCAACTCCTCGGGGAAGGCCTCTCCCAGCATGAGGGCCCGGGAGAAACAGTCGGAAACCAGGCAGGCCTCGACTCCTGACGGCGCGCCGCAGGCGGCCACCGCCTCCCGGGCGGCGGCGATCAGCGAATGGCGGTCGCCATGGACGAGATACATGAGGGCGTTCTCGCGCATGTCGGAGAGGAAGGCGATGCCCTGATCGGATTCGTCTATTCCCATGGGGTCGCGAATGACATCCTCGCTGCCCTCCTTACCGACGCCCAGGGGGTAAGTGGAGTTCAGATCGGGGAATACGGGACGTCCCGCCAGGGCCGGATTCTCTTCCTCGACCTGACGCCGGTAGAAGGCTCCGGCCGATTCCCAATTCAATTCGAGCACCTTGCTGCCCTGGGTCCGGGAGGCGACGAAGGGGCCTCGCACACGGCGCCACCCATGGCGGACGCGGACTGTCAGCGGTAAGGGGGTGAGCACGATGAGTGCGGCACCGGCAAAGGCGACCCCTTGTGCGAACAGGCAGGGAGCGGTCCGCAGGTCGTGGTAGCCGGCACCGGCGCCAAACTGGGGCAGACCGTGGCCATAGCGGTCGTAGAGATCCTCCAGGAGTCCGGCCACATTGGGGCCGAGGCAGTCGACGAGCACGACGGACGAGGCCGGCCGTCCCTCGACGAGGTCCGGCGGCGGGCTGCGCCAGGCGACCCGACCGGGAGCCAGGTCGGCGACGGCGAGGCGACTCCCGGCGGGCAGGGCGATGGCGATGGCGCCCGAGTGGCGGACATCGACTCCATCGATGAGGCCCGGGAAGACACCGCCGCAGGCCTGCAGACCGGCACGTTCCAGGTGGGCGGCGATCTCGCCCAGGGTCTCGCCGTGGCGATCGGCGAGGAGCACGAGCCAGAGCGGCGGGGCTGCGGGATCCGATAGCGCTGCCAGCTTGTTCGCCAGTTGGTCGGGAGACTCGAAGTCGATGTACATGGGAATTGAGGGAACGCCGGGATTCCGGGATGCCGGAGAGTATTGCAAAGCCCTGCCGCTTAGTCAAAATCGTCGGCAAATTCCGCGAAGCTGGCCTGGGCGGCTAAAATGGCGGCCTGTTCCCTTAATTGCGCCATGAAGCTCACCCTGACCCGCCCTGACGACTGGCACCTGCATCTGCGCGACGGCGACGCTCTGGCTGCCGTCGTCGGCCATACCGCCCGCCAGTTCGCCCGGGCCATCGTCATGCCCAACCTGAAGCCTCCGGTCACCACGGTCGCCCAGGCAGCGGCCTACCGTGACCGAATTCGCGCCGCGCTGCCGGCGGGAGCGGAATTCGAGCCCCTGATGACCCTTTATCTCACCGATCAGACCGACCCCGGCGAAATTGCCGCGGCGCGGGAATCGGGCTTCGTTCATGCGGTCAAGTACTATCCCGCCGGTGCGACGACCAATTCCGATTCCGGCCTCACGGCGGTCGAGAAGGCTTATGCGGTATTTGCCGCCATGGAGGAGGCAGGTCTTCCCTTGCTCGTCCACGGCGAGGTGACCGATCCCCGGGTCGATCTTTTCGACCGGGAGAAAGCCTTCATCGACACCGTCCTGGCCCCGCTGCTCGAACGCTTTCGCCATCTGCGGGTGGTCATGGAACACATCACGACCCGGGATGCGGCGGAATTCGTCGCCGGTGCCGGACCTCGTGTCGTCGCGACGATCACCGCCCACCATCTGTTGTACAACCGCAATGCCATTTTTCTGGGGGGCGTGCGGCCCCACTGGTACTGCCTTCCCGTCCTCAAGCGCGAGAGCCATCGGGAAGCGTTGGTGGCGGCAGCCGTTTCCGGCGATCCAAAATTCTTCCTGGGTACCGATTCGGCGCCGCACGCCCGCCTTGCCAAGGAGGCAGCCTGCGGTTGCGCCGGCTGCTACACCGCCTACGGTGCGCTGGAGCTCTATGCCGAGGCCTTCGACGAGGCGGGTGCGATCGATCGGCTGGAGGGCTTTGCGAGCTTCCACGGGGCGGACTGGTACGGACTGCCGCGCAATTCGGCGACCGTTACCCTGGTGCGGGAAGAATTTGCCGTCCCGGCTCACTTTCCCTATGCCGGTGGCGATACCCTGGTCCCTCTGCGGGCTGGGGAAACCCTCAAATGGAGGATGCTGTGACCCTTTCCGGATTTCTGCGTCTCGGCGCCCTCCTGGTGCCGCTGAGCCTCGCCGGCTGTATCAATGACGGGGCGACCTACCAGCTCGACCAGACCGGCAAGCACAATTTGAGTCTGGTACGCGAGCAGACTTTCCTTTGGGACAGCAAGGTCAAGTTCTACCTCGTCGTCGCACGCATGCCAAACTGCATGCGGCGGCATCTGATCGGGGAATTTTCGCCGAAGACCAAGGTGGAAGTCTTTCGGGTCCCCTCTGGCGCCTTCGTGGTCCGGGCGGGAAAGCAGATGTTCGCGACAGAAACCGAGACCTGCGAGGGTTTCGCGCCGATTCGCGAAGAGCCCGACGATGGCATCGGCGATCTGATCGGCACCTTCTCCGAGAAGGAAGGCACGCCGGTATTCGAGCCGGCACCCGCACCCAAGGCCGCCGGCGCGTGATCGGCGTCTCCGGCGGGGAGGCCGGACTGCTGCGCCTTCCCATGCCGCCGGGCGGCGATCCGACGGGAAGCTTGCAGGAGATCGTACCGCAACGGTTTGCCTCCGCCGGGCTGACCAACGCGGCCGGACGTCCCCTGCGCCTGACCGTCCCCAGCGATGACGGCCTCGGGTACGAGGAAAGAATCTGGCAAAAGGGTGAACTGGCGACGCGGCCGAACTGTCGGCACGATGCGTTCAATGCCCTGGTCTGGCTGGCCTTCCCCCGCGCCAAAGCGGCCCTCAATGCAGCCCACGTCCAGGCCCGGAGCCCTTCGGCGAGGGGTCCGCGACGCGACGCTCTGACCCATCTGGACGAATGCGGGGTCATCGTGACCGCCGAGGATGCCTCGCTCCTCGATCTCCTACGCGGGTTCCGCTGGAAAGCGTTGTTCTGGAAGAGGCGCTCCGAGGTCGAGCGCAAGCTGCGCTGTTTCATCTTCGGCCATGCCACCTGCGAACATCTCCTGGCGCCGTTCCGCGGGCTGACCGGCAAGGCGGTTCTCTACGCCGTTCCGCCGGGTTGGCACGCTGGGTCGTGGGAGGGCCAGTTCGCTGACCTCGATGCCCGGTTGGCCGCCGACCTGGCCGATGGGTTTCCGGCGCGTCCCCGCGATCTGCAGCCCCTGCCCCTACTTGGGATACCGGGGGTCGTCGCGGGCAATGCCAAGCCGGATTACTACGACGACGAGTTTCAGTTCCGACCCGGCCGGCGGGTCAGCGATCGTTGAGCTTGCGGGTAACCTTGAGGATATCCGGGTCATCGGCCTGCGCCACGGCAAAACCCAGTGAACTGACCAATCCCTTCATCGGCCCATTGTCCTTCAACACCTCCCCGACCATGGTGCGCAGTCCGCGCTGGCGGGCGGCGTCAAGAAGGCTCCCCATAAGCTGGGTCGCGATTCCCCGACCGGCCACCCGATCAGCCACCACGACGCCGAATTCGCACCCATGGCTGTCGGGCAGGACCGTGTAGCTCGCCTCGCCGATTATCGACTCGACGGCGTGCTCGTCCCGCTCCGTGGCGACCAGGACCATCTCCCGGTCGTAATCGATCTGGGTATGGCGAACCAGTTGTTCCCGGGAGAGTTCTCTGAGGCTGCCGAAAAACCGGGTATAGCGGGAGCGCTCGCTCAAACCCCGGACAAATTCCTGGAAAGCGTCGGCATCCTCGGGGCGGATGGGGCGCAGGCGGAATTCCTTGCGGTCCTTGCCATGGGCCACCTTTTCCAGAGAGAGGGGATAGGGGCAGATCGCCATGTGGCCATAGCGCCAGGACTCGCCGCTCCAGGGCCGCAGGCGGATCGAGAGGCCGCATAGCGCGGCGGTTTCGCCCAGGCGCACGGGGAGTTCCAGATTGCGCAGAGCGGGAAGTTCGCAGGCCATTTCCGATATGCGCAAGAGTATGTCGGTGAGCTGGCGGGTCCGGGCACTGCTGCCTTCGGGATCGCCCGTCAGCGGCGAGACTCCGGGCGCCGTCAGAAGCTCGCGGGCCAGACGCTCATTAAGGGGCGGCAAGGCGCGGGAGGCGAGGCTGCGCGACAGGGGCGAGCCATCGTCCAGGCTGAGGACCGGTCCCCAGAGCGGATCCGATTCCAGTCGTACGACCAACTGCCGAGCCGTCGGGTCGGCGGGAGAATCCGCAGGAAGCAGCGGCAGATGGAAGGCTTCGGCGATGCGGCGGACCTCACCTTCGGTCAGCGTCTCGCGACCAGCCTGTATGGCGAAGTCGATGACCACCTTGGCTGCGGGGGCGGCAGGCGCTTTGCGGTGGGAGATCGAGGCTGGAGTCTCGAGCAGGAGTTCCTGGTTGCGGACGAATTCAGCCATGAAGGCGTAAGCGGCGACGGCGCTTTCCGGGGTCCGGAAGGCGGGAACTCCGGCTCGGGTCAAGAGCGCGCGGCTTTCGGCGACCGACGACTCGCCCATCAGGCTGACCAGGATAGGTTTGCCCGCTTCCCGTTGGACGTCCAGGATGCGGCGGGCGGTGTCCACCGGATCCGAAAGACCGTTGGGCGCGACGACCACCAAAACGCCATCCACGCCCGGGTCGGCAAGGCAGAGCCCGATGGCGGTCGCAAAGCGCTCCGCGCTGGCATCGATCAGGACATCCACCGGATTGCCCTGGGACCAGGAAATCGGCAGTCCCATCGCCAGCTTGGCCTTGGTCGCCGGAATGAAACGGGCGAGTTGCAATCCCTGCTGGACGGCGGCGTCGGCAGCCAGGAGAGCAGGGCCTCCGCCATTGGCGACGATGGCCAGACGATTGCCTGCCGGCCGCCGCGGGCTGGCCAGCGCCCGGGCGGCGGTGAACAGGTCGCCGACGGTCGGAACCCGCAGGGCACCTGCCCGCCGCAAGGCTGCATCGAAACTGGCGTCCACGCCTCCCGTGGCCTGGGAATGGGTGTGTGCCAACGCAGCGGTCAGGGCCGTGCGGCCCGCCTTGACGGCGACCACCGGCTTGCTGCGGGCGGCTGCCCGTAGCGCGCTGAGAAAGCGGCGGCTGGAGCGGATGCCTTCGAGATAAAGAAGAATGGCCTCGGTCTTGGCATCGGTGGCGAGGAAATCGAGGATTTCAGGCAGATCCACGTCCCCGCCGGCGCCCGGCCCGAAGACCGCCGAAAGGGCGAAATCGTTGCTGAAGGCCCAGTCGAGGACGTTGAGGCAGACGCCGGCGGACTGGGAGACGAAGGCCAGATTGCCCGCCGGGATGCGGCGATAGAACAGGGTG
>DAORDK010000041.1:0-29063 GCA_035345935.1 Rhodocyclaceae bacterium | reverse complement strand
AAAATTCTTTTCATGGCACGCTGCTCCCTTTACAAGGCATCGGTACCGGTTTCGCCGGTCCGGATGCGAATGACTTGTTCGAGATCGAAGACAAAAATCTTGCCGTCGCCGATCTTGCCAGTACTGGCTGACTTTTCGATGGCTTCAATGACCTGGTCGATCTGGTCGTCCTTGATGGCGGCCTCGACCTTCACCTTGGGGAGAAAATCGACCACATATTCGGCACCTCGGTATAGCTCGGTGTGCCCTTTCTGCCGGCCGAAACCTTTCACTTCCGTGACGGTGATGCCCTGTACACCGATGGCGGACAGCGCTTCACGCACTTCGTCAAGCTTGAAGGGCTTGATGATGGCGGTTACGAATTTCATGAGTAGATCCTCATAAGGTTGAAAACGTACCCCGTCGGCGCCGGCCGGGTCGCCGACGGGATTGAGAAGCGTGATTAGAAGTTCTTGGTGACGGACAGGACGGCGATACCGCGTCCGGCGTCCTTGGTGTCGCTGCCGATGTTCCCGGACTTGTTCAGGGAATTGGCGAAGCAGTAGAACTCACCCTTGGAACAGCTGCCGTTGGCATTGGTGCCGATATAGGCCAGGCCAAAAACCCATCCGCTGATGTCCTTGGTCACACCGATCTTCCAGTCCGTGTAGCTGATGCCACGGCTGCCGGCAGTGTTGTAGGAGTAGTCGTTCGCGAAGAAGTGACCCAGGTGACCGTTGACGCCCCAGCCATCGCCGAGATCGTAGTTGGCGGACAAGTCGAGATAGCTGCTGCCTTCGGAATCCGGCAAGTCGAAGTAATCGCCCACTGCATAGCTGTACTTGAGGGACAGGAATTTCCAGCTGGCACCGACATAGACTTCGGTATTGCTGACCGTACCGCCGGAGCGGGCAGTGAGGTGCTTGAAGTTGGTGTTTGAAAGCGGGCGGGCGCTGCTGCCCGGATAGTAGTAATAGAGCACGCCGACGTCGACTCCGAAGTCACCGAAAGCGCCCTTCCAGCCGCCGTAGAAGTCCATTTCGAGGTTGCCTTCGGCATAGCCGGCGCCGGAATTCACGTTGGAGTTCCAGTTTCCGAGGTAAATCCCGCTTTCGTGGCTGTAGTCGACACCGCCCTGGATGGCAGGCTTGCCAAAGGTCTGGTCGATACCGCGGAATCGGTAGCTGGAGGCCAGCGTGAGATTGCCGGTGATGGTGTGGGGACTCTTGGCCTCAGGCGCAGCAGGCGCATCGGCCGCTAGGGCGGGAAGGGCAAAGGCCGTCGTCAACGCGACAGCGAGCAGTGACTTCTTCATCGTTTCTCTCCTGACAGGAAAATGAAATTTGTGCAGCACAGCAATAGCATGACCCATGCCAGAGCAAAAAATTGATAGCAATCAATGAATTGCTTATGGCATCGATCCATTACAAACCGGACGACGCACCGTTGTGGTGCTTACTGCATAGGATGCGCACCAATCTGGAACCCAGGTGGCGGGAGCGATTCCGGGCGCGGGCTATGCTACACTTACTTGCTTATCCAGAGGACTGCACCATGCTCGATCCCAAGCTTCTCGACGACCTCGGTGGCAAATTGAATACACTCCTGGCGTCCACCCCCGCCAAGGATTTCGAGAAGAACGCCAAAGCGCTTGTTGCCGGATTTCTGGCCCGTCTCGACGTCGTGACCCGGGAAGAATTCGACGTCCAGGCCCAGGTGCTGGCCCGGACCCGGGAGAAACTCCGGGAACTGGAAGCCCGGGTCGACGCCCTGGAGCGTCAGCGCGCAGGACAATAAGGTCGCACCCGGCCATGGCCCTGGCCGTCGTTCATAGCCGCGGCCTTGACGGCTTGACTGCCCCGCCGGTGCAGGTCGAAGTCCATCTCGCAGCGGGACTTCCCGGTTTCACCCTGGTTGGTCTCCCCGATGTCGAGGTCCGCGAGGCTCGCGACCGTGTCCGCGCCGCCGTGGTCAATTCCGGCTTCGAATTTCCCGCCCGCCGCATCACGGTCAATCTCGCCCCGGCCGATTTGCCCAAGGAATCCGGGCGCTTCGACCTGCCCATCGCGGTGGGCATCCTGGCTGCCAGCGGCCAGATCCCGTCCCAACTTCTGGATAGCCACGAATTCGCCGGTGAATTGTCGCTTTCCGGCGAATTGAGGCCGATCCGCGGCGCCCTCGCCATGGCCCTGCAAGCCGCCGGTGACGGCCGCCGCTTCATCCTGCCCGAAGAGAGCGCTGCCCAGGCGGTTCTCGCCGGCAGCGGCGAGATCCTTTCCGGGGCAACGCTGCTTGCGGTATGCGCCCATCTGTGCGGGCGAGAATCCTTGCCGGCGGCAACTGCCATGATCGCCCAGACCGTCGATCCTGTTCCGGATATCGCGGAGGTTCGCGGCCAGGCTCAGGCCAAGCGCGCCCTGGAGATCGCCGCCGCAGGCGGCCATTCCCTATTGATGCTGGGACCGCCGGGTGCCGGCAAGTCCATGCTGGCGGCACGACTGCCCGGTCTGCTACCCGTCCTCTCGCCGGTCGCCGCCCGGGAGTCGGCGGCGATCCTTTCCCTGGCCGGCCAGTTTCGACCCGCCGCCTTCGCTCGCCGGCCCATCCGGAGTCCCCACCACACGGCGTCGGCGGTGGCCCTGGTCGGGGGCGGGAATCCGCCCCGGCCCGGAGAGATATCCCTCGCCCACCAGGGCATCCTTTTCCTGGACGAATTGCCCGAATTCGACCGCAAGGTGCTGGAGACCCTACGCGAACCGCTGGAAAGCGGCCGCATCCATATCGCCCGGGCGGCGCGCCAGGCCGATTTCCCGGCCGAATTCCAACTGGTGGCCGCGATGAATCCTTGCCCCTGCGGCCACCAGGGATCCCCCTCCGGCCGCTGCCGCTGCACCCCGGATCAGATTGCCCGCTACCGGGGCCGCGTCTCCGGGCCCCTGCTCGACCGCATCGACCTGCATATCGAAGTCCCGGCCCTGGCCGGCGAAGTCCTGCTGGCCCGCCCCGAGGGAGAATCCTCCGATTCGATCCGCGAACGGGTCACCCTGGCCCTGGAAAAACAACACCAGCGCCAGGGAAAGACCAATGCCCGCCTCAACGCGGCTGAGGTCGACGCGCATTGCATCCCCGAGGAAGAAGCCGCCGCCCTCCTGCGGCAGGCCATGGCCAGACTGGATCTCTCCGCCCGCGCCTGGCACCGCATCCTCAAGGTGGCCCGGACCGTGGCCGATCTGGCCTGCAGCGATGCCATCCGCGCCCCCCACGTGGCCGAGGCGATCCAGTATCGGCGGCTCGCACATGGCTGAACTGACCAAGACCGGTCATCCGGCCCCCCGGGGGATCGCCATTCTCCTGGCGGCCCTCGCGGCCCTCGGCCCATTTGCCATCGACACCTATCTCCCGTCCTTCCCGGAGATGGG
Source organism: Rhodocyclaceae bacterium (assembly GCA_035345935.1). GTDB lineage: Bacteria > Pseudomonadota > Gammaproteobacteria > Burkholderiales > Rhodocyclaceae > SSSZ01. Next base: position 25,665 of record DAORDK010000041.1, on the reverse strand, counting down.
GGCGAACCTGGGCGCCAGCCCCCTGGCGGTCCAGCAAACCCTTTCCGCCTACCTGCTCCCCTTCGCGGCCATGACCCTCTGGCACGGGGCGATCTCCGACGCCCTGGGACGCCGCCGCGTGGTCATCGCCGCCCTGGCGATCTTCTGCCTGGCTTCGCTCGGCTGCGCCCTGGCCACCCGCATCGAGCACCTCTGGCTGCTCAGGGCCGTCCAGGGGATCGGCGCGGGAGCCGGAATCGTCGTCAGCCGGGCCATCGTCCGCGATCTGTTCGACGGTCCGCCAGCGCAGCGGCTGATGGCCCACATCACGATGATGTTCGCCTTCGCCCCTGCGCTGGCGCCGCTGATCGGGGGTTGGCTCCATTCCTTTTTCGGCTGGCGATCACCCTTTGCCTTCCTCGCCTTCCTAGCCGCCAGCCTCGCCCTGGCCTGCCACCGCCTTTTGCCGGAGACCCTCCCGCCCGACAAGCGCCAGACCCTCAGACCGGCCTACCTCTGGGCCACCTACAAACAGGTGCTTACCACCCCCCGCTTCCTTTTCGTCTGCGGTGCGATTGCCCTCAATTTTGCCGGCTTCTTCCTCTACGTGCTTTCGGCCCCGATGTTTCTGATGAAGCATCTCGGGGTTTCCGAAACCGGATTTCTCTGGCTTTTCGGTCCCTCGATGACCGGGCTGCTGACGGGGTCTTGGATTTCCGGGCGCGTGGCCGGCCGCCTCTCGCGTCCGCGGACCGTGGCCTCCGGCTACGGATTGATGGGGACGGCCGCCATCGGAAACCTGGTCATCAATCTTCTGCTTCCTCCCGGGCTACCCTGGAGCGTCGCTCCCATCTTCTTCTACACCTGCGGCATGGCCCTGGCGGTTCCCACCCTGACCCTTTACGCCCTCGATCCCTATGCCGCTCAGCGCGGCCTCGCAGCTTCCTGCCAGACCTTCCTGCAAGCGACCTTCAACGGTCTGGTAGCCGCCGCCCTGGCACCCCTCCTCTGGGGAACGACCTTGCACCTGGCGTTTGGCATGGCCGGGCTCCTCTCCCTCGGCGGTTTATTCGCCCTCCTGCACCATCGCAGCCTCCCTGCCCAATCCGGACCGGACCCCACGGGTCCGGGTGCGGCGAGGGCGTAAATTCAGCCTTTTCGCCATGGAGTACCCATGAAGACACCTGCTTGGCTCACCGCCGCCTCCGCCGCCTTGGTCGGGGCCTTGCTACCGGCCTGCGACAACGTGAATCTGCAGGAGCTCAGGCCGGGCGTCTCCACGGTCGCCGAAGTCCGTGCCCGCATGGGCAATCCATCCTTCGAACACGCCAATCCGGATGGCTCGACGACCTGGGAATACAACCGCCAACCGAACGGGATCGAATGCCACATGCTCACGTTCGATCCGAGCGGCGTTCTGCTCCGGATAGAGCAGGTTCTCACTGCGGATTTCCAGGCCCGGGTCAGACCCGGCATGACCCGCGAAGAGGTTCGACGGCTGCTGGGCAAGCCCGGCAAGACCGAGGTGTACGGCAACTTGCGGGAAGAAATCTGGGACTGGCGGGTGGCGGGTCTCATGTCTACCGAGGAAGCCCATTTCCACGTTCATTTCAATCTGGACGACGGACTGGTCAAGACCACATCGCGCCGCATCGAATCGCACAACTGACCGGCATTCGGCGCGTTTCGCGCCGTTCATAGCAAGTCGCGGTCTTGGCAGTCCGCCGGAGGGGAAGTAAACTGCCCCTTTGCCGAGGAGCGCTGCGACCCCAACTCACCAGGGCCAGGCTCGGCAACGACCAACGGCGCTCGCAAACCTTACATCCTCCGGTTTGTGGCGCCGTTTGCCTTAACGGCACCCGCCGGTGATCCAGCTTTGCCGAGGACCCCTCATGCAGCCCGATCGCACCGCCGAACTCTCTTCCCTGCTTGCCCAGCGCCTCCTCGTCCTCGACGGCGCCATGGGCACCATGATCCAGCGTCACAGCCTCACCGAATCCGACTACCGAGGCGAGCGCTTCAAGGCCCACCCCCACGACGTCAAGGGCAACAACGATCTTCTCGTTCTCACCCGGCCGGATGTCATTGGCGGCATCCACCGGGAGTACCTGGAAGCCGGTGCCGACATCCTGGAGACGTGCACTTTCAATTCCACCGCGGTCTCCCAGGCCGACTACAACCTGACCGAGATTGTCTATGAGCTGAACTTCGAAGGGGCCGCCCTCGCCCGCAGGCTGTGCGACGAATACACCGCGAGAGATCCCGGCAAGCCCCGCTTCGTCGCTGGCGTCCTCGGCCCCACCAGCCGCACCGCGTCGATTTCGCCGGACGTCAATGACCCCGGCTACCGCAACGTCAGCTTCGACGAGTTGGTGGCGAATTACTTCGAGGCGATCACCGGCCTCACCGAGGGCGGCGCCGACATCCTGCTGGTGGAGACGGTCTTCGACACGCTGAACGCCAAGGCCGCCCTCTTCGCAATCGAAACCTTCTTCGAGAAAACCGGCCGACGCTGGCCGGTCATGATTTCGGGCACCATCACCGACGCTTCCGGCCGCACTCTCTCGGGCCAGACCGCCGAGGCCTTCTGGAATTCCCTGCGCCACGTGCGACCGCTCTCCTTCGGACTCAATTGCGCCCTGGGAGCCAAGGAGTTGCGCCCCTACGTCGAGGAACTCTCCCGCGTCTGCGACTGCCTCGTCTCCGCCCACCCCAACGCAGGCTTGCCCAACGCCTTCGGGGGCTACGACGAGACTCCCGACATGTTGGCCGATGAAATCGAGGGCTGGGCACGCACGGGCATCGTCAATATCGTCGGCGGCTGCTGCGGTACATCCCCCGACCACATCCGCGCGATCGCGGCCCGGGTTGCCGGCGTACTCCCCCGCGCTCTTCCGACCCCGGCAACTGCCCTGCGGCTTTCCGGCCTGGAGCCCTTCAACGTCGGCGCCGGCTCGCTTTACGTCAATGTCGGCGAACGCACCAACGTCACCGGCTCCCGCGCCTTCGCCCGCATGATCCTCGAAGGGCGCTTCGACGACGCCCTGGCGGTGGCCCGGCAGCAGGTGGAGAACGGCGCCCAGGTGATCGATATCAACATGGACGAGGCGATGCTGGACTCGGTCGCCGCCATGGACCGCTTCCTCAAGCTCGTCGCCTCGGAGCCCGACATTTCGCGGGTGCCGATCATGCTCGACTCGTCCAAGTGGGAAGTCATCGAAGCCGGTCTGAAGTGCGTCCAGGGCAAGGGGATCGTCAATTCGATCTCGATGAAGGAGGGGGAGGCCAAGTTCCTGGAACAGGCCAAGCTCGCCCGCCGCTATGGCGCCGCAGTCATCGTCATGGCCTTCGACGAAAAGGGTCAGGCCGATACCTACGCCCGCAAGACCGAGATCTGCAGCCGGGCTTACGCCCTTCTGACGGGGATGGGTTTCCCTGCCGAAGACATCATCTTCGACCCCAACATCTTCGCCATCGCCACGGGAATTCCCGAGCACGACAACTACGCCGTCGATTTCATCGAAGCGACGCGCTGGATCAAGGCCAATCTCCCCCACGCCCACATCTCGGGCGGGGTGTCCAACGTCTCCTTCAGCTTCCGCGGCAACGACCCGGTGCGCGAGGCCATCCACACCGTCTTCCTGTACCACGCCATCCAGGCCGGCATGACCATGGGCATCGTCAATGCCGGCATGCTCGGCGTCTACGACGACCTGGAGCCAAACCTGCGGCAGAAGGTCGAAGACGTCGTGCTCAACCGCCATCCAGGTGCCGGGGATGCCCTGGTCGAGTTTGCCCAGACCGTCAAGGAAGGCAAGGCCAAGGACTCCGGACCCGATCTCACCTGGCGCGAGCAGCCGGTGGAGAAGCGCCTGGAATACGCTCTGGTCAAGGGCATTACCGATTTTGTCGTGGCCGACACGGAAGAGGTGAGGGCCAAACTGGAAGCGCTGGGCAAACCGCCTCTGGCCGTCATCGAAGGCCCGCTCATGGCGGGCATGAACCACGTCGGCGACCTCTTTGGCGCCGGGAAGATGTTCCTGCCCCAGGTGGTGAAATCAGCCCGAGTCATGAAGCAGGCGGTCGCCCACCTGGTGCCCTACATCGAGGCGGAAAAGGCCCGCTCGGGCATCGGCTCCAAGGGGCGCATCCTGATGGCAACGGTCAAGGGCGACGTGCACGATATCGGCAAGAACATCGTCGGCGTCGTGCTCGGCTGCAACGGCTACGACGTGATCGATCTCGGCGTCATGGTGCCCTGCGAGAATATCCTGCATGCCGCCCGCGAGCACAAGGCGGACATCATCGGCCTCTCCGGACTGATCACGCCCTCGCTGGAAGAAATGGCCCATGTCGCCGCCGAAATGAAGCGCCAAGGATTCACCCAGCCCTTGCTGATCGGCGGCGCGACGACCAGTCGTGCGCACACGGCGATCAAGATCGCCACCAATACCGACAGTCCGGTGGTCTATGTACCGGACGCCTCGCGCGCCGTGGGCGTCGCCACCAAGCTCCTGTCGGCGGAGCAGAGAGCAGGTTACGTGGACGAAGTCGCCACCGAATACGAGGCTTTGCGCGCTGAGCACGCCGGGCGCAAGGGCGCCACGCTGGTCTCCCTGGCGGAGGCCCGGGCCAATCGTTTCACGTGGAACGAGCCCCACACGCCCACCGTGCCGGCAGTGGTCGGCGTTCGTGCTCTCGATATCGACCTCGCCGAGCTCGCGCTGTTCATCGACTGGACCCCCTTCTTCCAGAGCTGGGAACTCGCCGGCCGCTACCCGGCAATCCTGGAAAGCGAAACCGTGGGCGAAACCGCCCGCCAGCTGTTCGACGACGCGCGCCGCATGCTGACCCGCATCATTGAGGAACAATGGCTGTGCGCCCGCGCCGTCTTCGGCCTCTGGCCGGCTGCCGGCCTGGGCGACGACATCGTTTTCTACGCCGACGAGTCCCGCAACATGGAACTCGGGCGTTGGGTCGGACTGAGACAGCAGCACAAGCAGCCCGCCGGGCGGCAGAACATCGCCCTGGCCGATTTCGTCGGCCAGCGAGATTACTGTGGCGCCTTCGCCGTCACGGCCGGCCTGGGAATCGAAACCAAGGTGGCCGAATTCGAAGCCGCCAACGACGACTACTCGGCCATCCTGCTCAAGTCCCTCGCCGACCGCCTTGCCGAAGCCGCTGCCGAGTGGCTTCACCAGAGGGTACGGCAGGAATTCTGGGCTTACGCCGCCGACGAATCGCTCACCAACGACGAACTCATCGCCGAAGCCTACATGGGCATCCGGCCCGCCCCGGGCTATGCGGCCTGCCCGGACCATACGGCCAAGCGCGACCTCTTCGCCCTCCTCGATGCTCCGGCCAACGCGGGCATGGGACTCACGGAATCCTGCGCCATGACCCCCGCCGCCGCCGTCGCCGGCTTCTTCATCGGCCACCCCGCCGCCCGCTATTTCGCGATCCCCAAGATCGGGCGGGATCAGTTGGAAGACTGGGCAAGGCGCAAGGGGATGCCAGTTTCAGAGGCGGAACGGTGGCTGGCGCCCTTGCTCTAGCGATTCTCTTCGTCGAATTCGATTACATGCGGTTACAGCCCCGGTTGACGGCATACCTTCCGCCCCCGAGAAACGACAACCAACCCAGGTCCCTGAGCGCCTGTAACTGTTGTCTTAGCTTTGCTTTTATGTGCTTGTTGTTGGGAAAGAGTCGAGCCAGCTCGGGCTCGGCGCTATAGACATCGGCCAAGGAGAATGACTCCGAACTCAGCCGAGAAACAGTCCCCATGGTGACGGTTAACCAGCCCCTGGAGTCTGCGTTGCCCTCGTCCAGAAAGGCTGTTCTTTTCCATTCTCGCTGTATTTCGTCCTGGGGTACAGCCTGGAATTCCTTGACGCACGCAATTCTTCCTTCCGGCGGGAGCAATCCGATATTGATGTTGCATCCCTGCCAGCCCGCTCGTCGGCAGTGGTTTCCCAGCGGCGTTCTCGGGACGACGATCTCCGCTACAAGAAATCGCTTCGGGATCGCGACCACGCTTCTGGTCTCGTATTCTTCCGTATAGCTGAGAAGGATCAAATTGGCGCTTTGGCCTGATCGAATTCTGGTTAGCATTGAGGCGTAGGCCCCATCAGGAATCGTTTTGCCAAAGACTCCCTTCTTGCTCTTGAGCTCAAATCCTTGCCTACAGGTCCTGCACAGAAAATCCATGGCTACAGTGTTATTGGGCGTCCGACACAACCCGTCGGCGCATTGGGGGCATTGGAAATTGCTTTCTATCCACGCCTCGCTGAAAACGCGGGCAGGTTGGGTGGCGCTCTTATATCGACTGAGGAAGTTCAAAGTAAGTTGTGCTCCAATCCGACCCAGTATCGGACGACAAGCTGGGACCGCACTTCGAAATTTGGCGCCCACCGCCAATCTTGAGCGGCAGGGCCAGCAGCAATAGTAGCCCTACCTCTGGAGCACCGGACCATAAGGCAATCACCAAGAGACTTCGCATGGGCTCAACCGCGACTAACATCGACCTCACCCCCCTCAACACCCTCGCCCTTCCCGGTCGGGCAGCGCGCTATCGACGCGTAACCGAGGTCGGGCAGCTCCACGAACCGGAAGCCCAGGGGAGTCCCCGCTTCATCCTCGGCGGAGGGAGCAATCTGGTCGTGGAAGGCGACTTCGACGGCTTGGCTCTGCACATGGCAATTCCCGGAAGACGCCGGGTCGCGGAGGACGCCGAAGCTTGGTTCATCGAGGCCGGTGCGGGCGAAAACTGGCACGACTTTGTCCAATGGACGCTGGACCAGGGCTGGCCGGGCCTGGAAAACCTTTCCCTGATTCCCGGAACGGTAGGTGCGGCACCGATCCAGAACATCGGCGCCTACGGCCTGGAAGTGGGCGAACGGATCGCCCGGGTGGATGCCTACGACTTCGCCACCCGCTGTCTCGTCGCCTTTGGTCCTGAGGACTTCCGTTTCGACTACCGGGACAGCATCTTCAAACAGGAAGGCTGGCATCTTTCCGGCCGCTTCGCCATCGTCGCGGTAAGCTTTCGTCTGCCGAAGTCCTGGTCGGCCAACTGCCGCTATGGCGATCTCGCAAAGGAACTGGCTGCGCGGGACATCACCGCTCCCAGCCCCGCGGATGTCGCGGCGGCGATCATCGCCATCCGCCGACGCAAGCTTCCCGACCCTGCTTTGGTACCCAACGCGGGCAGTTTTTTCCACAATCCCATCGTCGATGCCTCTGCCGCCGACGCCCTTGCCGCGCGGCATCCCACCCTGCCCCGCTATCCTCAGCCAGACGGCCGCGTGAAGCTGGCCGCCGGCTGGCTCATCGAGCAGGCCGGCTGGAAGGGGCGCGATCTGGGGCCGGCAGGTATGTACGAGGGACAGGCCCTGGTCCTGGTCAATCGGGGAGGTGCCCGGGGTGCCGATGTCCGCGCCCTAATGACCGCAGTCCAGAGAGACGTGAGGCAGCGCTTCGGTATCGACCTGTTGCCCGAGCCGGTCTTCATCGGAGGTGGGGGCCGGGCCTCCGGTTAGCCGTTTTCCGCAAGGCACCGGCCTACCGAAACGGGAGCCACTTACGGTATAGTCCCTGCGCAAGAAGAAGGATCGAGGGAAAACAAGATGGCAGACGAGACGAACACCCCCCGCGGCACCTCGGCCCGCGCACCGGATCTGAACTGGAGCCAGGTGCGGGAAACCGTGCTGATGCTGGAACTGTCTGCAGTGCAGATCGAGGCGGCGATGACCGAAAGCAATGCCTCGGTCGATGTGCTCACCGGTTCATTCACGGCCATGGCCGAATGCATGCGTCTCCTGTCGGAAACTGTCCAGACACTACCCGACACCCCGGAGGTCGCAGCAGCGAAGGCCCGCTTGGTCGGGACCTCCGACGAGGTTTCCGCCATGGTCCACCAGGCGGTGATCGCCTTCCAGTTCTACGATAAGCTGGTCCAGCGGCTGGCCCACGTGGGCGTCAGTCTAGGCTCCCTGAGCGATCTGGTATCCAACCAGGCGCGGCTTTACAACCCGGCGGAATGGGTCGCGCTGCAGGATAAGATCCGTTCCAAGTACACCATGCGCGAGGAAGTCGCGATGTTCGACGCCGTCATGGCGGGCGTTCCCGTCCATGAGGCGGTCCATCAGTACATGGCGGAAATGAAGGAAAAGGGCGACGACATCGAGCTGTTCTGACGCTTCCCGCGTCGCCGGCAGCCTTCAGGCGGAAAAGTCCCCCGGCGCTTCCCAGACGATATTCGCCCGCTGACCTCCCCGCGAGGTTCTTTCCAGCATGTCGATGAAAGGCCAGGCCCGGTTCCCCAACGGAACCGGCGCTTCATCCCCATCGTCTGCTTGCGTTGGCGGCGCGCTTCCGCGCTCGACCGCACGCCGCAGCCTTGCTGCGGCCGCAGGCATTTCGTCGGCCGTGATACCGCCGCGGGCCGTGCAGTGCTTCCCAAGCGCCAGCAGGAGTTGCCGGGCCACCTCGGCGAACATGATGAGTTCGCCGGTCTCGCTCGAAATAAATTTCACAAGCATGCGTATCCCGATTGAAATATCTCCCGGTTATCGTGGAGAATGTATGAGGGGAGACTTATGAACACCACCTATACTACAGCCAATCTATTGGCGACGGGTGCCGACGAACTCGAACGACTAGCCCTCGAGGAAATCATCCGCCGCCAGCGCTTGGGCAACGCGGTTTCGGCCTTGGTTGTCCCCACGGCTGCGACCGATCTCGCGGTTGCCATGGCTACAGCTGGCGCCCGCGTCACCGTTGGCGACGACGCCGCACAGGCAGAGCGCGCGCTGGCCGTGGCCGCTGGCGCTGGGTTCCGGGACGAAATTGCTTTCAGCACATTCGATTTTCTCGGCCTCGCCGACACGCTCACCGGCGAGCCCTTCGACGTCGCGGTCATCCAGCGAGGGCTGTGCGGGGTGCGTTATGAACAGGCTAGACGGCTGGTCCATGAACTCCTGCTGCGCCTCAAGATCGGGGGCAAACTTTACGTTTCCATTCTCGGGCTGCATTCTGAGCTGGCCGATGCTTACCCGGGCAGCGAGGTGGTTCTGTCCGAACGATTCTGCTGCCTGGCGCCGGAGGTCGCGGCTCGCTACGACCTACACCACCCGGTATGCCTGTATTCGGAGCGCAATCTGTTCACCCTCCTCCTGGAGGCCGGCTGCAGCGTGCTGCGCACCTTCACCACCACCCATGGCAACGTGAAGGGCGTGGCGATCCGCGTCTGATGCCCCTTGGTTCCCGCCCGCCGCTGCGCCTGGGTATCGATTTGGGCGGCACCAAGATTGAGGTCGCCGCTCTCGGCCCCCGGGGAAGATTCCTTCTGCGGCGCCGCAGAGATACTCCGCGCAACGATTACCAAGCCACGGTAGGCGCCGTTTCGGCTCTGGTCGAGGAAGCCGAGGCCGAACTCGGCCAACGAGGCAGCGTGGGAATCGGCATTCCCGGGTCCGAATCACCGGTGGACGGATGCATCCGCAACGCCAATTCCACCTGGCTCAACGGTCGGCCTCTGCGTCGCGATCTGCAGGCCCTGCTTCAGCGGGAAGTCCGGCTGGCCAACGACGCCAACTGTTTCGCCCTCTCGGAGGCCATTGACGGGGCTGCCGCGGATGCGGCGACCGTGTTCGGAGTCATTCTCGGTACCGGAGTCGGTGGCGGTCTGGTGGTCCACCGCCGGGTCCTGGTCGGCGCCAACGCCATTGCCGGCGAATGGGGCCACAACCCCCTGCCCGCCCCTTCTCCCGGCGATCTGCCTCCGCCCCCCTGCTATTGCGGCCGCCTCGGCTGTATCGAAACCTACCTGAGTGGCCCGGCTCTGACCGCCGACCACCGTGCGTCCACCGGAGCAAGCCTCGACGCCGCCGCCATCGCCGCCCGGGCCGCGACCGGGGACCCGGACTGCGAAGCTACCCTTGCCCGCTACCGCGAGCGCTTGGCGCGTGCCCTTGCCGGGATCATCAACGTCTTCGACCCGGAGGTGATCGTTCTGGGAGGCGGCCTCTCGGGGATAGCCTCGCTCTACGAAGTCGTCCCTCGCCTCTGGGGTCGGCATGTCTTTTCGGAATGCATCCGCACCCGCCTGGTCCCTCCCCGCCACGGCGACTCCTCCGGAGTGCGGGGTGCGGCTTGGCTGTGGAATCGGCCATGACCCCGCAACCGGTCGCCGTCTTCATCGGCAGGGTCGCTCCGCTGCCCGGCACCGGCCGCCCTTCCGCCCTCCTCAAGTCTGCGGCTCCGCTGCCGATCGCCCTCGGACCGACCGGCTTCGCCGGCGACGAACAGGCCGACCGCAGCGTCCACGGCGGCCCCGAAAAGGCCGTCCATGGCTTCCCGGTCGAGCACTATGCCCGCCTCGCACGGGAATTCCCCGCGGCTGCAGCCCAGTTTGTTGCGGGAAGCATCGGCGAAAACCTTTCCGCCGCCGGCTGCGAAGAGGTGATCGTGCGCCCGGGAGACATCTACGCTCTGGGCGAAACCCGCCTTCAGGTCACCCAACCCCGCAGTCCCTGCTGGAAGATCGATGCCCGCTACGGTATCGAGGGCATGGCCGCCTTCATCGCTGCCCAGGGCATCGCCGGCTGGTACGCCCGGGTGCTCGTTCCCGGCATCGTACGCGCTGGCGATGGGCTCCTGCTGGTCGACCGCGATCCAACCGCCCCCACTCTGGCCGAAGCGCTGGCCACCAGTCGCCTCCACCGCCCTCACCCCGATGCCCTGGCAGCGATCGCGCAGGTCAAGGGGATCGCCGAGTGCTGGCGCCGAAAACTCTTGGATCGAATCGCCTGGCTCAGGGGAAATGGCAGCGGCTGATCCCGCCTCGATATTCAGCTTCCGTTCGCACCGCGTTGCCACGCTTCCTGGCCCGCGACGGAAGCCTGACGCGAAGACATGCCGTAAACTATGCTTTCAGCAGGATATCGAAATGCGGCCTCAGCTTAGGATTCCCGCTGGCTGAGCTCAGCACTCCAGCGGATCCACTTCCAGGTGCCAGCGCAGCATGCCCGGACAGCGTATCGTTTCTATCTTCTCCCGCCAGATCGGCAGGAAGTCCTGCAAAGCCCGCCGGGACGGAGATTCCACCAGGAGTTGCGCCCGCTCCCGCTCGGCGAGCCGGGCGAGCCGCATGGGGATGGGATCGTAGGCGGTGACTCCGGGACAATCTGCGTTCTCGGCATGAACCCGGGCGGTAGCGAGAAAGGCGATGGCTTCCGCCATGCCCGCTGCTTCGGCCCGCAGGATGGCCTGATAGGCGTACGGAGGAAAACCGGCCTGGCGCCGCTCTTCGAGTTGTGCGGCGGCGAATCCGGGGTAATCGTGGGCGGCCAGGGCGGCGTAGAGGGGGTGGTCCGGGTAACGGGTCTGAATGAGCACCTCGCCCGGCAGATCGGCCCGGCCGGCGCGTCCCGCCACCTGCATGAGTTGGGAAAAGAGTCGTTCCGGCGCCCGCCAGTCGGCGGCGAACAGGGCGGCATCGGCCCCCACTGCGCCCACCAGGGTCAGCCGCGGGAAGTCGTGCCCCTTGGCCAGCATCTGGGTGCCGACCAGGATGTCGGCGCCGCCCCCGTGGATGCTTTCCAGCACTGCCTCCCACTGGCGGCGGGACTTGACCGCGTCGCGGTCCACCCGCAGGACGCGGGCTCCGGAGAAACGCTGTCCCAGCCATTCCTCCAGGCGCTGGGTCCCGCGCCCGAAGGGCTGGATGTCCTGATTGCCGCAGGTGGGACAGGCCCGTGGGACGCGGGCTTCGAATCCGCAGTGGTGGCAGCGCAAGCGCCGGTCGGCCTGATGCAGGACGAGGTTGGCGGCACAGCGATGGCAGCGCGAGAGCCAGCCGCAGGCGGCGCAGGCGAGTACCGGCGCATAGCCGCGGCGGTTGAGGAAGACGAGGCTTTGCTCCCCGCGTTCGAGCCGTTCGGCAAGGGCAGCCTCCAAGGCCGCCCCGATACCTTCCTTGAGCGTCTCCCGCCGGCTATCCACCAGGGTGACCGTGGGCAGCTTGGCATCGGGAACCGCCCGTTGGGCGAGGGTCAGCAGGCGGTAGCGACCGGCTCGGGCGTTGGCCCAACTTTCCAACGCCGGGGTCGCCGAACCGAGGACCACGGGAATACCGGCCTGCTGAGCGCGAAAGATGGCCACATCGCGCGCCGAGTAGCGCATGCCGTCCTGTTGCTTGAACGAGGGATCGTGCTCCTCGTCGACGACGATCAGCCCCAAGTCGGGCATGGGGGTGAACACCGCCAGCCGGGTCCCGAGGACGATGGCTGCCTCGCCGGCTTGGGCGGCACGCCAGTGCCGTTCCCGGGCGGCCTCGGCAAGTTCGCTGTGCAGCGCCACGACGATGGCTGCGGGAAAGCGCGCGCGGACGCGGAATTCAAGCTGGGGGGTGAGATTGATTTCCGGAACGAGGACCAGGGCTTGGCGCCCCGCTGCCAGGGTGGCTTCGATGAGGCGAAGATAGACTTCGGTCTTGCCGCTGCCTGTGATGCCGTGGAGCAACCAGGGAACGAAGCCGGCGGCGGACTGGATGGCGCTGACCGCCACGCGCTGGTCGGCGGTCAGATCCGGTACGGCCGCGGGGTGCGGAACGCGATTCCGGCGACCCGCCCGGCGCACAGGGGGGCTCAAGCGTTTGAGGCCGGCCGGCAGGGCCTGCAGAAGCGCTTCGCCAGGAGGCGCCTGGTAGTAGCGCGCGGCAAACTCGCAAAGCGACAGGAAATGCGGCGATAGCGGCGGAAGATCGCGCAGGATCTCGCTGGCGGGCCGCAACTGATCTTCTGGCCAATCGCTGTTCTGAGCCACGGCGACGATGACCCCGATGCGCTCGCCACGACCGAAGGGGACCCTCACCCGCAGACCAACATCGGCAGTTTCCGCGTTCGGCCAGCGATAGTCGAAAAAGCGATGGAGCGGCAAATCGAGGGCCACGCGCAAGAAGCTCACGGGGAGAGGCTTTCCAGGGGTTTTATACTTCGCGTTGTTTCTTGAAAAACGCAGCAACCCTCTAACTTATTGAGCTTTTTTAAATTGTCCCCAAAAACTGTGGATAACTTTGTGGATTGCTCATGGATGAGTGCCCTAACCCGGTAGTCCTGAAGGATTTTTGTCACTTTGCCGAAAAATTCGGCGCAAAAAAACCCGTTTATTTTCAACGCGTTGTGTTTTCCTGCCGGTGTCAAGAGGCGGTAAGGAAATTCCCCTACCGAATGCCCCGGAACTGTGCATAAGTTAAACACCCCCGGAACGGCGACTATGACCTTTAGCCTACTCTTTGGTAGGCGTGAACGGTTTCCACCAAGACCGAGACATTCTCCGGCGGAGTGAATTGGGAAATGCCGTGGCCGAGGTTGAAGACGTGACCGGTCTTGCCCTGACCATAGCTGTCCATGACCTTGATGGCCTCGGCGGCAACAACCTCCGGCGACGCAAAGAGCACATTGGGATCCAGGTTGCCCTGGAGCGCCACCCGGTTACCGACCCGGCGACGCGCCTCGCCGATGTCTATGGTCCAGTCCAGTCCGACTGCATCGCAACCGATGGCAGCGATGTCTTCGAGCCAGAGGCCGCCATTCTTGGTGAATACGATGCTGGGAACGCGCTCGCCGCCCTTTTCCCGCTTGAGCCCCGCGACGATGCGCGCCATATAGGCGAGGGAAAATTCCCGGTAGGCCGCTGCCGAGAGGGAACCGCCCCAGGTATCGAAAATCATCACCGCCTGGGCGCCGGAATCGATCTGAGCATTGAGGTAGGCCGTCACCGTATCCGCGGTCACCGCCAGGATGCGGTGCAGGAGATCGGGCCGGTCGTAGAGCATGGTCTTGATCCGGCGGAAATCGCTCGATCCCCCCCCTTCGATCATGTAGCAAGCAAGGGTATAGGGACTGCCGGAAAAACCGATTAAGGGGACCGAATTGTCGAGGGCACGACGGATTTCGCTCACCGCATCCATCACGTAGCGCAAATGGTCGTTCGGATCCGGCGCCGAGAGGTCGTTGATCGCCCATTCCTCGCGCAAGGGCCGCTCGAACTTGGGCCCTTCGCCTTCTTCGAAATAAAGGCCCAGCCCCATGGCGTCCGGGATGGTGAGGATGTCGGAAAAGAGGATCGCGGCATCCAGGTCGTAACGGGCCAGGGGCTGCAGGGTGACCTCGCAGGCCAGCGACGGCGTCTTGCACAGATTGAGGAAATTGCCTGCCCGCTTGCGGGTCTCGCAGTATTCCGGAAGGTAGCGACCCGCCTGACGCATGAGCCAGAGAGGGGTACGGTCGGTTGGCTCCTTCAGCAGGGCGCGCAGGAAATTGTCATTGCGGGGTCGGGACACGATGGGCTCGCCGGAAGTCGAAAGAGCCGAATTATCCGCCTTTCAAGAGCCCCGGTCACTTGCGCCAGAAGTAGGGCGTGAACAGAACCACCAGGGAAAAGATCTCCAGGCGGCCGGCAAGCATCGCCAGGGAACAGATCCAGGTCTGGAAGTCGGTCAAGGGACCGTAATTCTGGGCCGGCCCGACGACATTGAGACCCGGTCCCGCATTGTTGATGCAGGCGATGATCGCCGTAAAGGCGGAAACGAAGTCTAGCCCGCTGGCGACAAGGAAGAAGGTCAACTCTCCGACGGTCAGGGCGTAGAGAAAGATGAACCCAAGCACCGCCCCGGAGATGGCCTGGGGAATGATCGTGCTCCCCACCCGGATGGGATGGACCACGTTCGGATGGATCAGTTTTTCCAGTTCCCGCAAACCTTGCTGGGAAAGGATCAGGGTGCGGATCATCTTGATTCCGCCGCCGGTGGAACCCGACGAGACGGCGATACACGAAAGGAAGAGCATCCAGAGGGGAACGAAGTTGGGCCACTTGTCGTAGTCCACGCTGGCGAATCCGCAATCGGTCGCAATCGAGACAAGATTGAAGGCAACGTGGCGCAGCGCGACCCCGAAGTCGGAGTAGGTCCCGACCCCCCAGAGATACAGGGCGCACACCAGGATGCTGGAAGCGATCAGGGCGACGAAAGCCTTGGCCTCGGTATCGGCCCAATAACACTTCAGACTGAGGCCTCGCCAGGCGACGAAGTGGGTGGCGAAATTGATCCCCGCCAGCATCATGAAGACGATCAGGATGCCTTCTATCAGGGGCGAATTGAACTGTCCGACGCTGGCGTCGTAGGTGGAAAAACCGCCCAGGGAAAGGGCGGCGAAGGCATGGCAGATGGCGTCCAGCCAGGACATTCCGGCCAGTTTCAGCGAGGCGATGCAGGCGGCGGTGATTCCGAAATAGACCAGCCACAAGGCCTTGGCCGTGCTGGCGATGCGGGGCGTGAGTTTCGAATCCTTCATCGGCCCGGGTGTCTCGGCCTTGTAGAGCTGCATCCCCCCCACCCCGAGCAGCGGCAGGATGGCGACCGCGAGCACGATGATCCCCATGCCGCCCAGCCAGTTGAGTTCGTGGCGCCAGAGATTCACCGAAGGGGGGAGCGCATCGAGTCCCGTCAGCACGGTTGCCCCCGTCGTCGTCAACCCGGACATGGTCTCGAAGAACGCATCGGTGAAGGACAGGCCGTCGATGGTCAGCATGAGCGGAACCGTCGCGATTGCGGCCATGAGAACCCACGCCAGGGTCACCAGGAGGAAGCCGTCCCGCGGCTTGAGTTCGCGCCGATGGCGATAAGTGAACAAAGCCAGGAGTCCGCCGAACCCCAGGCAGACGCCGAGGCCGTCGAGGAAATCGTAGAGGGTCCCGTCGGCGTAGATGAGCGAGCTGACGATGGGCATCAGGTACGTGCTCCCGAAAAACAGGAGCATCATCCCCATGACGTGGAGTACGGGTAGCAGCGTATGCACGACGTCCCCTCAGAAGAAGCCCAGGCCGACCTGGAACAATTCCTCGATCTTGCGCACCAGCCGCTTGTTGAGGCAAAAGACGATGACGTGATCGCCGGACTCGATGACCGTCTCGCCGTGGGCGATGACGACGTGTCCCGCCCGCCGCTCTGCCGTACCGTCGTCCCGTACCCTGAGGACCTCGATCGTATCGAAATCCCGCACCAGAGCGGCGACGGTGACCCCCGGAGGCCAGGGAATATCGGCGATGGCACGCCCGATCACCCGCGACGAACGGGAGTCCCCATGGGCGACGATCTCGAGCGCCTCGGCGGCACCCCGCCGGAGCGAATGGACTGCGGTGACGTCGCCCCGCCGAACGTGGGCGAGCATGCTGCCGATGGAGACCTGGGCCGGCGACAGGGCGATGTCTATGGGGCCGCCCTGGATCATCTCTGCATAGGCGCGCCGATTGATGAGGGCGACGACGCGCTTGCAGCCCATGCGTTTGGCGAGGGAGGCCGACATGATGTTGTTTTCGTCGTCGTTGGTCAGTGCCAGGAAGAGATCCATATCGCCGATGTTCTCCTGCTCCAGCAGACTTTCATCGGTCGAGTCGCCGGCAAGGACCAGGGTTTTCCCCAGGCGCTGGGACGCCTGTTCGGCGCGGCCCTTCTGAGTTTCGATCAGCTTGACCTCGTAGTGGGCCTCGAGGGCCGCCGCGACCCGCAGTCCGATATTGCCCGCTCCGCCGATCATGACGCGCCGCACGGGCTGCGTCATACGGCGAAGCTCGCGCATCACCTGACGGATGTCCTCTGCCGCCGCCAGCAGGAATACCTCGTCACCCGCCCGGATCAGGGTATCCCCATCGGGGGCGACGGGCTGGTCGTCGCGGAAGATCGCGGCGATCCGGGCTTCCATGCCGACCGGAAGATGACTGCGCATTTCCCGGATCGGCTTGTTCACCAGCAAACCGCCTTCGTAGGCGCGAACGGCCACCAGACTGACGCGGCCGCCGGCGAACTCCATGACCTGCAAGGCCTCGGGGAAGCGGATCAGGCGATGGATGTAGTCGGATATGACCTGCTCCGGGCAGATGGCGAAATCGACGGCAAAATTTTCCGGAGCCAGCAGGTGCGCATCGTCCAGAAAATCCTGGGAGCGCAGGCGGGCAATGCGGGTCGGGATGTTGAAGACCCCGTGGCCCAGCTTGCAGGCCACCAGATTGGTCTGGTCATTCTGGGTCACTGCGATCAAGAGGTCCGCATCCTCGGCCCCGGCTTCGCGCAAAACCGAGGGATGGGCGGCGTTGCCCGCCACCGTCCGCAGATCGAGACGATCCTGAAGATATTGCAGTCGCACCGTATCGGTATCGACGACGGTGATGTCGTTCTCCTCCGACACCAGGCCCTCGGCCACGCTGGCGCCGACCTGCCCCGCCCCGAGAATGATGACGCGCATGGCGATTCCCCCTGCCCAAACGGGCCTTATTCTTCCGTTTTCCGGCCCAAGGCCACCCCGAGCTGCTTCAGTTTGCGATAGAGGTGTGTGCGCTCCAGCCCCGATTTTTCCGCGAGCTTGGTCATGTTGCCCCCCTCCAGCCGCAGATGGTGCTCGAAATACAGCTTCTCGAAGGCATCCCGCGCCTCCCGCAGCGGCTGCTCGAGCAGGGGGAGCAAGGAAACCACGGCTTCGTCCTCCTCCTGGGGCCGCAGGCGAGTCACATCCTCGGCGACGATTTCCTCGTCCAGGGTCGTGAGCGCCAGATTGCGCACCAGGGTATAGAGCTCAGACCATCCCCCATCGCCGACACCTTTCCAGGGCTGGGTGCGCAGAGCGTTCAGGGCACTGCTGGCCAGCCGACGATTGGGCACCTCGCCCCGCTCGATGAAATGGGTGAGGAGCAGGCCGGCGATCTCCGGCACGTCGTCGGCATGACCGGCCAGGCTGGGCATGGCCACCCAGATTTCCCCCAACCTCGCAATCAGCTTGCCGTCCCAGCCCGTCTCGCCGAGAGCGGCCAAGGGCCGGCTGCTGGCGGCCACGAGGAGGAGATTGAGCTTCTCCAGGCGGTCGAGGGTGAAGGTGAGATTCATCTGCTGCAGTTTCCCCAGGGCCGTGAGATCGGGTACGAAGATCACCCCGCCGCCAGCCTTCTCCAGAGTCTCCTGGGAGATGGCGCTGGTCTGGGAAGACAGATCGAGCCACGGAGCTCGGGGCGGCTGCAGGGTGCGGGCGCAGATTTCGGCCATGCCGCCCGTCGCGCCCTTGAGCAGAATGACTGAAGCCTTGCCCGCCGCCTGCTCCAGCCGGCGTTTGAATTCCTTCATGAATCCCGTGCGGGCAAAGGCCTCCAGGGTCAGGTGCGGCCGTTGAACCGGCCCGGCGTGCTTGAGAGCCTTCTGGACAGTGGCCAGGAGCTTCTGCAAAGCGATCGGCTTTTCAAGGAATTCGAAGGCGCCGAAGCGGGTCGCTTCCACCGCCGAATCGATGGTACCGTGGCCCGACATCATCACCACCGGCATGCTGAGCTGACCTCCGGCGTGCCACTCCTTGAGGAGCGATATCCCGTCGGTGTCCGGCATCCAGATGTCGAGCAGGACGAGATCCGGACGGAGCTCTTCCCGTACCCGCCGGGCAGCCTGAGCATTTTCCGCCAGCCGTACGTCGTAGCCCTCGTCGATCAGAATTTCCGAGAGCAGCTCCCGGATTCCGACCTCGTCGTCAACGACCAGAATGATTGCCATTTTTGCTTTCCTCCTCCCGCACCAGGGGCAGGCGAATTTCGATCCGCGCGCCGCCTTCCGGCGAATTGCCGATATCTATGGTTCCGTGATGTTCATCGATGATTTTCTTGACGATGGGCAGACCAAGGCCTGTGCCCCGCGCCTTGGTGGTCACGTAGGGCTCGAAGATGCGCGGCAGCAACTCTGCCGGAAATCCAGGACCATTGTCAGCCACCAGGAGCCGCGCATGTTTTCCCACCCGTGCCGTGCGCACGGTGATTCCCCCGTCGCTGCGACCCTCCAAGGCATCCTCGGCATTGCGTAGAAGATTGTGGATGATCTGCCGCAGCTGGGTGGCATCCCCGAGAACCGCCGGTAGCCCGCTGGCGAGATCGGTCGAGATGGCGGCCCCGGAGGTTTCATAGAGGCCCAACACCTCGCCGATCAGTGCATTGAGGTCCAGGGGCGCCACCTCCGGCGCCGGAAGCCGAGCGTAATCCCGGAAATCGTCAACCATACGCTTCATCGCCTGGACCTGATTGATGATCGTCTGGGTCCCCCGCTTGAGCATATCGGCATCGCCGTTCATGAGCTTGTCCGAGAGCTTGAATTGCAGACGTTCGGCGGAAAGCTGGATGGGAGTCAGGGGATTCTTGATTTCATGGGCGAGGCGGCGGGCAACCTCGCCCCAGGCAGCACTGCGCTGAGCGGAAATCAGGCGAGTGACGTCATCGAAGACCACGACCTCGCCCCCGCCGCTCGCTTCGGGGAGACGCGATCCGCGCAGCAGGAGCACCTGCGGCATCCCGTTGGGACGTTCCAATTCCAGCTGGCCCTGCCATTCGCCGTCGCTACTGGCGGCGAAGTGCCCATTGACGCAGGCAGCCAGGGCGTTCTGGCGTGACCATTCCGCCAGGGCAGTCCCAACCAGCCCCTGGAAATCATCCCCGAGTATGGTCAGGGCGCCCTCATTGACCGTGCGCAGGACGAAGGCCCGGTCGAAAACCAGCACCCCTGCCGAGAGATTGGCCAGGATGGACTCCAGGTACCCGCGCGCCGATTCGAGTTCGGCCCGATGCCGCTCGGTCTCCCGGCGGGCATCGTCCAGTTGCCGGGTCATGCGACTGAACGACTGGGTGAGGACCCCAAGTTCATCCCGGCTATACACGGCTTGGCGGGGGGAAAAATCCCCCTGGGCCACCGCCTGGGTCCCCTCGGCAAGCATGGACAAAGGGGCAGACAGCCGGCGTGCCATGACGAAAGCGAGCGCAAAGGCGGTAAAAAGCGCGAGAAGTACGGTCAGCGTCAGGGTCAGCGCATAGATGCGGGTGAGACCCTCGCGGGCCAGTTGCAATTCCTGGTAGTCCCGATAGACGGCTTGCACGGCCTCGGCATTCTGAGCCAGTGCCGGGGGTACCGGGTGGACGAGCTGCAGTATGCGGCGGTCCTCGAAAACACCTCGCGTGGTAACCGGCACCAGGACCCGGAGATTCATCCGCCCGCCTTCAAGATCCACCGAAGTCACGGCGAAGGCGCTGCGGGCCTGCTTGAGCTGGGTCTGGCTGGGCAGGGCGGGCAGCAGCCCGCTGCCCAGCTCGGAATTGGCGCTGGCGAGCAGTTGCCCGCCGGAGGTAAAGAGGGCAGCCGACTGGGCTCCGCTTTGTTCAAGAAGCCGCAGCATGGCCGAGCGACGGCCCGATTCCGGAAGGTCGGAAAGCTCCAGGGCCATGTTGCGCGCCTTGTCCGACAATTCGGCGAGAAGGGAATCCAGCGCGGAACGACCGAGGCTGAGGCCCGATTCCAAGGCCTTTTCGACCCGCACGTCGAACCAGCTCTCGATCGAACGGGTGACGAACTGCACCGATACGCCATAGACCAGAGCGCCGGGCAGCACCGCCACCAAGCCGAACATGAGCATAAGACGCAACTTGAGGCGGGCGCCGAAGACCTGCTTGCGGTAATCCCGCCAGAGTACCGATAACTGCCAGCCCACCAGCCCGACCATCGCCAAGGCAAGGATGAGGTTGAACGCGATGAGGAGCGGATAGTGGCGGGTGAAGATTGCCGTATCGGCGGCAGTCGTCACCAGCAGCAGAAACCAGACGATGGCACCAAAGGCCCCCGCCAGTGCGCCTCCTACCGCAATCAGGCGCTTGACCTTCATTTACCCTCCGGCGCCGGCAGCGGCGGCAGGATCACCGGCCAGACCTTCCAGTCCGAAGACAGATTCCAGTCCTTGTTGCCGAGGGCGGCGATCTGGAAGGGTTTAGGCAGTTGGGTGACGTCGAGCCGCAAGCGCAGGGCGCCGCTATAGGTCTCCCCGACCCGAGGAATTTCCTTCTCCGGCTTCTCCCCCGGGCGCTCGATGACGACCCAGTTACGCAACCGCGAAAGGAGCCGCAGGGCTTCAGACAAGGTTTCCACCGACTGATGCAGCGCCCCGGTGGACAGGCGGTATTGCCGGGTCAAGGCATGGTAGGACAGGCGTACGGTCTGATGGCGGCTGACCACCTTTTCGTCGAACCAGTACCAGCGCGGCCGGGTCAGCTCGAAATCGACGACGAAATGAAGGACGACCCCCTTGGTGACCGCTTCCTCCAGGCGGGGACTGATTTCGAAGTCGAAATCGGCGGTCAGGGCATAACCGTCATCGACGGGACTGAGCTGGGGATTGACCACCTCGATCTCCGCCGCCTGGAGCCAAGCTGCCCAGCCCAACCAGGCTGCGGCGGCCAGCACCAGCCGCCAGGAATCAAGCCAGCTTGTCGAGGAGGCAGTAGTAGAAGCCATCGTGGTCGTCAGAGGGCAGCCATTGTTCTTCATGGCCTCGTCGGGCTGAGGCATGCCGGGCCAGAAAAGCGGTCAATTGGCCCTGGTTTTCTTCGGGAAAGACCGAACAGGTCGCGTACAGCAGTTTACCGCCCGGCTTCAAGAGTCGCCACAGGGCTTCGAGAATGCGTCCCTGGGCCGCGGCGAATCCCGCCACGTCGGCATCGCGCCGCAGCCATTTGGCGTCGGGGTGGCGCCGGACGACGCCGCTGGCGGAACAGGGTACGTCGGCGAGGATGGCGTCGAAAGGATTCCCGTCCCACCAGGCGTCCGGCCGAGCGCAATCGGCAACCCGCACCTGGGCAGCGAGCCCAAGGCGTTCCAGGGTTGCCTCGATGCGCCGGCAGCGCGCGGGCTTCAGGTCCAGCGCCAGCAGATCGAGGTCGGCCCGCTCGAGCAAATGGGCTGTCTTGCCTCCGGGAGCGGCACAGGCATCGAGGACGCGGCTCCCGGGACGGGGGTCGAGGAGAGCGGCCGCCCGCTGGGCTCCGGGGTCCTGGATCGAGACCCAGCCTTCGGCAAATCGGGGCAGACGGTCCACCGGCACCGGCCGCTCGAGCAGGAGCGCGTCGTCGCCGCCCGAGCGGCAGCCGATTCCTTCCTCTGCGAGCAGCACACCGTAGTCCTCCACCGAGCTCCGCTTCCGATTCACCCGCAAGGCCATCGGAGGAGGCTGGTTGCCTGCAGCGACGATGGCCGGCCACTGCTCGGGATAGGATTCCCGCAAGCGCCGCACCCACCATTCCGGATGCCGATGCGCGGCGACCTCGTGCCGATCGGCCGCCGCCAGCAAGGCCTCCGACCGCCGCAGAAAATTGCGCAGCACGCCGTTGGTCAATCCGCGCATCTTTCCCGCAGCCAGCCCGCCAGCGGCATTCACCGCCTGATCGACGACCGTGTGCGCCATTTCGGGCCGCGTCTCCAGGCGGTATAAGGCGACGAGCAGCAGCGCCCGCACATCGGCATCGTCCAGCGGGCGACTGAGCAATTCGTCGAGGATGAAGTCTCCGCGGCCAAACTGGCGCAGGGTGCCATAGACCAGATCCTGCACCGCGGGCCGAGCGCTACGGTTTATCCAGCCCGGAAGCCCTTCGGCGAGACTGCGGCCGGCGAGCACGCCCGCCACCACCCGCGCGCCCGCCGCCATCGCATAGGCCAGGGAATCGACGGGCGGCCCGGATGTGCGGGCCGGCGGTAAGGAAAAGGTCATGGGCGGGGATTATCCTCAAAACAGCCGACGACCGCTTGCCGTTGTCCGTCGGTGCCCTACGGCACTTGGCCGGTCGCGTCCGGGGATCACTCCGCCGCTTAGCCGGTTCGCGCTTCCTCAGGGGTTTGGCGATAATCCCGTGATGATCCCGCTGCCCCTTCTCGTCCTCGCATTTGCTTGCATGCTCCAATCCGCTCCCGCGGCGGCCTGGAATTCCGCCGGCCACCGTCTGACCGCAATCATCGCTTGGGAGCAATTGACTCCGCCGGTCCGCGATCGGGTGTCCGCGCTCCTCGCCGCCCATCCCGACCATTCGCGCTGGATCGCACGGGGCGGCGACCCGGCGCTTACCGCCTTCGTCGAAGCTTCGACCTGGCCCGACGACATCCGGCGGGATCCCCGCTTTCACGATACGGGCGACCCACCAACGCCCCTCGAATCCGGGTTCCCCGACATGGAGCGTCATGGCGCCTGGCATTACGTCGACCAGACGGTCGACGGCAGACGCCTGGGGGGTGAACTAGATCATCAGCTCGAACGTCTTGCCCGCCTCCTGGCCGACCCCCGCAGCCCCATCTCAGATCGCAGCTATGCCCTGCCCTGGCTGGTTCATCTGGTGGCCGACGCCCATCAGCCCCTCCATGCCGGAGTGCGCGACGACGAGGGCGGCAACCGCACCGAGATTCACGATCCCGCGCACCCCCGCTTGGCGACGATGTCTCTCCACGCCTGGTGGGACGACCTGCCCGGCCCCCCTTGGCTGCGCGGCAAGCGGCTCGCCGCTGCGGCGGCACGGCTGTCCGCCTTGTACCAGGTGCCCGATGGCCTGGATTCGTCAGCCGACTGGTTGCGCGAGTCCCGGGAAATCGCGATGCGGCAAGCCTATCCCGATGGGGACGTATCCCCTGGGCGGATCGACCCGGACTTCCGGGAGCGGGCGCGCCGGATCGCCGGCGAGCGCGTGGTCGCCGCCGGGAGCCGCCTCGCCCGTCTGCTCAATGGGCTGCTGGGCGACGTTTCACGTGAAACGGAAAGGCGGTTGCCGCCGAAGTGACGGCTATCGCCACGCGAGCTCCAGTCGGCCAATTGCGCCTAAAATGCCGCTATGCGGGGACTCCACCTCATCGCCGACCTTCTCGAATGCCGCTGCCCGCCGGCCCGACTCCTCGACGCCCCTGGCCTGGAGGACTTCGCCCTGGCCGCCTGCCAGCGTCACGGGCTCACGGTGGTCGGCCGCTGCTTCCACCAGTTCCGCGATGCCGCAGACCAGCCCGCCGGCGTCACGGGGACCGTTGTCCTGGCAGAATCCCACTTCGCCCTGCACACCTGGCCGGAAATTTCCGGCGTCACCCTGGATATCTACGTCTGCAATTTCAGCGCGGACAACAGCGACCGGGCACGTGCCCTGTTCGCCGACGCCATCGCAACCTTCGATCCGCAACGGGTCGAGACGCGAGAGGTGACGCGGGGCGAACTGGCCCGGGCCTAGCACCCGGCGTCAATGAGATTGCCCTGGCGCGCTGACGGCGATGGGGTTACCGGCGAGGAATTGGGCGGCCGGCAGCCGTTTTCCCCCCGCCTTCTGCAGTTCGCCGATCAACAGAGCTCCGTCGCCACAAGCGACCAGCACTCCGTTGCGATCAGCCGCCAGCACCGTTCCCGGAGCCCCTTGACCCGTCGCCGGACGCGCCTGCCAGACCTTGCAGGGCAGTCCACCCACCGTCGCCTGGACACCGGGGAAGGGATTGAAGGCTCTCACCCGCCGGTCGAGTTCGGCGGCGGCGAGGGACCAATCCAGGACCGCTTCCGCCTTGTCGATTTTGGCCGCATAGGTGACCCCTTCATCCGGCTGGGGTCGTGCAGGCAGGGGCAGGCGGGCCAGGGCGTCGACGATCAGATCCGCTCCCAGGGCGGCCAAACGGTCGTGAAGCGTTCCGGCACTGTCCGTGGGGGCGATGGGCATAGCCCCGGCAAGGAGGACCGGACCGGTGTCCAGGCCCGCCTCCATCTGCATGATGCACACGCCGCTTTCCTGATCTCCAGCAAGGATGGCTCGCTGGATCGGCGCCGCCCCTCGCCAGCGGGGCAAGAGGGAAGCGTGGATATTGAGGCAGCCGAGGCGGGGCAGGTCGAGGACCGCCTGAGGCAGAATGAGGCCGTAGGCCGCGACCACCATGACGTCGGCACCCACCGCGGCGATACGCGCCTGGGCATCGGAATCCCGTAGGGTCGCCGGCTGAAACACCGATATCCCCTGCGTCAGCGCAAGACGCTTGACCGGTGAAGGCGTCAGCGCCATCCCACGGCCGGCCGGCCGGTCGGGCTGGGTGAGGACCAAGGCGATTTCATGGCCAGCCCCGGCCAAGGCTTCCAGAGCGCAGGCGGCGAATTCCGGTGTACCCGCAAAAATGATCTTCATGGACGGATCATACCGGCTCGCCGTGCACCCGAGGCGGCAAGACGCGCCGCGGGCAATGCGGGAGCGTGCGAGCAAAGCCGCAAAACCATAGACTCGCTGCGATCCGGCTTCAGGCAGTGATCCGCGACTGCTTGGCCAGCTTGGTCCGGATGCGGGTCTGCTTGAGCTGGGAAAGATGGTCTACGAAGACCTTGCCCTGGAGGTGGTCGAGTTCGTGTTGGATGCACACCGCCAGGAGGCCTTCGGCCCTCAAGGTCTGCTCCTGCCCGTCGAGGTCCAGGTAGCGCACCGTCACCGTCGCGGCCCGTTCGACCTTGTCGTATATGCCGGGTACCGACAGGCACCCCTCTTCGCCTTCCTGAAATCCGGCGCTCTCCAGGATGCGCGCGTTGATCAGGACCAGAAGTTCATCCTTGGTCTCGGAAATGTCGATCACGACGATCTGTTTATGGACGTCCACCTGGGTGGCCGCCAGACCGATGCCCGGAGCTTCATACATGGTTTCCGCCATATCGCGCACCAGTTCGCGGATCGAGTCGTCGATTCGAGCGACGGGAAGCGCTGTTTTTTTCAACCTCGGGTCGGGATAACGCAAAATGGGTAGCAAGGCCATAGGAAAACACCAAGAAAAGCTTGCCGGCTTAAGTAATTATGTGCAGAATC
>DAORDK010000040.1:0-29196 GCA_035345935.1 Rhodocyclaceae bacterium | reverse complement strand
TTGCGCGCCATCGATTTAGTGAAAGCGCCACTCATTATGTATCCCCCTTTCGGAATTTGTTTGGCGCTGCGATGGTAGTTCCCGCGCCGACCGGGGGGCTTTGATGTCTGCTAAAGATTGCGGCGAGGAAATGCCCGGATGGCTTTGTTTACTGCAATAAAAGCTCCGGCGGATCAGGAGGTTGTGACCCCTCGATCAGTCTTCGCCCCGCTTGAGGGCCATGCGTGCCCGGCGGCGCAGTGCTTTGTTACTTGGCCCATGCGGACCGGCCTTGCGGCCCGCGGCGGCCAGCGCCAGCAAATTGCGGGGTTTGGCCGGGCGCGGAGAGTGTTTGCGGCGCTTCACGAGGGATCCGGACGGCGGCCCAGGTCGTAGCGGATCGACAGCTCGCCGTCCGGCCCCTGATCTGGGGACCAGCCGCCACCGAGGGCCTTGAAAAGGTCGGCGAGGGCGCTGCGTCGCCCCCGCTCGGCGTCGATGCGGGCGAGCTCGGCGGCCAGCAGATTGCGTTCGACGTCGAGGACTTCGAGCCGGCTGGCAATACCGGCGTCGAAGCGCTTCTGGACTGCGACCAGGGCGTGCTCCAGGGCCGCGGCCCGGGTGGTCTCGGCGGCCAGGGCCTCCCGGGAGGCAGTTTGGGAGGCGAGCGCATCCCGCACATCCTTGAACGCCGAGGCGACGGCTTGGCGATAGCGCGCGAGCGCCTGATCGCGGCGGGCTTCGGCGGCATCGACCCCAAACCCGACCCGGCCGGCGTTCCAGATCGGCTGGGTGAGTGCGGCGGCAAAGGAGAAGATGCCGGCCGGGCCGCTGAACAGCCGCGAGAAGGCGACACTCTCGCTGCCCGCGTAGGCGGTCAGGGAAACGCTCGGGAAGTATCCCGCCCGGGCGACCCCGATCCGGGCATTCGCCGCGACCAGGGCCTCTTCGGCCTCGCGCAGGTCGGGGCGGCGGAGCAGCAGGTCCGAGGGCAGGCCGGAGGGGATGACCATTTCCGGCAGGCGGGCCGGGGCGCCCCGTTCCAGAATGCCCGCCGTCACTTCCCGCGGGGATCGCCCGAGAAGCAGGGCCAGGGTGGTCTCGGCGCGCTCCCGTTCGCCCACCAGGGAGGCCAATTGGGCTCGGGCGTAAGCTTCTTCTGCTTCGCTCTGGCGGAGGTCGTACTCGGATTGAAGACCCGCATCCATTCGGCGGCGTTGGAGCTCCAGCGTTTCGCCGCGGGTGGCGGCAGTACGGCGGGCGACCGCCTCCTGGGCGGTCGCCGCGAGGAGGGCAAAATACTGCCGGGCGACGTCTGCCGTGAGCGAGAGGCGGACGGCGCTTTGCGCCGCCTCGCTGGCCAGCAGATCGGCCCGGGCGGCCTCGTCGGCACGCCGGTAACGGCCCCAGAGATCCACTTCGTAGCTCGCTTCCAGGGTGGCCCGATGGGTGGTCTGGGTCAGGGGCTGCCCCGAAGGCAACGGGAAGCTGCCCAACTGGGAACTCTTGTTGCGATCCCGAGAGGCTTGAGCCCAGACCGACGGCAGCCGGGCAGCGGCGGCCACGCCGGCGTTGGCCCGGGCTTCGGCTACCCGGGCGGCGGCCATGGCGAGGTCGGCGTTGCTGGCCAGCGCCTCGTCCATCAGGCGGTCGAGGATGGGGTCCTGGTAAAGGGTCCACCAGCGCTCTCCCAGGGAGGCGGCCGCGGTGGCCTCGCCGGCCGGCTTGGTCCAGGCGGTCGGGAGGTCAAGGGAAGGACGCAGGTAATCCGGGCCGACACTGCAGCCGCCGAGCAGCAGTCCGGAGAAGGCCATCGCGAGGGCAGCACGCCTGGCGCTGGTCGTTGGGAGCGGCGGCGTCGCCAGGTCGATGGGCAAGACGTGCTTACTCATGGCGGTCTCCTTCGTGGTCGCGGGCGGCGCGTTCGAGGAGTTTGCGGTGGTAGGCCTCATGGGTGGCGCGAACCTCGGCGAAGAGATCGTCGGTGCTGCGGGATTCCGACAGCTTGCGGTCGGCGATCAGGCGGTAGAAGAGGGGGACGAAGAATACGGCGAGGAAAGTGGCCGCCAGCATGCCGCCCATGACCCCGGTGCCCACCGCCTGCCGCGCCCCGGCCCCGGCGCCATGGGAGATGGCGAGGGGCAGCACGCCGAGGATGAAGGCCAGCGAAGTCATCAGGATGGGCCGGAAGCGGAGACGCGCAGCCTCGATCGCCGCTGCCGCCGCGCTCATGCCCTCCTGGTGCTTGTAGATGGCGAATTCGACGATCAGGATGGCATTCTTGGCGGCGAGGCCCAGGAGGGTGACCAGACCGATCTGGAAATAGACGTCGTTGCTCATGCCTCGTAACCAGACCGCCGCCAGGGCGCCGAAGGTGCCGAAGGGCAGGGCGAGCAAGACGGCCAGCGGCAGGGACCAGCGCTCGTATTGGGCGGCGAGGATAAGGAAGACCATGAGGGCGCCCAGGGCCAGGGCGTAGCCGGACGAGCCGCTGGATTTCTTCTCCTGGAAGGAAGCACCGCCCCAGTCGTAGCTGAATTCCGGGGGTAGCGTCTCCTTCGCCGCCTTTTCCACGGCGGCGATCGCCTGACCGGAGGAAACCCCCGGAGCGCCGGCGCCGATGATCTTCACCGAAGGGAGGTTGTTGAAACGCTCCAGGGTTTCCGGTCCGGTGGTCTGGCGGATCTGGGCGAGAGCCGAGAGGGGCACCATCTCACCCCGTTCGGAGCGGATGTAGATGCCGCCCATGTCCTCGGGCCGGGAGCGGAAGGCCGGCTCCGCCGACATCAGCACCTGCCAGGTGCGGCCGTACTTGTTGAAGTCATTGACGTAATAGGTGCCCAGGGTCGCCGCCAGGGTGTCGAAGACGCCGTCGATGGGGACACCCAGGGTCTTGGCCTTCTCCCGGTCGAGATCCACGCTGAGCTGCGGCACATTGGCCCGCCACAGGGAAGAAACCATGACGAAGTGGGGATCCTGTTGCAGTTTCCCGATCAATTGCTGGCTCATGGCGGCGAGTTGGGCTGAGCCTCCCTCGCCGCGATTCTGCAGGTAGAACTCGAAGCCGCCGGAGTTGCCGAGGCCGAAGATAGCCGGCGGACCGAAGGCCAGGACCAGGGCCTCCTTGATGTGGGCGGTCTTCATGAATACCTCGCCGACCAGCGCATTGGCGGGCACATGGCGTTCGTCCCAGTGCTTGAGTACGACGAAGAAGGTGGCGGCGTTGTTTTTGAAGCTGCCACCGATGAAGTCGAAACCGGTGAATACCACCGTCCGGTCGACGTTGGGATTCTCGCGGATGATGGCGTCCACCTGCTTGACGATGCGGTCGGTGCGCTCCAGGGAGGCGCCGTCGGGCAGATACACGGCGGTGATGTAGTAACCCTGATCCTCGTCGGGTACCAGGCTACCCGGGGTAAGTTTCCAGAGGCCGGCGGCGAGGACGACCATGCCGGTGAACAGAATCAGCCCGAGGCCGCCGCGGCGGATGAGCCAAGCCACGCCGCCGGTGTAGCGCCCGGTAAAGCGGGTGAATCCGCGATTGAAGGCGGCGAAAAACCGGTTTTCGACCTTGTGCTCACGTTTGAGGATGAGGACGCACAGGGAGGGGGTCAGCGTCAGGGCGACGATGGCCGAGATGACCACGGCAATGGAAAGCGTGACCGCGAATTGTCGGTACAGCTCCCCGGTCAGACCGCCGAGGAAAGCGATGGGTACGAACACCGCGCACAGGACCAGGGCGATGGCGATGACCGGGGAGGTGACCTCGCTCATGGCCTGGATGGCCGCCGCGTGGGCCGGAATGCCTTCTTCGTGCATGATGCGTTCGACGTTTTCCAGCACCACGATGGCGTCGTCCACGACGATGCCGATGGCCAGAACCATGCCGAAGAGAGTCAGCGTGTTGATCGAGTAGCCGAGCATGAGCAGCCCGGCGAAGGTGCCGATCAGGGAGACCGGTACGGCCAGGGTCGGAATCAGCGTCGCCCGCCAGTTCTGGAGAAAGACATAGACCACCAGGAAGACCAGTACCATGGCCTCGGCCAGGGTCTTCAACACCTCGCGGATGGAGACATGGACGAAGTCCGTGGTGTCGTAGGGCACATCCACGGTGAGGCCGTCGGGAAACCGGGTGGACAGCTCGGCCAGCGTCTTCTTCACGTCCGCCGCCACGTCCAGGGCATTGGCGCCGGGCTTCAGAAAGATGCCTACCAGGGTGGCCGGCTTGCCGCTCTGGCGGCCGATGAAGTCGTAGTCCTTGGAACCCAGTTCGACCCGGGCCAAGTCCTTCAGCTTGAGGAGCGATCCGTCTGGATTGGCGCGCACGACGATATTCTCGAACTGGGCCACATCGGCGAGCCGTCCCTGGGTGTTGATGGTCAGCGCCAGCTCCTGACCGGTGGCCATCGGCGGCTGGCCGATGCGGCCGACCGCGTACTGGGCGTTCTGTTCGTTGATGGCGCGCACCAGGTCGCCGGTGGTGAGGCGCAGTTGGGCCAGGCGGTCGGGCTTGACCCAGATGCGCATGGCGTAGTCCTTGGCCCCGAAGATCTGGACATTGGTGGTGCCAGGGATGCGCTTCAGCACGTCGAGGATGTTGAGGGTGACGTAGTTGCTGGTGTACAGATCGTCGTAGCGGCCGTCGGGAGAAGTGAAGGCCAGCACCTGGAGGAAGGAACTGGAATTCTTCTCCACCTGGATGCCCTGGCGACGGACCTCCTGGGGCAGCCTGGCCTCGGCCTGCTTGACCCGGTTATTGACGTTGATGACCGCCTGATCGATGTCGGTGCCGATGTCGAAGGTGATGTTGATCTCCACCCGGCCGTTGGAGGCGGAGGTGGAATTCATGTAGGTCATGCCCTCGACGCCGTTGATCTGGGTCTCCAGGGGAGCGGCGACGGTTTTTTCCAGCACCTCGGCGGAGGCGCCGGGATAGGTGGCGGCAACCAGCACCTGGGGCGGCGCGATTTCCGGGTACTGGGCGATGGGCAGGCTGCGCATGGCCGCCAGGCCGGCGATCACGATGAAGATCGAGATCACCATGGCGAAGATGGGCCGATCGATGAAGAAGCGGGAGAACATGGCCGATCAACCCCCCTGCTTCTGGGCGGCCGGGGCAGACTCTGGCGTGGCTTCCTTGGCGGGGGAGCCCACCTGGACCGGGGCACCGGGGCCGAGCTTGAGGACGCCGTCGACGATCACTTGATCGCCGGCCGTCAGGCCGCCGATCACCACCACATCGCCGCCGGTCCATTCGGCGGTTTGCACAGGCTTCATCGCCGCCTTGCCGTCGCTTCCGGCCACGTAGACGAATTTTCCCTGGGGCCCTTCGAGGACAGCCCGCTGGGGAACTCGGAAGGACCCGGTGCGTACCGCCCCGCTCAGTCGCACCCGGACGAACTGTCCGGGCTTGAGCAGGCCCTCGGGATTGGGCAATTCGGCCCGCATCTCGCTGGTGCCCGTCTCGCGGGAAATCCGCACATCGGAAAAATCGGTCGTTCCCGTGCGGCCGTATTCACTTCCGTCGGCAAGTTTCAAGCTCACCTGGAAGCGTCCGTCCACCGGCCAGGAAATGCGGCCCGCATCGGCCTCCTGACGCAGTCGGAGCCGTTCGTTGTCGGCGACGCCGAAGAGCACCTGGACCGGGTCGGTCTGGGACACCGTGGTGAGGAGCACATCCGGCCCGGATACGAGAGAGCCTTCGGACTTGAGCGCCCGGCTCGCAATGCCGCTGATCGGCGATTCGACCCGCGTCCAGGCGAGGTTGAGGCGGGCCTCCCGCAGGCGGGCCTGCGCCGCTTTCAGATCCGCGGCGGCAATGGCGGCGCCCGAAGTGGCATCGTCGAACTCCTTCTGGCTGATCGCTTTGCTCGCCAGCAGGGGTTGCAGGCGGCCGGCATCCCGCGCCGCCTGGGCGCTGCGGGCCTCGCTGGCCGCGACGTCGGCCTCTGAGCGGGCCACGGCGGCCTCGAAGGGGGCGGGGTCGATGGTGAACAGGGATTGGCCCGCTTTGACCCGGCCGCCTTCCTGATAATTGCGTTTTTCGAGTATGCCCGATACGCGAGCTCGCACCTCGACTTCCCGGGAGCCCAGGGTCTGGGCGGCATACTCCAAGGTCACCGGAATCGACTCGGGCTGGACGGCCACCACATTGACCGGAACCGGCCCGCCGAAGCCCGCGTGCCCACCCGGCCCCCCGTCGCCACGACCGCAGGCAGCGAGGATCAGGGAGGACAGGCAGAAGGAAAGGATTGCAGTACGGGGCAGGGGGCGTTGGGGACGCATGGGATTCTCCGGGAATGGCCTTGCACTTCAGCGCAAGCATCGGCAATTGTTTTTGCATCATACATACATGCGTGCATGTATGTAAAGAGTGGGCTACAATGGCGCCAAAGTTTTCTGGCAAAGGCGAAGCATGGTGAGAAAGACCAAGGAAGAGGCGCTGGAGACCCGCAACGCCATCCTCGATGCCGCGGAGCGCGTCTTCCAGGAGCGCGGCGTGAGCCGGACCTCGCTGGCCGAGATCGCCGCCGCCGCCGGAGTGACCCGTGGAGCCATCTACTGGCACTTCAAGAACAAGGCCGACCTTTTCGATGCCATGATCGAGCGGGTCTTCGATCCGCTCGAGGCCAAGCTGGCCGAGGTGCTGGCGCGGGAAAGCGCGGATCCCCTGGACATGTTGCGCGAACTGGCGGTCTACTTCCTCGGTCGGGTTGCTGCCGAACCCCAATACCTGCGCGTTCTGGAGATCTCTTGGCACAAATGCGAATACGTGGGTGAAATGGCGACCAGTCGGGACAATCATCTCGAATGCGGCAACCGCTATCTGGCGATCAACGAGAGCGCCATCCGGAAGGCCATCGAGCTTGGAATCCTCTCGCACCGCATCGATCCGCGCCGCGCCGCGGTTGGCGTCATGGCGGTGGTGGATGGACTGGTGGTCAATTGGACCCTGGACCACACCCTCTTCCCCCTCGCGGAAACCGGAGCCGCCGCCATCGACACCTACTTCGCCGGTCTGCGGGCAGTGAACTGACCCTGACGGTATACTCCGCCGCAGGCATCTCCAACCTTCAAGGAATTTCATGGCTACCCACGCCGACACCGCCAGCATGGCCCTCTTCTGCGATTTCGAAAACATCGCCCTCGGGGTGCGCGACGCCAAATACGAGAAGTTCGACATCAAGCCCATCCTCGAACGCCTGCTGGCCAAGGGCAGCATCGTGGTCAAGAAGGCCTATTGCGACTGGGAGCGCTACAAGGGCTTCAAGGCCACCATGCACGAGGCCAATTTCGAGCTGATCGAAATCCCCCATGTGCGCCAGTCCGGGAAGAACTCCGCCGATATCCGGCTGGTGGTCGATGCCCTCGATCTCTGCTACACCAAGTCCCACGTGGACACCTTCGTCATCATCAGCGGCGATTCCGATTTCTCGCCCCTGGTGTCCAAACTGCGGGAAAACGCCAAGCAGGTCATCGGCGTCGGCGTGAAGCAATCCTGTTCCGATCTGCTCATCGCCAATTGCGACGAATTCATCTACTACGACGATCTGGTCCGCGACCGGGACGCCCAGCGGGCCGCCGCCCGGCGGGAGAGCCGGGACTCCACGCCGCGCCGGACGCCGGAGGAGGAGGCAGGGCGCAAGGAGGAAATGGAAGCGCGCAAGACCAAGGCCGTCGAACTGGCTGCCGCCACCTTTGCCGACCTCATCGCCGTACGCGGCGACCAGGAGCGGCTCTGGGCTTCCGTTCTCAAGGAAGCGATCAAGCGGCGCAATCCAGGTTTCAACGAGTCATACTTTGGTTTCAGGACCTTCGGCAATCTCCTGGAGGAGGCAGCCAATCGTGGCTTGCTCGGTTTCGGGAGGGACGAAAAATCGGGGGCTTACGTGACGCGGGCGCCGGCGCGAACCGTCGTTGCCGAAGCCCCTCCTGCGGCGCCCCATCCACCCGCAGCGACACAGGAAGTTGCGCCCCCGCAACCCCAGGCGGTCTCCCAGCCTCCGGCGACCGACCCACCGTCGCGCCGCCGTGGCGGTCGCCGGACTCCCAAGCCGGAAGCAGTGGCGGAAAGGCCGGCGGCAGAGCAAACGACAGATGTGGGGGCAGTGATGGAGGCCGTGCAGGGCGACGCCGCGCCAGTGCCGGAGCCCGCGGCCACCGGCAAATCCCCCCGCAAAGCGGCTTCCCGCCCGCGCAAGCCGCGCAAACCGCCCGAGAACTGACCCGCTGGATCGCGCTCAGGCGGCCAGATCGCGCAGGCGCTCCAGGGCCTGGCGACGCTCGATCTCGGCGCCGGCCCGGGCGCAGAAGATCCGGAACAGGGGCTCGACGAGTATCTCTTCGTTCATCATCCGCGTATCGAGCAGGGCCAGATGGCCGATGACGCGCTGGTCGCTGCCAAAAATCGGTACGCCGACATAGCTCTCGAATCCCGCCTCCTTGGGATAGACGTCGGCGACCCGCGTCGGCACGAAGCAAGTTGAAGCGCCGTGTATGACCTTCTCGCAGGGGGTGCCGGTGAGTTCGTATTCCTTGTTGCTCTGGAATTCCTGAGCCCGCCAGAAAGCGAGCATGCGGACCCGGGTGGCGGGTTGATCGACGCATTCGGTCACCAAGGCGCAGGCCACCTCCATCGCTCCGGCGAAATGGCGAACGAGGCTGCGGAAAAACTCGTCGCCGTGAGTATCCGCCGTGCCGGCGGCGATGTGTTCGACTATGGCCTCGACTCGCTTGATGCGGGTGATGTCGGTATCGATGCCGACCACGCGGTAGGCTTTGCCATTGGCCTTGCGCAGTGCCGCCCCGCGCGAGAAGAACCAGCGGTAGCGGCCGTCCCGGTGCCGGAAGCGCGCCTGATATTCAAAGTGGTTGGAAGCCCCCTCGATATGATCGCGCAGGAGTTTTTGCACCATCCCCAGGTCTTCTGGATGAAGCTGATCGCGCAAAGCGTCCAGCCGATCGGGAAAATCCTCGGCGGTGTAGCCGAGCATGGCCTTCCAGCGGGGTGAGAGCCTGAGCGTGTCGGTGCTCAGGTCCCATTCCCACAGGCCGTCGTTTGCTCCCCTGACGGCGACCAGGAAGCGCTCCTCGCTTTGGCGCAGGCTCGAGCGCGCGTCCCGCTCCTGCTCCCGGGCGGACTTCAGTTCGCTCGCCAGCGTCTGCGTCTCTTCGCGCAATCGTCGATTTTCCTCGACGAGGGCATCGATGCGGGCGTTGTGCTCGCCGAGGACACGGGCCCGGGACCTTCGCGAACCAAAATGCGCCGCCAGGGCGGTGCAGAGCAGGACGACCAGGACTGCGGCCGCAGTCCAAGCCAGGGGCCTTGCCTCTCCGCCGCTAGCCGCTGCCAGCGCAATGAGGGCAATGCCGGCCAGGGTAGGCCAGGCGAGCAGCCTCAGCATGGATTCCATTAGTTATTCCCCCCGAATGCAGGAAGTCGTTATACCGCCGTGATGGCTTTGTGACAATTGCGGCGCAGACTCGGGAGCGTCACCCCACCTGAACGATCATGCCTACCGTCTCCCGATTCGGCTCTCCCAGTGCCATTCCCCGGCGCACCGGGATCGGCCTCAGAACCCAACACTTCCGCAGCGTCCTCGGCAGCTTGCCCGACGTCGGCTGGCTTGAAGTCCATAGCGAGAACTTCTTCGGCGCCGGTGGCCAGCCGCTCTATTATCTCGAGCGCATCCGCAACCATTACCCGATCAGCCTGCACGGGGTCGGTCTCTCCCTGGGCGCCGTCGGCGGGCCGGACGCCGAGCACCTGCGGCGGCTCAAGGTTCTTGCCGATAGGATAGAGCCCGGGCTCATCTCGGAACATCTGGCCTGGAGCGCCGTCGGCGGGCGGCACTTGAACGAGCTTCTGCCTCTGCCCGGGACCGAGGAGGCCTTGGCGGTCGTCTGTCGCGCCGTCGCAAAGACCCAGGAATTCCTGGGCCGCCAGATTCTGGTCGAGAACATTTCGAGTTACCTGGGCTACGACCATACGACCATTCCGGAGCCCGAATTCATCCGGGAAGTGGTCGCTCGTACCGGTTGTGGCCTGTTGCTCGACATCAACAACGTCTTCGTTTCGGCCCACAACCTGGGCTTCGATCCCCGCACCTACCTGGCCGCCATACCCCATGCCGCCGTGCAGGAGATCCATCTGGCCGGCCACTCCCGCATGGGCAACCTCC
Source organism: Rhodocyclaceae bacterium (assembly GCA_035345935.1). GTDB lineage: Bacteria > Pseudomonadota > Gammaproteobacteria > Burkholderiales > Rhodocyclaceae > SSSZ01. The sequence continues at coordinate 19,036 of DAORDK010000040.1, read as the reverse complement.
TCGTCGATACCCACGGCACGCGGGTCGCCGATGCGGTCTGGAACCTCTACGCCGGAGCCTTCGCCCATCTGCCCCCGACGCCCACCCTCATCGAATGGGACAACGACATTCCCCCCCTCGCGGTGCTCGTTGAGGAAGCAGAGCGGGCCGATTCCATCCTGGAGCGCTGCCTTGATCAGTCTGCTTGAACTGCAACAGGCATTCGCCGATGCGGTGTTCGGGAAAGAGGAATCGCCATGCCCGGCCCAATGCGTCTGCCGCCAAGAATTGCCCGAGACGGCATTCGGCATCTACCGTAGCAGCGTCCTCGGCAATTACCGCAAGGCCCTCGGCGCGGTGTATCCGGTCGTCGAGCGCCTTGTCGGCGAGCGCTTCTTCGCCCATGCCGCCGACGCCTTCGCCCGCAGGACGCCTTCCTGCCACGGCGACCTCAATCGTTACGGCGAGGAGTTCGCCGACTTCCTGGCGGGTTTCCCTGGCGCGCAATGCCTCGCCTATCTGCCGGATGTGGCCCGCTTGGAATGGGCCGTCGATGCGGTCTTTAACGCCGCCGATCCCTCTCCGCCCAACCTCGCGCTCCTGACTTCGCTGGCCGAGAGCGGGGAGGAGGGGGTGACATTTCTGCTGGGCGACCACTGCCGTCTGCTGCGCTCGCCCTGGCCGGTGGACCGACTGTGGGCACTGAACCAGCCCGGGGTGGCCTGGGATGAAGGTTTTTCGATCGATTCCGGTCCCGTGGCGCTCCTGGTGCGCCGGGAGGGCTACGACTGCGCCATCGAGCCCCTGCAGGAATCTGAATTCGCCCTGCTCGCCGCTCTGAACGACGGACTCTCGGTGGCCGCAGCCTGTGCGCGGCCTGAAAGCCCGGCGCCGGAACGTTGCGGCGAGATTCTTGCGCTTCGCTTGGCGCAAGGGGTTTTGCGCGTGGCTCCATAAAAAAACCGGATCGGGATTGCCCTCGATCCGGTGCGCGTGGCTGGGCGGCCTCGGGCCGCCTTCCTTCTTAGTGATTCTTGAAGTCCTTCAGCCACTCGATCTCGTCGATGACGCCGTCGCTGTTGCGGTCCATCTTGGCGAACATCATTTCTGCGTGATGCATGAACTCTTCCTTGCTGACCTTGTGGTCGCCGTTGGTGTCCATCATCTTCATCATGGGCATGCGTTGCAGGCCGCGCAGGAAGGCGTCGTCCCAGATACTGTCGGAGGGTCCGGCAGCCAGGACGGGGGAACTGCCGAGGACGCCCAGGAGGGCGGCGGAGGCGAGGGCGAGATTGAGGTGACGTGCTTTCATGGTGATCTCCTTGAGTGAAAAAAGCGTTCGTTCCGGTCGGAACAGGGACCCGCCAGACTGAATTGGCGCTCGTTCGAGCGGGCTGGACACCATGGTGCCCACCGGCTCTCAAGCGCCCATCACGCAAGTTTCACTTTTTGATCACGGGGAAGGACGTCGCATTTTCCACGGAGGGAAAGTGCAAGATGAAGCAGGTGCCGCGGCCCGTTTCGCTTTCCACGGCAATGTTGCCCCCATGCAGGGCGACGATGCGGCGGACGATCGCCAGGCCCAGGCCGGAACTTCCGGTATTGCCCATTTCGCCGCGATCCACCTGATAGTAGCGATCGAAGATGCCGGCCAGCTTGTCGGCCGGAATCCCTTCGCCAGTATCCGCAATGCGCAGTGCGACGCCAGTGCCGGCAGGTTCGACATGGACATGCACTTCGCCGCCGGCCGCGGTATGGCGCAGGCCGTTTTCGATCAGATTTTCCAGCAGGCGCTCGAACAGGCCGATGTCGCCGAGCACCGGGGGACAGTCCGGGTCGAATCCCGCATCCAGGCGGACCCCGCGTTTTTCTGCGCCGAGAGCGAATTTCTGAACCACGTCCTGGACCAATTCAGGCAGTGGGAAGACTTCGCCGTCGGCGACCTTGTCCATGGCTTCCAGCTTGGTCAGTTCGAAGAGACTCTGGACCAGCCTGCCGAGGCGTTCGCATTGGCGATTGGCGACCTGCAGGTAGCTGAGGCGTTCCTCCGGCGACAATCGACCGTCGTGGATGAGCAGCATCTCCAGATAGCCCTGCATCGAGGTGAGGGGGGTGCGCAAGTCGTGGGAAACGTTTTCCAGGAGCTCGCGCCGCCGTTCGTCCACCTCGGCCAGCTGGCGAAACTGACTGACGATGCGTTCGGACAGCTCGCGGAAGGAGAGCGCCAGCCGGTCGATTTCGTCGCCGCTGGAATCGCCGGGGGGGGCCCGGAGCTCGTGAGAAAAGCCGGTCGCCCGGAACTGGTCGATGGCATCGGCCAGGGTATGCAGCCGCTGGGTCAGCAGCTTGAAGACGACAAATGCGGCTCCCAGGCTGAAGGCGACGGCGGCGATCACCAGATGGGTGGCCAGGTCGACCAGATGGTCGACCTCGAACATGGTCTCGGTGGCCAGCAGGGTGACTGCGGCCACCAAGAAGAACACCACCATCAGGACCGCGGCGATGCGTCCGTAGAGGGAGCGCAGCATCACTTGCCCGCTTCGCGGAATTTGTAGCCGACCCCCCAGACCGTCTGAATGAAGCGCTGCTCGTCGGGTCCGGCCTCGATCTTGGTGCGCAGGCGGTTGATATGGGAATTGACGGTGTGTTCGTATCCGCTGTGGCTATAGCCCCACACTTGGTCGAGGAGTTGGCTGCGGCTGAAGACCCGTCCCGGGTGGCGCGCGAAATGGTGCAGCAGGTCGAATTCCTTGGCGGTCAGCTCCACGGGCTTTCCATCGATCGTGGCCGTCCGGCCCTCGACGTCGAGGCGCAGGCCATCGCTCTCGATCACCGCCGGCGCGGAATCCTTGGGTTTGCCCAGGTTGTCGATGCGGCGGAAGAGCGCTTTGACCCGCGCCGCAAATTCGAGAACGCTGAAAGGTTTGGTGAGGTAGTCGTCGGCGCCCATCTCCAGACCGAGGACGCGATCGATTTCCGTCGATTTGGCGGTCAGCATCAGGATCGGCAGGTACTGCCCCTTCTTCGCCCGCAGGTCGCGGCAAATGGCGAGTCCGTCGGTTCCCGGCAGCATCAGGTCGAGGACGACCAGATCGAATTCGCGGCCGAGGGCCAGATTCAGGCCTTCGCTCCCGTCATGGCACAGGGTGACCGAGCAACCGAGCTCGACAAGCTGCATCTTCACCAGTCGCGCGATGTCTCCGTCATCCTCGATCACCAATACCTTGCGTCCTGCCATGGGTCTTCCCTGCCGAGTTTTCGAACGATTCATCCATCGTAACCCAGCGTGATGAAAAAGTGAGATTCCGGAGATTTTCCTGTGACGGGCGGTACCCATACTGCACTCCACGGACAGGCCACAAAGCCGGTTCGAAATCATCCAACGACCCATCTACAAGGAGTTCTCATCATGAAGCAAGAGCAAATCCTCCGCGCCGCCCTGGCCGGACTCGTCGCCGCCGGTATTGCCGCCGCCACCCAGCCTGCCTTCGCCGCCAAGGGCGACAACGAAAAGTGCGCCGGTATCGTCAAGGCGGGCAAGAACGACTGCGGCACTTCGACCAACGCCTGCGCAGGTCAGGTCACCAAGGACAACCATCCGGAAGCCTGGATCTTCGTCCCGACCGGTGTCTGCGAGCGCATCAGCGGCGGGCGCCTCGTCACCGGCAGCCAGGCCGGCAAGACCGGCACCAGCACCAAGGGCTGATCTTCCTGCGCCGGCGGCTCCCTGGGCCGCCGGCCCTACACCTCTAGGAGACTGTCATGGAAGTCTACGCCTCGCGCTTTACCGTACCCGAGCAGGAGCCCCCGCGCGCGGCGGCTCTGATCGAAACCGCCATCTCGGGGCTCGAACGCCTCTCGCCCCTGGTCGATTTGCTCATTCGCATCGTCGTGGCGACGGTGTTTTTCAAATCGGGGCTGTCCAAGATCGACAGTTGGGACACGACCCTGCTGCTGTTCGAGAACGAATACGCCGTTCCTTTCCTGCCCTCGGAGATCGCCGCCTACGTCGGGACCGCCGTCGAACTGGCCATGCCCGTCCTGCTCGTCCTGGGCCTGGGCACCAGGGCCGCTGCGGCAGTGACTTTCGTTTTCAACATCATCGCCGTGCTGTCCTATCCGGATTTGGGTGAGGCAGGTCTGCGCGATCACCAGTACTGGGGAATCTTTCTCCTCGTGATCCTGCTCCACGGTCCCGGATCCCTTTCCATCGACCATTTCATCCGGCGTCGCCTGTTCGGCCGGAAAAACGCTTGAAAACCCGGGCCGCCGCTCCCAGGCGGCCAGGTTTTCGCCCCCACGGAGAACCGTCATGACATCCCCCCAAACCTCCCGCGACGAGCGCACCATCGTCATCGTTGGCGGAGGCTTCGCCGGTACGACTCTGGCACAACGGCTCGAACGCCAGTTGCCGGAAAACTGGCGGGTCGTTCTCCTCAGCCAGGAGAGCTATACCACCTTCAATCCCATGCTGGCCGAGGTGGTGGGAGCCTCCGTTTTTCCCGAACACGTCATCGCCCCGCTACGCCAGATGATCCGCAACACGCGCTTCATCATGGCCGCCGTGCGGGACGTCGATTTCCGCCGTCGCCTGGTGATCGGCGATACGCTGAGCGGCCCGCGGGAGATCCATTACGATCATCTGGTCTTCGCCTTCGGCACCCGCGCCAACCTGGCCGTGGTGCCGGGCATGGCCGACCATGCGCTACCCCTCAAACTGGTGGGCGATGCCATGCACATCCGCAACCGTGTCCTGCAGCAGGTTGCGCGGATCGAACTCGAGGCCGACCCCCTGGTCCGGCGGCGGCTGGGGAATTTCGTCGTGGTCGGCGGCGGTTTTTCCGGAGTCGAAGTGGCCGGCGAATTGGCGGATTTTCTTTGCGGCGCCAAACGCTATTACCCTCGGGTCCTGGCCTCCGAACTGCAGGTGACCCTGCTCCAGGACGCCGATCGTCTCCTGCCCGAACTGCCGGAGTGCTTGGGGCGTGCCGCCGAGAAGTCCCTCAGCGGCCGCGGGATCCGGGTCCGCCTCGGCGTTCGCGCCGCGCGGGTCCAGGCAGAGGGCGTCACGCTCGCCGACGGCGAGTTCATCGCTTCGGCGACGGTCGTGTGTACCATCGGCACCCGGCCCCACCCGGTGGTCGAACGCCTGGCAGTTCCGACGGATAGAGGGCGCATCCAGACCGAGAGCGACATGGCGGTCTGCGGTCTCGATGGCATCTGGGCGATCGGCGATTGCGCCCTGGTCAAGAACGCGCTGACCGACCAGTTCTCTCCGCCGACCGCACAGTTTGCCGTGGCCCAGGCGCAGCAGTTGGCCGCCAACCTGCTGGCCCGCATTGCCGGCCGGCCGACTCGCGCTTTCGCCTACCGCTCTCGCGGGATGATGGCGACGACCGGCCACATGAAGGGTGTCGCCCAAATCTTCGGGCTGCGGCTCGCCGGGTTTCCGGCCTGGCTCCTCTGGCGCGCCTACTACCTGCTCCGCATGCCGACTTTGGGCCGCAAGCTGCGCATCTGGGTCGAGTGGACCTGGGGCATGTTTTTCGCGGCCGACATCACCCACCTGAGATTTACGCGGACCGGCGACCAAGACGCCGATTCGCCGGTACCGCCCCTGCGCGCTCCCGCTCCCCGCTAACCCAACCCCAACCCCAACGGAGAAATATCGTGCTCAAAGGAAAATCCGCCATCGTCACCGGCTCCACCAGCGGCATCGGCCTCGGCATCGCCCGAGCCCTGGCCGCCCAGGGCGCCAATGTCATGCTCAACGGCTTCGGCGATGCCGACCAGATCGAAACCCTGCGCTTCACCCTGGCTAGGGAAACCGGCGTCAAAGTCGCCTATTCCGGCGCCGACATGAGCCAGCCGGAAGCCATCCGCGCCATGGCCGACGCCGCCCGGTCCGAATTCGGCCAGGTCGACATCATCGTCAACAACGCCGGCATCCAGCATGTCGCCCCGGTGGAAGATTTTCCGGAAGAGAAGTGGAACGCCATCCTGGCCATCAACCTCTCGTCCGCCTTCCACCTGATCCGGGCCGTGGTGCCGGAAATGAAGGAAAGACGCTGGGGGCGGATCGTCAATGTCGCTTCCGCCCACGGTCTCACCGCCTCGCCCTTCAAGAGCGCCTACGTGGCCGCCAAGCACGGCATGATCGGCCTGTCGAAGACCGTCGCCCTGGAAGTGGCGGAATTCGGCATCACCTGCAATACCGTGTGCCCGGGCTACGTGAAGACGCCCCTGGTGGAAAAGCAGATCGCCGACCAGGCCAAGGCCCACGGCATTTCCCCGGAGAACGTGGTGCGCGACGTGCTGCTCTCGCATCAGGCGCGCAAGGAATTCGTCCAGGTCGAGGAACTGGCCGCCCTCACAGTCTTCCTCTGCTCCGACGCCGCGGCGTCCATGACCGCCACCGCCCTGGCCATGGACGGCGGCTGGTCCCAGCACTGAGGTGAGCGCCATGAATGCCCGCGACAAGAATCTGGCCGCCCCAAGCCGTAGCCACCGTGCCGGCAATCGCGTCAAGCCGCTGAACCTCGCCCTGCAGGGAGGCGGAGCCCACGGGGCCTTCGCCTGGGGCGTCCTCGACCGCCTCCTGGAAGACGGCCGTCTTGACGTGGAGGGCGTCAGCGCCACCAGCGCCGGGGCCATGAACGCCGTCGTCCTCGCCCATGGGTTGCGGCTGGGCGGCCGCGACGGAGCCCGCGAGGCCTTGGCGCGGTTCTGGCAGGCGATCTCGGAATCCGCCGACCGTTTCAGCCCTTTCCGGCAACTGCCCTGGATGAAGGGTTGGGGTGGGCATACCCTGGAGAGTTCGCCCCTCTACCTGATGACCGACCTGATGCTGCGGGTCTTCTCGCCCTATCAATTCAACCCCTTCAACTTCAATCCCCTGCGCCAGGTGCTGGAGGATCAGGTGGATTTCGAGGCCCTGCAGGCGGCGAGCCCGATCAAGCTCTTCCTCTGCGCCACCAATGTCGAGACCGGCAAGGTGCGCATCTTCGAGAACCCGGAAATTACCGCCGACGCGGTTCTCGCCTCGGCCTGCCTGCCCTTCCTGTTCCAGGCTGTGGAAATCGACGGCGAGCATTTCTGGGACGGCGGCTACGTGGGCAATCCGGCCATTTTCCCACTCATCTACCACTGCGACTGCCGCGACGTGCTGATGGTCCACATCAATCCCATCGTGCGCAAGGGCGTCCCCACCACGGCGGCGGAAATCCTCAACCGCATCAACGAGGTCAGTTTCAACTCTTCCCTGTTGCGGGAAATGCGGGCCATCGCCTTCGTCACCGGCCTCATCCAGAAGGGCAAGCTCGATGCCAGCGAGATGAAGGAGCTTTACGTCCACTCCCTGCGTTCAGACGAAACCATGGCCGAACTGGGGGTGTCGTCCAAGCTCAATGCCGACTGGGACTTTCTCTGCCAATTGCGCGACCAGGGGCGCGAGCAGGCCGCTCTGTGGCTGCGGGCGAATTTCGACGCCATCGGCAGCCGCTCGAGCATCGATATCCGCGAAGCTTTCCTCTGACCCAGACCGATTCCCTACTGGAGAAATTCCCATGAACATCGCCGAAATCCTCACCACCTCCTCGATGCCCATCGCCAGCCCGACCTATCCCAAGGGGCCTTACCGCTTCATCAACCGCCAGTACATGATCGTCACCTACGAGTCCGATCCCGAGGCCATCCGCGCGGCGGTTCCCGAGCCCCTGGAACCGGACGGCAGCAACACCGTGCTCTACGAATTCATCCGCATGCCCGATTCCACCGGCTTCGGCGACTACACCGAGACCGGCATCGTGATCCCCTGCACCTATCGGGGCGAGGCGGTCAATTTCACCGCCCAGATGTACCTCGACTGCGAACCGCCCATTTCCGGCGGCCGGGAGATCTGGGGCTTCCCCAAGAAGCTGGCCGACGTCTCCCTCAAGGTCAATCGCGACACCCTGGCCGGCCGCCTGGAGTACGCCGGCCAGCCGGTGGCCCTGGCGAGCATGGCCTACAAGCACGAGAACCTGGTGTGCGGCAACGGCGGCCACGACCACAGCGGCGCCACCTGCGACGCCGAGCCCCTGCGCAAGAAGCTTTCGAAGACCCAGGTCAATCTCAAGCTGATTCCCGACGTGGACGGCAGCCTGGCCATCGCCCAACTGGTGGCCTACAACCTCGCCGACATCCACATCAAGGGCGGCTGGCACAGTCCGGCGCGGCTCCACCTCATCCCCCACGTCAATGCGCCCGTGGCCGATCTGCCGGTGCGGCGGGTGATCGGCGGCACCCACTTCGTCGCCGACCTCACCCTGCCCTATGGGCGGGTGCTTTACGACTACCTGGAGGAAACCCCATGTCCAGACGCATTGCCAACGGCCTTGTCCTTGGCGGGGCAGTCGGCGTAGCCCTGCTGGCCTTCCAGCACTACAGCCACTGGCTGGCCGGCTCGGCCAAGACCTTCGTCATGGACCGCGAGCGCTGCTACGGCGTGGTGCGGGCCGGCCGCAACGACTGCGGTACGGCTCTCCATGCTTGTGCCGGACAGGCGGGCGGAGATGCCGAAGACGGCGAATGGCTGATGCTGCCGGCGGGCACCTGCGACAGGATCGCCGGCGGCCGCGCCTGGACCAAGGAAGAAGGATGAACTGGCTGAATCGTGCCCGGGAGAGCCTGGGACTGCCCGCCGGGCAGCCTGCCGCCACGGCTTTGCCCGGGCGGGTCGCGCGGGAACTGGAACGCGAACAACTGCGCTCCGAAGGCATCGTGACGGCGGTCCAACTGGTGATGGTCTGCGTTTTTGCCGCCCTTTACGCGGCGACGCCGCCGGACTTTTCGCCCGACGCGCCGGTCCAGGCGGTCCCGCTGGGGCTGGTCCTGTTTGGCGAACTCGCCCTGCTGCGCTTCTACTTCGCCGTGACCGGGCAACTCCGGCGCGCTTGGCTGGCCTTCTCCGTGGTCGCGGAAATGGCGGTCCTGCTCTTCGTCCTCTGGGCGTACCACGTCCAGTACGAGCAGCCCCCGCAGTTTTCGTTGAAGAGCACTGAATTCGCCTACGTCTTCATGCTCATCGGCATGCGTGCCCTGCGCTTCGAGCCGCTCTGGGTGGTGTTGTCCGGGGCCACTGCCGCATTGGGATGGGCGGCGCTCCTGGCCTACGCTCTCTACGCCGCGCCGAGCAATCCTCTGACCTGGGACTACGTCACTTCCCTGCGCACCACCCAGGTCCATCTGGGCAGCGAACTGGGCAAGATTCTCGCCATCGTCCTGCTGACGGCGCTCCTGGCCATGGCTTTGGCGCGGGCGCGTCGTCTCCTCGGACAGGCAGTGTCGGGGCGCCAGGCGACGGCCGATCTCTCGCTCTTCTTCGACGATGGGGTCGCCCGGCGCATTACCGAATCCGAAGACGAGGTCATGGCGGGGCAGGGGGAATTGCGCCAGGCGGCGATCCTCTTCCTCGACCTGCGAGGATTCACCAAGGCTGCCGCAGTGCTCTCTCCCAGCCAACTCATCGCCCTGCTGGGCGAATACCAGGGTCTCATGGTTCCCCTGGTCAAAGCCCACGGGGGCAGCATCGACAAGTTCATGGGCGACGGCATCCTGGCCAGTTTCGGGGCCGTGGCGCCCGATCCCGAGTATGCCGCCAATGCGCTCCGGGCCGTGGATGCCATCATGGCCGCGGCAGCCGAGTGGCGGCAGCGGCGGGGCGCAGTCGGTGGGGCGTCGCCGGAAGTGGGGGCAGGACTTGCTGCGGGTGAAGTGGTCTTCGGCATCATCGGCGAAGGGCGTCGCCTCGAATACACGGTCATCGGCGACGCCGTGAATCTAGCCGCCAAACTGGAAAAGCAGAACAAGGCCGAGAGCACCCGCGGTCTGACGACGCAAGACACTCTGGAACTCGCTCGCCAGCAAGGCTATTCCGGGACGAAGGAGATCCGCTTCGCGCGGCGAGTGGGCGGCGTGGCCGAACTCCTGGACCTGGCCATCCTGTCTTCCTGACGCGCAAAAGAAAACCCGCCTGGCGGCGGGTTGTTCGCGGTACCGGGGAGGCTTCAGGCCACAGCCTGGGCGGGGATCTTGTTGCCGCGGCGGGCGATGCGGTTGTTGCCGTCGACGTAGATCAGCTCCGGCGCGTATTTGCCCAGTTCGATCTCGTTATAGACGGCGAAGGTGGCGATGATGAGGATGTCGCCGGGAGCGGCCTTGCGGGCGGCGGAACCGTTGACCGAAATGATGCCCGACCCCCGCTCGGCGCGGATGGCGTAGGTGGTGAAGCGTGCGCCGTTATTGACGTTCCAGATGTCGATCTGCTCGTACTCGCGGATATTCGCCGCGTCCAGCAAATCTTCGTCGATGGCGCAGGAACCCTCGTAATGCAGTTCGGCGTGGGTCGTCGTGACCCGGTGAAGCTTGGACTTCAGCATCGTTCTCTGCATGGCTTGACGATCCAAGGTTTGGGGTTGGGGAAGCGCATTGTAGCGAGTGCAATTATGAAGTCAATCGCCATGTAAGCCTTTATCTCCGGGGCTTGCAGACCCGTTGCCCGATTTCTAGGCAGGGCGGGGAGAAGGCCGTGCTGGCTATGCCTTCGTACTTTTGCCCTGGAATCGGCTCATCGCGATTCAACCTGGAGTCGACTGCAGTCGGTGACACGAAATTCCACGCGGCGATCGATGGCGTCCTGGGTGTCGTCCGAACCCGAGCCGATGATATTGTCGCGGTACCCCCGTCCGATCGCTTTCGTCTTCTGGCCCGCGCCGACAAAATCTTTTTGCACGATTTTCTGGACGGACTGGGCGCGCTGCAGGGACAGATTTTCGTTGTATTTCTCGGTGCCGCTTCGGCTGCTGTGCCCCAGGATCTGCAGGCAGACGCCGGCGGCGGCCGTGCGCTTGGCAATGTGCTTGAGCCAGAGCGCGTACTGGGAGCGGAGGTCGTTGTCGGCGATGAATTCGGTCGAATTGACCGAGAATAGGAAGCGCGTGCTGATGTTCATATTCGCCAGGCCGAGATCGACTAGGCGGATGAAGGCCTCCTCCGCCTCCGCGGCGCGTCCGAGCTTTCGGTGGCACTGGTAGAGGGCGGAATAGGTCTTCATGATCTTGCCGTCTTGACGGCTCTCGGCAAGCTGATAGATGGCCAGGGCGCGCTTGTAATCACTTTCCTCGAAGGCCTTATCGGCTTCTGCCAGCAGAGCGGCGGTAGGCAAGGAATCGAAATACTCCCGGTCGGCCAACTCGCCCGCCGGGGTCAGCGTGGTGGCGATGTAGCCTTCGACGCGTTTGTCCTTGAGGTACATCGGGCTGTCCCGATAGGACGATACAGGAGCATGCTTCAATTGCTGATTCAGTACCCAGACTTCGGCATTGGCGGCGACCACCCCGGTCTTCGCGTCGACGACCGATGAGGAAACGCGGTAGAAGCGCTCCGGCGTGCTGCGGTCGACGCGAGTGCTGCCATTGATGACGTGGGTGGCGGTCGCCAACGTCTGGGGTGTCATCGCCTCGACACGAAATTCCGGAAAGGCGGATCGCAGTTCGCGCACCATGATTTGCTCGATCTGCTGGCTCATCTCATTGACCTCCGCCGTGTTGGCATCGATGAAGGGATCGATGACGAACACTGTTTTGCCGGCGAGCAGTCCCCGTCCAGCCTTGATCTGAGCGAACAGGTTGTCGGCAAGTTTCTTGATCGCCGGCTCGAATTCCATCGGAACCTTGGCGACCGGAGCGGGAGGATTGCTTACGCAACCGGCGGCGAGGAGTGTGGCGAGCAGAAAGAGGACGACCCGGGAGGTGCTCATGGCGGATTCCTATGGCGGGGATTGACGGAGAGGGCAGGGCATCAACGGCAATATTGACGGTAAAAATCGCGTTGTGGAGGAGTGAGAGGCTCGATGCCTATGGAGAGCCTGGTCATCAGATCGGCGCAATTGCATCCTGGACAGCTGGCCTCCGCTGCGGAAGACACAGCACTGCGCTCGCGTGCCATTGCGGCCGTGCTCTTAGCGGAATTGTGCGCGGGTTGGGGAAGGACGCTTGTCGAGGGTTCGGCGGAATCCGGGCGTCTTGGCTTTGCGGTGGTCTTGGTCGGCTGGGCTGGGATCTTGGCCTGTCCATCTGCCTTTGGCGATTCGCCCATGGATACGGGGGCGGGAGATTGGGAGGCCTGCGGCTCAGGCTGGGGAGGGACTGCCGTTTTGTCCTCGGGGGCGGAGGTGGGCGACGCCGGCTGTGGGCTTTTCGGACCAGGGGCAGCCAGACTTCCGGCGGGCAATTCATGAGGCGCGGGATTCGCTGCCGTAGGGGGAGAGGCAGACATCCGGTACGCGCCCAGCGCGATCCCCAGGGTGGCAAGGGCGACCAGGGCAAGTCCGACAGCTCGATTGCGATTCGCATTCGGGGTGGGTCCGGGGCGTAGGGCTGCCGGCAGGGGCGATTCGGGACGCGATCCTTGTTGAGGACCCGGAGCGGGTGGGGGTGCAGCCGGGATGAAGGTGGCGTCTGTGTCCGTTGGCGCCGAACGCAGGGCTGCTTCCAGCGCAGCGATGAACTGGCGCGCGTCGGCAAAGCGCTGATCGGGTGACTTGGCCAGAGCGGTTCTTAGAATGCGGTCGTAGGCTTCGGGAAGCCCCGTCGCGATGCTGGACGGCGGAGGCGGTTCCTCGGTCAGAATCTTATGCATCACGGTGAGAGAGGACCCGGAGAAGGGCTTCCTGCCCGTGATGAGCTGATACAGGATGACTCCGGCGGAAAACAGGTCGGACCGATGGTCGACCCGCTGTCCGCCTGCTTGCTCCGGGGACATGAAGGCCGGGGTACCGATCACGCAGCCAACCATGGTCAGATTGGAGGACTCAAGCCGCGCGATTCCGAAATCCGTCACCTTGGCCCGGCCATTGGGCTGAACGAAGACGTTGCCAGGCTTGACGTCCCGGTGCACGATGCCTTTTTCATGGGCGGCCCCAAGGGCGGCAAGGACGTCGATCACGATGCGTACGGAATCGTTCAGGGGTGGTGTGTCGCCGGAATCGAGCAGGCTCTTCAAGTCGCGGCCTTCAACGAACTCCATGGCGATATAGGCCGTACCCTGGTCATCGCCGTATTCGTAGATGGAGACCACATTGGGGTGGTTGATGCGTCCGGCAGCCTTGGCTTCTTGCAGGAAGCGGCTCTTCAGGTCCTCGACCTCTTGGCCTTCCAGCTGGTCGGGGCGTATGGTCTTCAAGGCGACCCGGCGCTCGATCACTGGATCCCAGGCGTCGAAGACGTTCCCCATGGCACCGCGACCGAGTTCCCCCCGAATCTCGTACCGGCCAAGTCTTGTTGCAGTTTCTGCCATCATTCCCGAATTTGATGCGAGCCCGAGCGAGGGGCCGGTCTGCTGATTATCCAGGCGACTTTACATGACAATCTGCTTGATGAAAATCGCTGGCACGCACGGAAGCAGTCCTGATCGACGTGCGGGCCAGCGCGCCGATGCATCTGGTCCTTCAGTCCGGGAGTGGCATTGCTTCAGATTTCCAGGTTGTCGATCAAGCGCGTGCTGCCTAGACGGGAAGCCGCAAGGACGACGAGGGGCGAGGCGTCGGAATCGGGCGGCAGGAGGTCTGCCTGGCGCCGGATGGCGACGTAGTCGGTTTTCCACCCATGATCGTCCAGGGCTTTTCCGGCGGCGGATTCGAGGGCGCTATGGTCTTGCCTGCCACCGATGATCGCGTCGCGGATGCGGTTCAGTTCGGCGTACAACCGCGGCGCCTCGGCCCGCTCCGCCGGTGACAGGTAACCGTTGCGGGAGGAGAGCGCGAGCCCGTCGGCTGCCCGGACCGTTTCGCCGCCGACGATGGCGATGGGGAGCGCCAGTTGGCGGGTCATGTTGCGCAGGACCATGAGCTGCTGATAGTCCTTCTTGCCAAAAACGGCCGCCTGGGGCTGGACGCAGTTGAACAGTTTCAGGACTACGGTGGCGACGCCGCGGAAATGGCCGGGGCGGAATTCGCCTTCGAGGAGGTGCTGGATATCCGGCGGGTCCACCAGATATTGCTGGGGCTCGGGATAGAGGTCGGCCTCGGTGGGAGCGAAGAGAACGTCCACTCCGGCAGCGGCGAGCTTGTCGCAATCGGCCTGGAAGGTCCGCGGGTATTTGTCGAAATCCTCGCCGGCGCCGAACTGCAGGCGATTGACGAAAATGCTGGCGACCACCGTGCGGCCGTAAGCGCGGGCCTGTTCCATGAGGCTGATGTGGCCTTCATGGAGGTTGCCCATGGTGGGAACGAAGACGACGGGGCCGCGGGCGCTGAGGGCGGCGCGCAGGTCGGCAATGGCGGCGTGAATCTGCATGGGGATCGAAGGTGGGAGCGAGGGAGAAGCATCGTAACCGGATCGGCCCCAGGCGGGAAAGGGCGCCCTGCTTCAACCCCCCGGAGTCAAATAAAAAACCCCGCCGCAGCGGGGTCTTCGGCGCGCGTAAGGCTCAGGCGCGGCGGCGCAGGGCGGCGGCCAGGCCGGCGATGCCCAGGAGGGCCAGGGTGCCGGGTTCGGGAACCTGGACGACGACGGGGATTTCCGGCGTGAAGGCGACTGAAAGGAAGGGAACGCCACCAAATCGCGTGGTGGGGTCTTTCTGGTCGAAGGTGGCGAGGCCGGTGTCGAAGTAGGGAAAGTCGATCAGCGCGCCGAAACTGCCGGAAAGAGTTCCCATTTGGCCATCGGTGGTGGTTCCGAATTCGATTCCGCTGGTCACGGCGAAGATGTCCGTAAGAAAGGCGAAGAGGATATCCACCCGGAGATCGTCGGCTCCGCCCTCATCGATCCAACTGCCCGAGATGGTAAAGCCGCCGTCGGCCAGGGTAACCGAGCCGCTGTTGCCGAGGCCTGTCGTGAGCAGGTCCCCATTGACGAAGAATCCACCCTCAAAATCCCCCGCGCTGATGGTGACGGAATTGACGTTGCGATCGTCGATGGTGATGAAAGCGGCGGAAGCAGGTGCGGAAAATCCGAATGTCGTGGCGAGGGCCAGGACCACCGCTCCGAGTTGGGTTTTGTTGGTCATTTATGTCTCCTCTTGGTGTGGGCCGTGGCCCAGATAGCGGACTAATGCGAAAAACCTGAACAGCAATGAATGTCAAGCAAATATTACACCAGTTCTTGAATATCATTAAAATTCAATATGTTGAATGAATTACACGGAGCCGTGGCTGGGCCAGATGTAAAAAAACCCGACACTTGGTCGGGTTGGCGGGAGAGCGGGATTGCCCGCGGAGGGGCTCTGGCGGGCTACTCGTAGGCGTGCTGGGGTGCCGGAAAGCTGCGGTCCTTCACCGCCTTGACATAGGCTTCGACAGCGGCGCGCAGACTGCCGGCGCCGTCCATGAAGTTGCGGACGAAGCGGGGCTTCCTCCCGGGGGCGACATCGAGCATGTCGTGGAGAACCAGAACCTGGCCGGAGCAGTCCCCTCCAGCGCCGATGCCTATGGTGGGGATGGCGAGGCGGGCGGTGACGAGCGAAGCCAGGCGCGTCGGGATGGCTTCGAGGACGATGAGCGTGGCACCGGCTTCCTGGAGGGCGACGGCGTCGGCAAGCAATTGGGCTGCCCCCGAATCGTCGCGTCCCTGGACCTTGAAGCCGCCCAATTGGTGGACCGACTGGGGCGTCAGGCCGACATGGGCGCAGACCGGGATACCGCGGCGGGTTAAGAAGCGGGTTGTCTCGACCATCTCCTCGCCCCCTTCCAGTTTGACCATCTGGGCGCCGGCGGCCATCAGGCGGGCGGCGTTGGCGAAGGTTTCCTGCGGGCTGATCTGGAAGGTGCCGAAGGGCATGTCGGCGACGATGAGCGCTCGTTTCGACCCGCGGGCGACGGAGGCGGTGTGATAGGCGATATCGTCCAGGGTCACCGGCAGAGTCGAATCGTGGCCCTGGAGGACCATGCCCAGGGAGTCGCCGATGAGCAGCACTTCGACGCCGCAATCGTCGAGCAGACGGGCAAAACTGGCGTCATAACAGGTGAGGACGGCGATCTTTTCGCCGGTATCCCGAAGTTGGGCGAGGTCCAGGTGGGAGAGGCGGCGAGTGATGGTTTGGGCCGACAAGGGAGGCTCCGAAGGGGGTCAGTGGGCGCAGAGAACGTCCGGGTTGTTGACCCCGTGTTGAGCCATGCGTTCCAGGCAGGCCAGCACTTCCAGACTGGCGCTTTCCATGAGTCCGACCGAATCGGTGCCGCCGGAGAAATCTCCGTTGCGGAAGCGCTGCACGGCTTCGCGGCCATGCTTATGCACTGCGAGGTGGGGGGCTTCCATGGCCGAATAGCCGTCCAGACGCGAGAAGCAGGCTTTGCCTTCGCCCTCGTAATACCACTTGCCCAGGCGGCAGGCGGTGTGATCGGCAAAATCGGCCGCCGTCTTGGGGGACGACCCGAAAAAGACCTTGTAGATTTCGAACTTGAAGACCAGGTGGTCCATCTTGGCGAGCTCGGCGAAGCTGCGCAGGGCGGAAATCGCAACGTCCTTCTCGATCTTGCGCGAGGTGTCGATAATGCCGCTGATCCGCTGGGACGCCTCGTTGCCGTCGGCGCCGAAGCCCGCCGATTTGGCGGCCAGCTTTTCCATGGCGGAGTGGGCGCTGGTGGTTTCCTGGCTGATCGCCTGGACCAGGGCGGAAATATCGTTGGTCGCCTTGGACGTGCGTTCGGCGAGCTTTCTCACCTCATCCGCCACCACCGCGAAACCCCGCCCCGCTTCCCCGGCCCGGGCCGCCTCGATGGCGGCATTCAAGGCCAGCAGATTGGTCTGGTCGGCGATTTCCTTGATCAGGGACAGAATGCTGCCGATCTTGTTGGCGCTGTCGTTCAATCCCTCGACTTTTTCCATGGTCCCGCGGGAGTCGTCGGCCAGGGAACCCAGATCCGCGCCGATGCGCTGCATCAGTTCGCTGCTGGCCGCTGAGGTGCTGGCGGCGGAGATCGCTTCGTCCTTGGTCCCGCGCAAGTCGCCGGCCAGCAGTGCCAGGGTCTGCTGCGAGGCTTGGAGGGAAGAGCCAAAGGACTCCAGGTTCTTGAGCAGAACGTCCCAGCCGGCGGATTGGCGGTTGCCCTTGTCGAGCTGACTCTCGAGGCTCTGGCGCCGGTTTTCACTTTCGCTGAGCTGCCCGCGCAGGGCCGTATTGTCGTTTTCCAACTGGGTGATGCGCTGGCGTGCTTCGTCCAGTTCCCGGGAGTTCCCACCAAACAATCCCATGTCGCCTCCGTATGTCGTCTCTTTATTGATTTGAGCCTGTTCGGCCTCGAGTCGCCGATTCTCAGACGGCGGCGGGCCTCAAGGTCGAAAAACGAAGTATATCGCCCCCAGCATGCATAGCGCAGCCCACAGGTAGTCGAGTTTGAGGGGCTGGTTCATGTAAAAGACAACGAAGGGCACGAAGACCGTCAGGGTGATCACCTCCTGCAGGATCTTCAGTTGGGCCAGCGTCAGTTCGGTATTGCCGATGCGGTTGGCCGGCACCTGGATGAGGTACTCGAAGAGGGCGATGCCCCAGGAAATGAGGGCAGCCACCCACCAGGGCTTTTCGTTCAAATGCTTGAGATGGGCGTACCAGGCGAAGGTCATGAAGACGTTGGAAAACGCCAGGAGGATGACCGTCTGCCAGAGGACGGGCAGGTTCATAGGCGCTCGATGGCCTGGAGGGCGACGGCGGGAAGCCAGGCCGCCACGGAGCCGCGACCGGGCAGGGCGAGGTCGGGGGCGATTTCCGCCAGGGGGACGAGGACAAAGGCCCGCAAATGCAGCCGGGGGTGGGGCAGGGTGAGGCCGGGCAGCGCAAGCACCGCATCGCCGTGCAGCAGCAGGTCGAGATCCAGCCGGCGGGGGCCGTTCTTCTCTCCCCGCACGCGGCCGAAGCGCTTTTCCACGGCAAGCAGGGCGGCCAGCAATTCCTCGGGTGCAAGACCCGTATCCAGGGCGGCGGCGGCATTGATGAAATCGGGCTGACCGAGGAGACCCACCGGCGCCGTGCGGTAAAGCGCCGAGCGGGCGACCAGCCGGGTGGCGGGGAGTCCGGCCAGGGCATCGCAGGCGGCCCGGACGGTCGCCGCCGGGTCGCCCAGATTGGCGCCCAGGGCCACGAAGGCCGTGGTCATTCGTCGGCGGGGGCGGTCCCTTCGCCCCGGGGCTTGCGGCGCCGGCGGCGGCGCTTCTTGTCGCCGGCCTTTTCCGGTTGCAGCAGGGCGGCCCGGGCCTCACCGTCGGCATTCTGGAACGCGGTCCACCAGCTGGCCAGTTCGCCGTCGATCTCGCCGGCTTCAGCCCGCAACAGCAGAAAGTCGTAAGCCGCCCGGAAGCGGGGCTGCTCCAGGACCGCATACGGGCGCTTGCCGGCACGGCTTTCGAAGCGTGGTTGCAGAGCCCAGATTTCCTTGATGTCGCCCGCAATGCGGCGCGTGATGGCGAGCTTTTCGGCCTGGCTGTCGAGAACGTCGTCCATGGCCTGGAAGAGCGCCGGGATGGACGGTTCGCCGGCGGTCTTGCGTTTTTCCCACTGGGCCAGCACCTCGTGCCAGAGCAGCGTCGCGAAGAGAAATCCCGGCGAGATGGGCTTGCCCTGCTTGACCCGGGCATCGGTGCTGGCCAGCGACAGCATGACGAACTTCTCGCCCAGGGGCTGCTCCAGGATGACGTCGAGCAGCGGCAGAAGACCGTGGTGTAGCCCCTCTTCCCGCAATTGGGTCAGGCATTGCACCGAATAGCCCGAGGTGAGGAGCTTCAACATCTCGTCGAAAAGCCGGGCCGGCGGCACGTTTTCCAGGAGTTCCGCCATTTCGCGGATGGGCTTGCGCGCCGCCGGGTCGATGATCAGCCCCAGCTTGGCGGCCAGGCGAACCGCCCGCAGCATGCGCACCGGGTCTTCCCGGTAGCGCTTCCGCGGTTCGCCGATCACGCGCAGCGTCTTCTGCTTCAGGTCGGCGACGCCGTGGTGATAATCGACCACCGCCTCGGTGGCGGGGTCGTAGTAGAGGGCGTTGGCGGTGAAATCGCGGCGTTTGGCGTCTTCTTCGGGTGTGCTGAACGTG
>DAORDK010000039.1:0-29286 GCA_035345935.1 Rhodocyclaceae bacterium | reverse complement strand
CACATCCCCGCTGCCGACGATCAGGACTTTTTGCACCGCGGCATTCTAGCCGACAACGAAGGGAAACAGATGAGCTACCGGATCACCGTCACGCCCAGCGGCAAGAGCTTTGACGCCGACCCCGACGAAACCGTCCTGAGCGCCGCCCTGCGCCAGGGACTCGTCCTGCCCTACGGCTGCCGCGACGGCGCTTGTGGCTCCTGCAAGGGCAAGGTGGTCTGCGGTGAGATCGAAGACGGCAAGGCCAAACCGCCTGCCCTGAGCGATGCGGATCGGGCGGCGGGATTCACCCTCTTCTGCTGCGCCTTTGCCCAGTCCGACCTCACCCTCGAATGCAAGACCGTTCGCGCCGCCAACGACATCCCGGTCAAGACCCTGCCGACGCGGATCGAAAAACTCGAACGTCTGGCGCCCGACGTCATCGAACTGCACCTCCGACTGCCGGCGAGCGAGCGTCTGCAATTCCTCGCCGGACAATATGTGGACATTCTGCTCAAGGACGGCAAGCGGCGCAGCTTCTCCATGGCCAATGCACCGCACGACGACGCCTTCCTGCAATTGCACATACGCCACGTCCCCGGCGGCCTGTTCACGGACCAAGTCTTCTCTACGCTGAAGGTACGGGACATCCTGCGCATCAACGGTCCCCATGGCAGTTTCACCCTGCGCGAGGAATCGGAAAAACCCATGGTCCTGGTTGCCGGCGGTACCGGCTTCGCACCGATCAAGAGCCTGGTGGAACATGCCTTCCACGAAGCTTGCCAGCGCCCGATGGTCCTCTATTGGGGGGCCAAAGCGAAGACCGATCTGTATCAGGACGATCTTCCCCTCCGCTGGGCGGCCAAGCACCCGCAATTCCGTTACGTTCCGGTACTTTCGGAAGCGCGCCCGGAAGATGGGTGGAACGGCCGCTCCGGCCTGGTCCACGCGGCGGTCATGGCCGACTTCCCGGACCTCTCAGGCTACGAGGTCTACGCCTGCGGCGCTCCGGCCATGATCGAAGCTGCCCGAAGGGATTTCACCGTCGGCTGCTGCCTGCCCGAGGACGCGTTTTTCTCGGACGCGTTTACCTTCTCGACCTGACTCCACGGCTTATCAGCAATCCCGAAACAGGGACGAAAATCCCCGTCGTCGCTCAACTGGCTGGCCTAGCTAGAGAAGACCGCAGACGCCTTCGGCAGAACAAAGCCCTAGGACGGATTAAAGGCTGGACCCTGCCCCTGGGGTAGCACCGTCGCTCTGCGCAGCCTCCTTCTGTTGCGCCTGCTGCTGATCACGACGATCGACCAAGGCCGCCTCGCCCATCTTGACTGGAAGGATGTCGGGATAGTTATAACCGGTACCCTTGCTATGATCGATGATCGCGCCTATGCCACCACCAAAGATGATGTTTCCGAACATCGATCCTGCTGCGCGGGAGATTGCAGTTAATAATCCGTCAGGGATCTCGGGGGCTTTACAGGCCACGTTCAGATTTTCCGCGGACTTGCGGACACTGACATTGCCGGGCGATTTTCCGGACCACGCTCCCTTGTCATTGGTCAGCGTACATTCCGCTTGCACCTGCTTGCCCTCATACATCGAATTCAGGGCGAGGGTTTGATTTTCGCTCTGGGTGATTGTCGAACAGCCATAGGTCGACAATGTGGTCCACAGCAGCACGAGCAAGATGTGATTTCTTTTCATTTTCGAAGGCACCGGAAAAGCAAGATCGAATGAGATGACAACTCTTTCGCGCAACCGCATTGAACGCGAACCGCATAGTCTACCATCATTAACCCAGGTGAAAATAATGTCGATCAAATTAATGCGACAACATTCAGGACGGCAACCCGCAACGCTTTCTCGTTTCGACGCCCGTGAATTCTCCGAGTGCCTTCTGAATCTGTGTCGCGACCGACGAATCGAATCCGCCGTGCCGACAAGAACCCTGCCGCGCAAGTCGCGATCATCTTTGCCAGGCGCAGCCCTGATATTTTTCTCCGGCGACGGTCACCGTTGCCGTCCAACCGAAGACCACGTCGCTCCCTTTGTCGCGACAAATTTTTCTATCGAAGCGCCAGGAGGCGGCCGGCGTCTCTCCCGGCGGTGTACGGTAGGTACTGACGGCAGCTTCGTCCTGAGACCCTTTGAAAGCGAGGCGCTGCTCGGGACGGCCGGAGCGCTTGAAGACCAGGTGCTCGCCGCCGGCGGCCAGGGTCCAGGGAGCGGGATCGGAACCCGTGGCACGCCAGGTCTCGTCCGGTCCGCCGGTGGGCTGGCAGCGGCCGTCGGCACGGGCGAAATTGAGGACGCTGGCCTTGAGGACCGCGCCCTCCAGACTCCCCCACATTTCCACATAGAGCTTCTTGCCTGCGCCGAGCCCGATGCCGTCCAGGGCGGCACTCAGCGCTCCCCCTGAGGAGACATCGTCCACCAGCGCGTAGCTGCGATCGCGGCAGGGAGCGAAGACCAGCTTACCTTCCTGTTTCATGAGCAGGCCGCTGGCGAGTTTGGGGCCGCCGCTGGCGACGGGTTCGCCGGCCGCCGCAGGCAGCGAACAGACGACAAAAAGGGACAGAATGAGTTGCTTCTTCATGACCGGGGACCGATTGAGGTAAAGGGGTATTGTCCCCCAGCGCGCCAGGGGATTTCCTTGACGCGGGTGGGATTTCATTCGCCCAGGTAGGCAGTGCGTACGCGTGGGTCTGCGAGAAGGTCGGCCGCCGTACCGGAGAGGGTGATCTCGCCGCTATCAAGGACATAGCCCCGTTGGCTGGATTCCAGGGCCAGCTTGGCGTTCTGTTCGACGAGCAGGATGGTCATGCCCTGGGCGGCGACGGCACGGATCACTTCGAAGATCTTCTGTACCATGATCGGCGCCAGGCCCATCGAGGGTTCGTCGAGGAGCAGCAACCGGGGCCGGCTCATCAGGGCACGGCCGATGGCCAGCATCTGCTGCTCACCGCCGGACAGGGTTCCGGCAAGTTGGCCCGCGCGCTCCTTGAGGCGCGGGAAATAGCCGTAGATGCGTTCGAGATCGGCCGCGATGCTCTCCCGGTCCCGGCGGACGAAGGCGCCCATGGCCAGGTTCTCGGCGACGGAAAGACGGGGGAAGACTCCCCGCCCCTCGGGTACCAGAGCAATACCGGTTCGGACCAAACGGTGGACGGGCAGGCGGGTAATCTCCTGGCCGAGAAAGCGGACGTGGCCGCCGGCGGCGCCAAGGACCCGGGCGAGCGCCTTGAGGGTAGTCGTTTTTCCGGCCCCGTTGGCGCCGATGAGTGCCACGGTCTCGCCTTCGGCCACATGGAAAGTGATGCCGCGCACGGCACGAATCCCGCCGTACGCCACCGCGAGTCCGGTCACTTCAAGCAAGGCCGCCTCCCAGGTAGGCCTCGATCACCGCCGGATTCCGCTGAACTGCGGCGGGGACGTCCTCGCAAATCTTGCGTCCATAGTCGAGGACGGCGACCCGGTCGCACAGGCCCATGACCAGCTTGACGTCGTGTTCGATGAGCAGCACCGTCGTCCCGTCGCGGCGTATGCCGTCGACGAGCAGGCGCAACTCCTCGGTTTCCGTGGCGTTCATCCCGGCCGCCGGTTCGTCGAGACAGAGGAGGCGAGGCTCGGTCGCCAAGGCGCGGGCGATTTCCAGCCGCCGCTGGTCGCCATAGGGGAGGTTTCTTGCCAAGTCGTCGGCGCGGTCGGCGATTCCGACGTAATGCAGGAGTTCGTCGGCACGGCGCCGGATGGCCGCCTCCTCCTCGCGGGTGGAGCGCGTACGCAGGAGGGCGCCGAAGACGCCTGCCCGAGTGCGCAGATGGCGGCCGACCATGACGTTCTCCCGGGCGCTCATGTCGGCGAAGAGGCGGATGTTCTGAAAGGTGCGGGCGATGCCGCGTTCCGCAGCACGCTGGGGCGCATTGGCCGCCAGGACAGCCCCGGCGAAGGCGAAACCCCCTGAATCGGGCACGTAGAGGCCGGTGAGGCAATTGAAGAATGTCGTCTTACCCGCTCCGTTGGGTCCGATGAGGCCGTAGATCTCGCCTTCGCGTATCGTCAGCGAGACCTCGTCGAGGGCCTTGACCCCGCCGAAGTGCTTGCCCACTCCGCGGGCTTCGAGCAAAACCCCGCCCGTCACGGCGACTCCTGCGCCCCGGCCGCCAACTCGCGGCGACGTTGGGGCGAAGGCCAGAGACCGGCCGGCTTGAGACGCATCACCAGCACCAGGGCAAGGCCGAAGATGAGCATGCGCAGGCTTTCCGGATCGACAATCACCTTGCCGAAGACCGCCTGTTGCACCGGCCCTACGGCGTAGCGCAACACCTCGGGCAGGACGGTCAGCAGGACGGCGCCCAGGATCACCCCGGGAATGTGGCCCATGCCCCCGAGGACCACCATGGCCAGCACCATGACCGACTCGATGAGGGAAAAGCTCTCCGGTGAGACGAAACCCTGCATGGCGGCGAATATGCCGCCGGCGATACCGCCGAAGCTCGCCCCCATGGCAAAGGCCAGCAGCTTGATATTGCGGGTGTCGATGCCGATGGCCTTGGCGGCCACCTCGTCCTCGCGGATGGCCTGCCAGGCACGGCCGATGCGCGAATCCTGCAGGCGCAGATTCACCCCGATGACGACCAAGGCCATCGCCACCAGCAGAAAATAGAGTTTCTGCGGGCCGCTGACCACCAGACCGAAGATTTCGCTATTGCCGCTGAAGCGGAAGCTCCCCAGCGCCAGGGGATCGATCAGCGTGATGCCCTGGGCACCGTTGGTGATATTCACCGGCGCGTTCAGATTGTTGAGGAAGATACGGATGATCTCGCCGAACCCCAGGGTGACGATGGCCAGATAGTCGCCCCGCAGCTTGAGGGTGGGAGCGCCTAAGGCGACGCCGAAGCCGCAGGCGACGATCGCGCCCAGGGGCAGGATGGCCCAGAAAGGCAGGTGCAGCCCGAAGTGGGGACTGGCGAGGAGGGCGTAAAGATAGGCCCCCACGGCATAGAAGGCGATGTAGCCGAGGTCGAGGAGGCCGGCGAAGCCGACCACGATATTGAGCCCGAGGGCGAGGAAAACATAAAGGATGGCGAAATTGGCGATGCGTACCCAGGCCTGCCCGCCGAGGGCGGCGACGAAGGGCAGGGCCACCAGGGCCAAGGCGATGAGGACGATCCCGGCGAGGGGCCGAGGCGCCAGCCAGGAGCGCGTCACGCCCGGTCTCCGGTCTTTTCCCCGAACAGTCCCGACGGGCGGAACATGAGGACGCCGATGAGCACCAGGAAGGCGAAGATGTCCTGGTAATTGCTCCCCAGGAAACCGCCGGTGAGATCGCCGATGTAGCCCGCCCCCAGGGCTTCGATGATCCCCAGGAGGACCCCGCCGGCCATCGCCCCGGCGAGGTTGCCGATTCCCCCGAGAACGGCGGCGGTGAAGGCCTTGAGGCCCAGCATGAAGCCCATTTGGTAATGGGCGATTTCGTAATAGGCGCCGACCAGCATGCCCGCCACCGCCCCCAGGGCCGAGCCGATCACGAAGGCGGCGGCGATGACCCGATCGACATTCACTCCCATCAGCCCCGCCACCGCCGGATTCTGGGCGGTGGCGCGCATGGCCATGCCCAGTCGGGTGCGATAGACGAGGAGCAGAAGCCCGACCATGGTCAGGCCCGACACCACCACGATCATCACCTGGACGGCGGTGAAGTGGGCGCCCGCCACTTCGAATTGGGCCTTGGGGGCCACGGCCGGGAAGGTGAGGTAATTGCGCCCCCAGACCAGCATGGCCACGTTTTGCAGGACGATGGACATGCCGATGGCAGTAATCAGCGGCGTGAGTCGCGGCGCATGCCGTAGCGGCCGGTAGGCCACCCGTTCCAAGCCCCAGCCCAGGGCCATGCACACGACCGTCGCCGCGGCTAGTCCGCCGAACCCGGCCACCGCGGCGGGCATCCCCAACTGGAGCAGCAGCCCGGCGACGGACAGCGCCACTAGGGTACCGATCATGACCACTTCGCCGTGGGCGAAGTTGATCAGTCCCATGATGCCGTAGACCATGGTGTAGCCCAGGGCAACCAGGGCGTAGATGCTGCCCTGGACGAGGCCGTTGACGATCTGCTGGAAGAGGATGTCCATGGCGCGGCGGCGGTTTCCGAATGTGCAAACGGCGCCTCGGGGGCGCCGCCTTGCCGTAGGGAAACCGGATTACTTCTTGTCCACAGCCGCCTTGGCCGCGTCCGCCCCGGCCTTGACTGCATCGGCGCCGGCCTTGACGCCTTCCTTGGCCATTTCCTTGGCCGCCTCGGCACCTGCCTTGACCCCCTCTTTGGCCGCCTCGCCCACCGCCTTGGCGGCTTCCTTCACTTCGGCGACCGCCTCCTTGACCTCGGCCTTGGCCGCCTCCATCGGGCTGCCGCCCAGGGTGTCCACGTACTCCAGCTTGCCCGCCTTGTACTGATACATGGAGATCGCGCCGCTCTTCAGGTCGCCCTTGTCGTCGAACTCGATCTTGGCGGTCACCCCCTCGAAGTGGGTCTTGCCGACTTCCGGCAGGTACTTGGCCGGCTCCACCGAGTTTGCCCGCTTCATGGCCTCGGCCATGACCATCACGGCGTCGTACACGTAGGGCGCATAGAGCTGGATTTCGGCATTGAATTTCTTACCGTAGGCATCGCGGAAGGCCGGACCCTGGGCGAGCTTCTCCAGGGGCATGCCGGGTAGCGAGCAGTAGTTGCCCTCGCTGGCCGGCCCGCCCAGCTTCATGAATTCCGGAGTGCATACCCCATCACCGCCCAGGAACTTGGCCTTCAGACCGAGATCCTTCATCTGCTTGACCAAGGGCCCGCCCTGGGCGTCCATGCCGCCGTAGAACACAAGGTCGGCCTTGGTGGATCTGATCTTGGTGAGGATGGCCTTGAAGTCGGTTGCCTTGTCGTTGGTAAATTCGGTGGCGACGATCTTGATTCCTGCCGTCTCGGCCGCCTTGCGGAACTCGTCGGCCAGACCCTGGCCGTAGGCGGTGCGGTCGTCGACGATGGCCACCGTCTTGATTCCCTGCTTGGCTGCGAATTCGCCCAGTGCCTTGCCCTGCTGGACATCGTTGGCCATCACCCGGAAGGCGGTATTGAAGCCCTGCTGGGTATATTTCGGATTGGTCGCGGAACCGGAGATCTGAGGAATGCCGGCGTCGAAATAGAGCTTGGAGGCGGGGATGGTGGTGCCGGAATTGAGGTGGCCGATGACACCATTCACCTTGGCGTCGATGAGCTTCTGAGCCACCAGGGTCCCCTGCTTCGGATCCGCCTGATCGTCCTCGGCCAGGAGTTCGAACTTGACCTTGGCGCCCCCGATTTCAAGACCCTTGGCGTTGAGTTCGTCGATGGCCTGGCGGGCACCGTTTTCGTTATCCTTGCCCAGGTGGGCCTGGGGACCGGTCATCGGCGCCACATGGCCGATCTTGACCGTCACTTCCGGCTTGGGCGCCGGCGCGGCCGGGGCGGCAGGCACGGGAGCGGCAACCTTGGGCTCTTCCTTCTGGCCGCAGGCCACCAGGGTGAAACATGACGCGACTACGGCAGCTACGGCCGACAGCTTGGGAAATACCATGACCTCTCCTGATGGCTGATCGATACGGGGGATAAGCCCTCGATTCTCGCGGCGCCGTCAGGAACTGTCAATGCTTCAGCCAGTTTCCCGGAATCGCCGTTTAAACCTCTGGCGGGAAATGATTTTCCCCTCCAACGATGGTACCATTCCCACCATATGCCAGTGGAAAAGAGCGGACCGGGGGACCAAGGTGATTGGCAAAATCATTAAACGTGGACGAAAGCTGATCCACAACCTCACGCGACGGCTGATCGCGATACTGCCCAAGCGGCGACGCTTCGCCGTGTTCCGTTCCTTTGTCGATTGCGACCCGGCGCCCAGCGAAAGACTGGTGCTCAAGATCGCCGAGAGCCAGGAGGAATTGGAGGCTTGTTTTTCCCTGCTCCACAATGCCTATGTGGATAGCGGGTTCATGACTCCCGATCCTTCCGGAATGCGCGTCACCATCTACCACGCGCTACCCACCACCACCACGCTTTGCGCCAAGATCGACGGCAAAGTCGTGGGGACCATTTCGCTCATTCGGGAAAGTGCGCTCGGTTTTCCCCTGCAACGCATCTTCGACCTGACGGCGGTGCGGGCCAAGGAAGGCAATATCGCCGAGGTCTCGGCCCTGGCGGTGCACCCGCGCTTCCGCCGCACCGGGGGAAGCATCCTCTTCCCGCTGATGAAGTTCATGTATGACTACTGCACGACCTTCTTCGACACGCGCCACATCGTTATCGCGGTAAATCCTCGGCACATCGAGATGTACGAGTCGCTGCTCTTTTTCCAGCGGCTCACGGCAAACGTGGTGGAGAACTACGATTTCGTCAACGGTGCGCCGGCGGTGGGCGCCACCCTCGATCTCAAGGCCGCGCCGGAAGTCTTCCGCAGGGCCTACGCCAACAAGCCCGTCCGGCGCGACCTGCACGCCTACTTCATGGTGAATAAGCTCGCCAATATTCAGTGGCCCCACCGGCGCTTCTACACCACCAACGATCCGGTCCTGACCCCCGAACTACTCGACTATTTTTTCAATCAGCGGACCCGGGTCTTCGCCTCCCTGAGCGACCGCAAGAAGGCGCTCATGCACTCCATATACGACCTGCCGGAATACCGGGCAGTGCTTCCCAATGCGCCCTTGCGCGAGGAAGGCCACGACATCCGCCGCCACCAGCGTTTCTCGGTGCGCTGTCCGGGGCGCATCAGCTTTACCGCCGACGACGGCCAGGTGTCCAAAGTCGGACTGGAGGTGGTCCAGGTTTCCAATTACGGCTTCCAGGCCCGCACCCAGGACAACCTTCCACTGGAAGTGTGGGGCGAGGCAACCATCCATCTGGGCCGCGACGAAACTTCGATCATCAAAGCCCTGGCCGTGAGGGACCGAGGCAACGGCTTCTATGGCTTCAAGCTGGGCGAGCCCGACCTGATCTGGCGCAAGTTCGTCAGCGCCTTGTACGCCGGCAGTACCCACGGCGACCTGGATAACGCCACTGCCTTCCTGCGGGGCTAAGGAACGCCTGCCGACCTGCGGACTCCAAGGGGGGAAGCCCAGCAATCGCCGTCGAACAAGGTCGTTCCGGCGTTTTCCCGAAAGACTGGCATGAGCGATCCGTCCCTCAGTTCCGTTCTGGCCCAATCCGCCGAGTCTGCGTCTCTCGACGACAAATACACCACCCTCGGTGGCCGGGTCTATCTCACCGGTACCCAAGCCCTGGTCCGCCTCCCCATGCTGCAGCGCATGCGGGACCAGGAGGCAGGCCTCGACACCGCGGGCTTCGTTTCCGGATACCGGGGGAGCCCTCTGGGCGGGCTCGACCTCGCCCTGGGCAAGGCGAGGGAACACCTCGCCGCCCATGCCATCGTCTTCCAGCCCGGAATCAATGAAGATCTCGCGGCCACTGCCGTGTGGGGCACCCAGCAAGTCGGACTCTTTCCCGGTGCCACACACGACGGTGTGTTTGCCCTCTGGTACGGCAAGGGGCCGGGAGTCGATCGCTGCGGCGACGTCTTCCGCCACGCCAACGCCGCCGGCAGCGCCCGCTATGGAGGCGTGCTGGTGGTGGCCGGAGACGATCACGCCGCCAAGTCTTCTACCCTCCCCCACCAGACGGAGCACGTCTTCAAGGCGGTCATGATGCCGGTGCTGTATCCGGCCAATGTTCAGGAATATCTCGACTACGGCTTGCACGGTTGGGCCATGAGCCGCTATTCCGGGTGCTGGGTGGCGTTCAAGGCCCTTGCCGATACTGTCGAGACCTCGGCCTCGGTCCGCGTCGACCCGCTGGCCCTGCCCATCGTCGTCCCCACCGATTTCGAATTGCCTCCCGACGGCCTCAACATCCGCTGGCCGGATCCCCCTCTGGTGCAGGAAGCGCGGCTGCTGAACGTCAAGCTCTATGCCGCGCTTGCCTACGCCCGGGCCAACGGACTCAACCGGGTGATGATCGACAGCCCGGCACCGCGTCTGGGCATTCTTACCGCCGGAAAGTCTTACCTGGACGTGCGCCAGGCGCTGGACGAATTGGGCATCGATGAACGCCTCGCCGCCGCCATCGGCATCCGCCTCTACAAGGTCGGCATGGTCTGGCCCCTGGAGCCCGATGGGGTGCGGCGCTTTGCCGAAGGCCTGGAAGAAATCCTGGTGGTCGAGGAAAAGCGCCAGCTCCTCGAATACCAGTTGAAGGAGGAACTTTACAACTGGCGCGAGGACGTCCGGCCGCGGGTCATCGGGAAATTCGACGAGAAGGGCGAGTGGGCTCTGGTCCCCGACGGCCGCGGCCACCTCCTGCATGGCGACTGGCTACTTCCGGCCTCGGGCGAATTGCCGGTGGCGACCATCGCCCGGGTGATCGCCGGACGCATCGGGCGCTTCTTCACCTCGCCGGCCATCGAAGCGCGGCTCGCCCTGATCGAGAGCAAGCAGAAGGGCGGCACGACTCCCCTGTTACTCGTCGAGCGCAAGCCCCACTTCTGCGCTGGATGCCCCCACAACACCTCGACCCGGCTGCCGGAGGGTTCCCGGGCGGTCGCCGGCATCGGCTGCCACTACATGGCCACCTGGATGGACCGGAATACGGCCACCTTCACCCACATGGGGGGCGAGGGGGTCCCCTGGGTGGGGCAGGCGCCCTTCACTGAAACCCGTCACATCTTTGCCAATCTGGGCGACGGCACCTACTTCCATTCCGGAATACTCGCGATCCGGCAAGCCGTGGCAGCACGAGTACCGATCACCTACAAGATTCTCTACAACGACGCCGTGGCCATGACCGGGGGACAATCGGTAGAAGGCCCGCTGTCGGTCGGTTTGATGACGCACCAACTGCAAGCCGAGGGGGTCGAGAAGATCGTCGTGGTGACGGACCATCCGGAAAAATATGCCGAAATCACGGATTTGGCCCCCGGCGTCCCGGTGCACCCCCGGGAATCGTTTGATCGCATCCAGCGGGAGTTGCGCGAATTTCCCGGCGTCTCCGCCCTGATCTACGATCAGACCTGCGCCACCGAGGCTCGCCGAAGACGCAAGCGGGGCAAGCTGCCGCCGCTGACGACCCGGGCCTTCATCAATGAGTACGTCTGCGAAGGCTGCGGCGATTGCTCCAGAATTTCGAACTGCCTCGCGGTGGTTCCCCTGGAAACCCCCGACGGACAAAAGCGGTCCATCGATCAATCGGCGTGCAATCAGGACCTCTCCTGCCTGCAGGGATTCTGTCCCAGCTTTGTGACGGTCGAGGGCGCCCGCCTGCGCCGCGGCCGCGCCCTCGATATGGACCATGCTCCCTTGCCGCCCATGGCCGACCCCATCCTCCCCAGCACGGCGCAACCCTACAATCTGCTGGTCACCGGAGTCGGCGGGATGGGGGTCATCACCCTGGGCGCCTTGGTCGGCATGGCCGCCCATCTGGACGGTAAAGGCGTTTCGGTCCTCGACATGACTGGTCTAGCCCAGAAATACGGCGCCGTCTTTTCCCACCTGCGCGTCGCCGACCGGCCCGAGGACATCCACGCCGCGCGCATCGCGACCGGGGAAGCCCATGCCATCCTGGGGGGCGACCTCGTCGTGACCGCAGGGAACGATTCGCTCTCCAAGATGCTCGAGGCGCATACGCGAGCCGTCGTCAATTGCGCCGAAACCCCGACCGCCGAGTTCATTCGCGATCCAAACTGGCAGTTCCCCCTGGATCTGATGCGGCAACGGATCGTTGACGCCGTCGGTCCGGACCAAGCCGATTTCCTCGATGCCCAACGACTCACGACGGCGCTCATGGGCGACGCGCTCTACACCAACATGCTGCTCCTGGGCTACGCCTGGCAGAAAGGCCTGGTGCCCGTCTCCCGCCAATCCCTGGAACGCGCCATAGCGCTCAACGGCGCAGCCGTCGAAGCGAATCTGCAGGCGTTTTCCTGGGGGCGGCGGGCCGCCGACCAAGGAGAAATCGTCCGTCGCCTCGCCAACACGCCTCCCGTTCCGGATGACCTCGCGCGCGACCCTGCTGACCTGATCGAAGCGCAAGCCGCCAAACTCGTGACCTACCAGAACGAGGCCCTGGCCGACCGTTACCGCCAGCGCCTGCAACCCATTCTCGCTCTCGGGGACGACAACCTGACTGTCATCGCCGCCCGCCAGTACGCCCGCCTCCTGGCGATCAAGGATGAGTATGAGGTCGCGCGCCTGTACGCACGGACCGACTTCCTCGACAAACTCAGGGCCAGCTTCGAGGGGAGCTACCGCCTTTATTTTCATCTGGCGCCTCCGGGTTTGACCCGCCTCGGTCCCGATGGCCGACCCCGCAAGCTCAGGCTGGGGCCATGGTTCCTCAAGGTGCTGGGCTGGCTCGCCGATCTCAGATGTTTGCGCGGCACCTCCTTCGACCTCTTTTCCCACAGCAACGAGCGGCGTCGCGAACGACAACTCATTGCCGATTACGAAGCCGATCTCGATCTCGTCGCGACTACGCCCGGCGCTGACCCCACCGCTCGTTTGGCCCTCCTCTCTTGGCCGGTAGGCGTCCGCGGATTCGGTCCAGTCAAGGAGGCAACCCTGGCGCCAGCAGCGGACCGGCGCCGCGAGGCCCGCGCCATGCTCGGGGAGTGAGAAATCTCCAGGCCAGTCGGTCCGACCGGGGATCGCAGGCTTAAAATCAAAGCTTTTCGATTCCCCTGCCCCTGATGCCGCCACCAATGCGCCAGCTCGCCCTCCAGGGAGCCGCCGTCATCCTCGTCCTCTCCCTCGCTTGGCCTTATTACGGCCTGGGCGCCCAAACCATGCCCTGGCTGGAAGTCAGTCTCGCCATCGGGGTCGTGGCTTTCTGCCTGTCCACCCTGGCCAGCCAACCCTGGTGGTGGCGAGTCATCCATGGAAGCTTCATGCCCTTGGGCTGGGCAGTCTATGGTCTCGCCATCGATCCGGGCTGGTTCCTGGCGGGCTTTGCGGCACTCCTGCTCATTTACCGCGGGGCCGTCACCGAACAGGTTCCCCTGTACCTGAGCGGACATGGCGCGATCGATACCTTGGCCGAACTCTTGGCCAAGCGCCCGTCCGGAGTGTTCGTCGACCTTGGCGCGGGCATCGGCAGCACCCTAGTGCCGCTTTCCAGGCTCCTTCCGGAATGGCGCTTCCGAGGATGCGAAAACGCCCCCTTGACTTGGCTTGTCGGCCGCCTCCGCTGCCTCGGCTCCCAATCCGTCGACTGGCGCTGGGGCGACCTCTGGCAAGCTCCCCTGGCCGACGCCGAAGTCGTCTATGCCTTCCTCTCGCCCGCACCTATGGCCGCTCTGTGGGAAAAAGTCAGGGCGGAAATGCGTCCCGGCACCCTGTTCGTCAGCAACAGCTTTCCAGTACCCGACCGCGCACCCGATCAGGTGATCGACCTCCCCGGATCGACCCGTCGCCTCTACTGCTACCCGATTCGGGCCAATGCCCCATGAAGTCCCGGCGACCTGAAACCCTCGCACTCCTGGTAGCGCTTTTCGGCTCTCTGATCGTGCTGGCGGCCTTTGTCGTCAATCTGGTGCTTTCCCGGGAGAGAGAGCTGGATTCCGCCGGGCTGCGTCTGCAACAGACCGCCAATCTGGTCGCCGATCACACTTCCCGTGCTCTTGACGCAGTCGATATCGTTCTCCGCGACATGGCGGCTGAACTGACAGGGAGCCAGCGCGACTGGCATTCCTGGGATGCCGGTCGTGGCTGGGAATTCATTTCCCGTCATCACTCAAAGTCTCTTCCCCAACTGGGAGCCCTGTGGATCCTCGATCAGCAGGGCGAACTCCGGCACGCCTCGAGTGTTTTTCCTGTTCCCCAGATCAACGAGAAGGACCAGCCCTTTTTTCAGGCCCTGGCTGATGGCGCCCCCGTCGTCACCTATGGGCCTTTCGTCGGCCGCAATTCGGATCGCTACAGTTTCGGAATCGCCCGCCGACTGGTCGACCCCTTGGGCCAATTCGCGGGAATCGCTCTAGCGCAGCTCGAACCCGGCTACTTCACCGATTTCTGCTGGGCCAATCGGTCAGTCGACGATTTCGAGGCGATTCTGGTCAATAGCCGACACCAGATATTGGCCTCCTGCCGGCCTGTGGACCCTACGCAGCAAGCCTCGTTCCTCGGATCGGATGCTGTTGCGACTCTGGCTGGCGGGGCTCTCCGCGGGAATTGGCCGGAGCTCGGCTTGACCAACGTGACCGGTTACCAGATTGCCGCTGTCGCACTGCCCAATTACCCGGAACTGCAGGTCATCGCATCGCTTCCCGAAACGACGGTACTAGCCCCCTGGAGCCGCCGCGCACTGGAGCTCGGGATATTCGCCGGCCTGGCAACGGCGGTTCTGCTGTCCGGAGGCTGGTTGGTCCGCCGTCAGGTCGCCGAGCAGTCGCAACTGACCGCCGCCCTGGACGAAAACCGGCGCGAGTTGGAGGAGCGCATCCGGGAAGCGACCGCGGAACTTGCCTTCAAGAAGGAAGAAGCCGAACGAGCCAGCACGGCCAAGAGCCGTTTCCTCGCCGCAGCGAGCCACGACTTGCGGCAACCGTTGCACGCGCTTTCGCTCTTTGCCGCCGATCTGCAGCGTCAGGTCAAGAGCGGGAACACCGGCGGACTGGAAAGGGTTTCGGAACAAATCGCCGCCAGTACCAGCGTTCTAGGCGAATTGCTTGATTCTCTGCTGGACGTGTCGCGACTCGATGTTGCGGGAATACGGACGGAAAGCGCCCCTTTCGCCGTCCAATCCGTTTTTCAGCGTCTTGCGGATTCCTACCGGCGACCCGCACAGGCCAAGAAACTCACCCTCCGATTTCGCCCGACGGACCGTCATGTCTTCTCGGACATCACCCTGGTCGAACGTCTCCTCGCGAACCTCATCTCCAACGCCATCCGCTACACCCCGGAAGGTGGCCGGGTCTTGGTCGCCGCCCGGCGAAGAGGCGATCAGCTTCGCATCGAAGTGCGCGACAGCGGTATCGGCATCGCTCCTGAGCATCAGGCAGCCATCTTTGCCGAGTTCTACCAAGTGGGGAATACTGCCCGGGAGCAAAGCAAGGGCCTCGGGCTCGGCCTCTCGATCGTCGACCGTCTCGCCCACGCCCTGAATACGCCGATCTCCCTCTGCTCCCAGCCGGGTGCCGGAACCACGTTCAGCGTAACGCTGCCGCTCTGCCCGCCACCGACGCCCATGGAAACCCAGTCCCTGCGTCCGGGACAACGCCCGGAACTACTGGCCGTAGGAAGCGACGAAGCCCTGTCCGCCGCCCTGCGCCTGGCGTCGGGGTGGGGATGGGATACGCGATGGACCGATATCGAATCCTGCCTGTCCGGCGTTCCCTCGACGGCGGTGATCATCGCGGATTTCCCGGGCGCGACGACGCTGGCCGGGGTGCTCCCCGGTCTGCACCCCCTCATTGCCATCACGGATGGCCATCAGGCTGCGCCGGTGGGAAGCTACGTGCTCGCCGCACCGATCCGGCCGGCCAAGCTCAGGGCTCTCCTGGAACAGCTTCAGAAAACCGCGTCGAGATCCACCGCGTAACGGGCGACGGCCACCAGGGCCTGGGTACGGCTGGTGACACCCAGTGCCTTGAAGACGGCTGTCGCATGTATTTTCACCGTCCCTTCGGAAAGATCCAGCTGCTGCGCGATGTCCCGGTTCGAATGACCCCGAACCATGAGAGCAAGAACCTGGGCCTGGCGGTCGGTCAGACCGATTTCGGCGGGCTTGACCCCGCCCTTCTTGGGCGGCGGCAGAGGTTGTTCGTCGTCAAGCTTAGCGGCTTGAGTCGGTCCGTCCGGCCGTACGAGGTTGCCTGCCAGCACTTCGCGAACCGCATTGAGCAGGGCTTCGCCCGTATAAGCCTTTGGAATGAAACCCGATGCTCCGTGGTTCATGACGCGGGTTACGGTCGGCACGTCGTCGAAAGCCGAAACCACCGCCACCGGTATAGCCGGATATCGCTTGCGCAAGATATCCAGGCCGGCAAAGCCATCGATTCCGGGTAAGGCAAGATCCAGGAGAACAAGATCGAAATCCTGTTCGTTGTCGAGAAGATTGAGGGCCGACTCGAAATCGGCTCTCTCGGCCACCGAGACGTCATCCTCCAACTGGGCCAGCAATCTGGCCAGCCCTTCGCGCACAAGCGCGTGGTCCTCCACCACGAGCAACTTCAACATGTCATTTTCCCAACCCCGTTTTTTTTAATTTAGCATTTTCCTTCCCGCGGTGACAGCGAATCTAGTTTAAGATTTGAGCAAATATTAACGATGGAGACAAAACCATGGCCCAGGATCGCCCCAACGCCAACGACCCCCTGGATTTTGTACGCAATATGTGGGGGAACATGGGTTTTTCACTGCCCGGCATGGTTGCTCCCACTTTTGATGAAGACGAACTTGAGCAGCGCATCAACGACCTGAAGACGGTAGAAGGCTGGCTAAGGATGAATCTTTCCATGCTGCAGATGACCATCCAGGGCCTGGAAATGCAAAAAACGACCATCAGCGCAGTCAGGGCCGTGGGGACCATGGCCAGCAACGCGATGGGCGCCGGCGCTGTTGCCGAACCCGCTGCACCCGCGGCACCACCGGATGACAGCGGCGCCCCCCAAGCCGCCATGTGGCCGTGGACCATGATGCAGCAGATGCACGAACACCTGCAGAACCAGGCTGAGGCGATCAAGAACGCCTCCCCGGCACCGACCGTTGCCAAACCTCGCCAACGCCAGCGCAAGAAGACCTGATTCCGGTCAGGCGACCCAGGCGGCCCAGAAGGGCAGGGTCAGCATCGATGCCAGGGTCGTCGCGGAAATCAGCCAAGCGACGCTCTTGCCATCGCCGCCCATGCGCATGGCCAGGATGTAGGCGGACGATGCCGTGGGAAGGGCGGCAAAGAGGACAGCAATCCGGAAGTTGAGCCCTTCGAGTCCATAAATCTGGGCAAGCCCCAGGGTCGCCAGCGGCAAGGCGACGAGTTTCACCGCAGCGATCCACAGTGACGCGCCGCGCACGGCGTCATCCCCGTCGAGGCGCAGCGCCGCCCCTACCGCAATCAGCCCCAAGGCCACCGCCGCGTCGGCCAGGCGCCCCAGGAAGGCCTGGACCGGAGCGGGAGGAATCCAGCCAACAAGATTGAGCGCAAATCCAGCCGTCGTTCCCCAGATGAGTGGATTTCGCGCAATCTCACGGAACAGCCCCGCCTCTCCGTGCCGGGCAAGCATCCATACCGAAACCAGATTGGCCAAGGGTACAGCCGCCCCCACCACCAGTCCCATGGTCGCGATTCCGGCGGCTCCGTAGAGCATGCCGGACACGGCAAGAGCAATGTAAGAGTTGAAACGGTAGCTGCATTGGAAAATTGACGCAAAAACCAGCGGCGGAAGGGGGGTTAGCAGGCGCGGCAACCCGCCCAAGATCATCCCGACGGCCATGGCGGACAGGGCGGTCGCCAGTAGAGGCAGGGCAGTGAAAAGGTCGAGGCGGGTTCGGACGATGGCATTGATCAGAAGGGCGGGGAAGAGGACGAAATAGACGAGTTTCTCGACCCCCGACCAGAAATGGTCCCCCAGCCGCATCCAACGCCGAAGCGCCGCCCCCAGGAGAATGAGGGCAAAATCCGGCATCAGGAGCAAGGCGGTATCCATGGGCCGCATTGTAGGCCGGCTGGAAAGGCCGGCCATTGGGGACTTCCACAGTTCCCGCCCCGAGTCTCAATTCGCTTCGCAGCGCGAGAGCAAATCCGCCTCGATCTCCAGTTCAAGCCCGGGACTTAGCGGACGATCCAGATAGTGTCCCTGATAGAGCCGAAACGCATTGGCGGCGCGGCGCGCCCACGGAGTCTCCCACGATTCGACGCGCACGCGGACCATCCCCACCTGTTCTTCGCGCACGGCCTCCGGCCTACTGACACAGGGTCGCGCTGTCGCCAACCGTACGAATTCCTCTCGGCTGTAGCGATCGATGGTCTTGCCCGGCACTTCCGGGCACACCTCCAAGCGACGACTACGCACTTCCGCCCCGGCCACCGTTCCTTTGAGCCAAAACACCGGATCGGTGGCAATCCATCCCGCCCCACCCTCACGCACCATGACGCAAGTCCCGGCATGCAGGAATTCCGGCTGGGCGAACATCATCCGCGCCGAAGGCCGCAATGCCGGCTCGTTCGCCCCCGCAACCGCTGAAATCAAGATGACCCAAACCGCAATCCAGCGCATTCTTTCTCCCCCATTCCCGCGACCGTCCCCGGTCACCCCAACCCAACACGGCTCGCCGCCCGCGCTACCTGGCCTCCGCCAGCTCGCCGCGAGAGAGCGCCCTCGGTTCAGCCAACAAGTCCTGCGACGACATCGACGAGGGCTCTCCGCGAACCGCTATAGCCAACGTTTGCGGCGGCGGTAGTGCTTCACATTCTTGTAGGACTTGCGCCCCTCCGCCGAAAGCCCAAGGTAGAACTCCTTCACATCCTCGTTGTTGCGCAATTCGTCCGCAGCCCCCTCCATGACGACCCGCCCGCTCTCGAGGATGTACCCGAAATCGGCATGGGCCAGGGCGGCCAGGGTGTTCTGTTCGGCCAGAAGAAAGCTCACCTGCTCACGGGCATTGAGATCGCGGACAATGGAGAAGATTTCGGCGACGATCTGTGGCGCCAAACCCATGGAAGGTTCGTCGAGCAGGATCATTTCCGGTCGAGCCATGAGGGCTCGACCGATGGCACACATCTGTTGTTCGCCACCCGAGGTATAGCCGGCCTGGACGTTTCGCCTTTCCCTCAGACGTGGAAAGTAGTGGTAGACGCGCTCCAGTTCAATCCGCATTTCGCTTCGCGAAGGCCGACGAACGTAAGCGCCGGTCAGCAGGTTTTCCTCGATGGTCAGGTGGGCAAAGCAATGACGACCCTCCATCACCTGGATGACGCCTTTGCGCACCAGTTCGCTTGGACTCAGGCGGTCGATGCGTGCCCCCTTGAATTCGATGCAGCCTTTGGTGACGTCCCCGCGTTCGGCCCGTAGAAGGTTGGAAATCGCCTTCAATGTCGTCGTCTTGCCGGCGCCGTTGGCTCCGAGCAGGGCGACGATTCTTCCGCGCGGTACCGCAAGAGAGACCCCCTTGAGGACAAGTATGACGTGGTCGTAAATGACCTCGACATTGCTGACCTTGAGATAGTCTTCGCTGGCAGTTGTCATCGCTCTGGCTTGAAAACGGATCGGGAGGACTGATCCTCCCGTTCGCCCTTTCCCCTCAGGACTCCTTGGCGCAATTCCGGGGGGTAATGCCTTTTTCCTTGGCATATTGCAGAGCAGTGGCCTGGAAGAGCGGATGGACCAGGCTCTTGTTGCCTTCCAGCCAATCGGATACGACGACCCATTTGCCGCCATCCCATTGCTGGATCTTCACTTTTCCCGACCCCTCGTGGTTGGCGCAAGACGTCCTGACCTCAGGGAGCAGGCCAGTGGCGCCCAGGGCTTTCAAGCGGGCGTCGGTGATGTTGAGATTTTCCATCCCCCAACGGACCTGCTCGCCCGTCATGGCTTTGCCTTTGCCATATTTCTCTTGCGCCTTGCGGATCGCTTCCACCGAGAGAATCGCGCTGGCGACTCCCCGATTGTAGAGTACGGTG
The DNA here is from genome assembly GCA_035345935.1 of Rhodocyclaceae bacterium. GTDB lineage: Bacteria > Pseudomonadota > Gammaproteobacteria > Burkholderiales > Rhodocyclaceae > SSSZ01. Next base: position 9,623 of record DAORDK010000039.1, on the reverse strand, counting down.
CCGATCTTGCCCGGATCGGGAAGGTTGCCCTTACCCGCCCCGTAAACCACTTTTTCGATTTCAGCGATGAGAGGCACCGCTTTCCCTGCCACGTTGAAGGTGGCCGAAAGATAACCCTTGGCGGCTTCCCCCGCCGGTACGGTATCCTCCTCCGAACCGGCCCACCAGGAACCGATCATGCGATCCCTTGGAAAACCGACCTTCTGAGCGGCTTTGAGGGCGGTCTGATTCATCACGCCCCAGCCCCAGAAGATCACGTAATCGGGCTTCTCCTGGCGTATCCTGAGCCACTGGGCTCCTTGCTCATTGCCGGGATGGGCGACCGGAATCTCGACCAACTCAAATTTCCCGAGGCGGGCCTCGGCTTCCAAGGCAATGATTGCTTCCTTGCCGTAGGCCGAGTCGTGATAGAGATAGACGATCTTCTTCCCTGCCAGACTTCCCTTCTCCTTATCTCTCAGGTATCTGACGATGGCCGAGGCCTGCATCTGGTAGGTGGTAACCAAGGGGAAGGCGTAGGGGAATACGCTTCCATCGGTAGCGTCGGTGCGGCCGTAGCCGACCATGGCCAGAGGAATCTTGTCAGCGGCGGTCTTGTCGATGAGGGCGTAGGAGATTCCGGTGGATAGCGGATGGATCGGCCCCGACGATACCCTCGCCTTTGTCTTCAGGCGTTCGTAGCATTCGACGCCCTTGGCGTTGTTGTATTCGGTCTCGCATTCCTCCCAGGTCATGACCACGCCGTTGACTCCACCTTCCTTCAGGTTGATGTAATTCAAGTAGTCGATGAACCCGCCGAAGAGAGCCATGCCGTTGGCGCCATACGGTCCGACTCGGTAGGAAGTAATGGGAAAGAACTGCTCTTCGGCAGCGAATGCGGCGCAACCCAGGGTGGCCATCAAGGCAGCAAGGAAAATTTTTCGCACTCGGTTCATTGGGAACTCCAGGTTGTTCAGCGGGAACTCAATACGTCTAGTCTAGGCATTCAGTAGGGAAACGGCCAGATTCGCAATTTCTCCTTCGCAATCTGCCACAGCCGGGCGAGGCCGTGGGGCTCGACGACGAGGAAAAACATGATCAGTATCCCGAAAAGCAGGATCTGGACGTGGGAAACGGTCGCCGAAGAAAATGGCAGCCCTAGGAAGGCAGCTGCCGGCGGCAGGGTCAGGTCCAGGAAGATGGGCATGAGCAGAATGAAGGCAGCACCCAGGAAGCTACCCAGAATTGAACCGACGCCACCGATGATGATCATGAAAAGGATACGGAAAGACAGATCCAGGGAAAAGCCGTCCGGCTCCACCGATCCCAGATAGCAGAATGCGTAGAGCGCTCCGGCCACGCCGCAGTAGAAGGAGCTGACGGCAAAGGCCAAGAGCTTGGCCGGCATGAGTCGGATACCGATGACCGCTGCTGCAACGTCCATGTCACGCACCGCCATCCAGGCCCGGCCGGTGGCACTCCGCACCAGGTTCTTGGCTCCCAAGGCAAGCAGCGCCACGATCGCCAGGACGAGAAGATACTTCTCGCGAGGAGATTCGAGGACATACCCGAGGATGACCAATTTCTGTGCGGAAATGACTCCGGACGACGAGTCGTTCGACAACCACGGAAATTTGGTCAGACACCAGACGATAAAGAATTGGGCTGCCAGGGTCGCGACGGCCAAGTAAAAGCCCTTGATGCGCAGGCTGGGCAAGCCGAACAACAGCCCTACGGCAGCGGCGGTGAGACCTGCAAGGAAGAAACTCGCCAGAATGGAAATGCCCTCGATGCGCAATTGAAAGTTGTATGCGGCGTACGCCCCCACTGCCATGAAGGCCGCCGACCCGAGGGAGAGTTGGCCGGCATAACCAGTCAGCAGATTCAGCCCCAGCGCGGCAAGGGAGAGGATCAGAAATGGAATGAGAATGGCCGAAAAGAGGTACTCGCTGGCAAACAGCGGCACGGCGACGAAGGCGACGACGAGCAGCATTGCCATTGCGATGCGGTCCTGCCGTATGGGAAAAAGCTGCTGATCTGCCGCATAACTGGTCTTGAATTGGCCCGTCTCCCGATAGAACATCGCCGCCTTCCTCCTTCTTTCCTCAAACCCGATCGATGTGCCGCTCGCCGAACAGCCCCTCGGGCCGGACGAGAAGAAAGAGCAGGGCAAGCACATAGGGGAACCAGCCCTCGATACCGCCGAAATTTCCGCCGAAAGCTTCCTGGAGGAACGGGGGAATGTAGATTTCAGCCAGTTTCTCGGAGGCGCCGATGATCAAGCCGCCTACGATGGCTCCCGGGACAGAAGTGAATCCACCGAGGATGAGAACCGGCAGCGCCTTGAGTGCCGTGAAGGTGAGGGCAAACTGCACCCCGTTGCGGGCTCCCCACAGGAGTCCCGCCACAAGCGCGACGAAGCCCGCAACAGCCCACACGATGACCCAGATGTGCTGCAGAGGAATGCCGATGCTCAGCGCCGCCTGGTGATCGTCGGCCACGGCCCGCAGCGCGCGCCCGATACGGGTGTATTGAAAGAGCAGCGCCAGGACGGCGACCAGTGCCCCTGCCACTCCGGATGCCAATAGATCGAAGCGGGAGACGACCATACCCGTAGCGTCCAGTATCGCCTCGATCGGCTCGTCCACGACACCCAGGTCGAGGGGCCGAGGTTCGTTGCCAAAGAGAAGCGGCGCGAGACCCTCGATGAAAAAGGCGAGACCTATGGTGGCCATGAAGAGCGAGATAGGCGGCTGATTGACCAGCGGGCGCAGGAGAAATCTCTCGGTGGCGATGCCGAAACCCAGCATCAGGAAGAGGGCGAGGACGACTGCGAGCCAAAGGGGGGCGCCCTTCTCGAGGAATCCAACCACCGCCAGAGCACCCAGGTAGACCATCGTCCCCTGAGCGAAATTGAACACGCCCGAGGCCTTGAAGATGAGGACGAAACCGAGAGCGACCAAGGCGTACATCACCCCCGAGAGCAGCCCGCCGATGAGCACCTCAAAGAAGAATTGCATTGCCCCTCCTCAATGGGCCACGCCCAGGTAGGCGCGAACGACATCCTCGTCGTTTCGCACGGATTCCGGATCGCCGTCGCCGATCTTGCGCCCATAATCCAGGACGACCACCCGGTCGGAAATGTCCATCACCACCCCCATGTCGTGCTCGATCAGAACGATGGTCGTTCCCAGTTGGTCATTGACGTCGAGGATGAAACGGCACATGTCCTGCTTTTCCTCGACGTTCATCCCCGCCATGGGTTCGTCAAGGAGCAGGAGCTCAGGCTCCGCCGCCAGAGCGCGACCCAGTTCGACACGCTTTTGCAGGCCATAGGGCAGGCGTGAAACGAGGGTCTTGCGGATATGCTGGATTTCCAGGAAATCGATGATTTCCTCGACCCGTCGCCGGTGTTCCAGCTCTTCCCGCCGCGCGCGACCGATCCATAGGGCATGCTCGATGAAGGTGGCCTTCATCCGGGAGATGCGTCCGGCCATGATGTTGTCGAGGACGTTCATGCCCCGGAACAACGCGATGTTCTGGAAAGTTCTCGCGATGTGGTGCTGCGCTGCGTCATGGGGTTCGATTTGCTTGCGCTCCTCGCCCCGGAAGACGATGCTCCCCTGCTGGGGATGGTAAACGCCATTGATGACGTTGAGCATCGAACTCTTGCCCGCTCCATTGGGGCCGATGATGGCGCGAATCTCATGCTCCCGCACGTCGAAGGAGATATCGTTCAGCGCCTTGACTCCGCCAAAGGCGAGGGAAACGTGGCGCAGATCGAGGATGACATCGCCGATGCAGCGGGCCATGGTCAGGCAGCCTTCCGAACGATGGGGAAGGTTTTCACATCGAAAATGCGCAGATCGGCGGCCACTCGGCCGCGGCGCCCATCTTCGAAGCGAACTTCGGTTTCGACATACTGCGATGCTTTTCCGGAATACAGTGCCTCAACCAGGGCGGCGTATTTCTCGGCGATGAAACTGCGGCGAACCTTGCGGGTACGTGTCAGTTCATCGTCATCGGGATCGAGCTCCTTGTGCAGCACGAGAAATCGATGAACCTGGGATGCGGCCACGGGGGCATCCTCGGCCAAAGCGCAATTCATGTCCTCCACGCATCTGCGCAGCAGATCGCCGACCTGCGGATTTCCGGCCAAATCGGCATAACCGGCATACGCAATTCCCTGCCGCTCCGCCCAGTTGCCGACCGCCCCAAGGTCGATAGTGAGGAAGGCGCAGACCCGATCGCGTCCGTTCCCGAAACAGACAGCCTCCTTGATGTAGGGAAAGAACTTGAGCTTGTTTTCGACGTAATTCGGGGCAAAGACCGCCCCCCCGCCCAGCCGACCCACGTCCTTCACCCGATCGATGATCACGAGATGGCCGTCGGCATCGAGAAAGCCAGCGTCGCCGGTATGGAAGTATCCTTCGCCATCGAGGGCGGCTGCGGTGGCCTCCGGCTGGCGATGATATCCCTTGAGCAACATGGGACCACGAACCAGAATCTCTCCTGTATCGGCGACGCGGATCTCAACGCCAGGAGCCGGAACGCCAACGGTTTCGGCCTTGACCTGACCGTCCTTCTGCAGACAAACGTAGGCGCAGGTCTCGGTCTGGCCGTAGAGCTGCTTGAGGTTGATGCCTATGGAACGGTAGAACCGGAACAGGTCCGGTCCGATGGCCGCTCCGGCGGTATACGCTGCCCGCAATCGGGAAAAACCGAGGGCGTTGCGCAGCGGACCATAGATGACCACCTCTCCCAGGGCGTAGGCGAGTCGCATAGCAAGGCCCACCGGTTTTCCATCCAGAATATCCGCACCGCACTTCCTTGCCAGAGCCATGGCACGGTCGAAAAGCCAGCGTTTGACGCGACCGGCGTCTTCCATGCTGATGGTGACCTGGGTCAGCAAATTCTCGAACACCCGAGGCGGCGCGAAGTAAAAGCTCGGGCCGATTTCCCTCAAGTCGCTCATTACCGTTTCCGCCGACTCCGGACAATTAATGGTGAATCCGGCCACCAAGGCCTGAGCGTACGAAAAAAGATGATCCCCCACCCAAGCCAGAGGAAGGTAAGAAACGATGGCATCCCCAGGCACCAACCGATCGACTGCGATCCCGCCCCGGGCGGCGGCGATCAGGGCGGCGTGGGTCTGACAGACTCCCTTAGGCCGCCCGGTCGTCCCAGAGGTGTAGAGCATCACGGCCACATCGTCTGCGCTGCCGAGGGCCAGTTCGGCCTCGAAGAACCCGGGATGGTCGCGATCATACTGTCGGCCGACTGCAAGAAGCTGGTGGAAATCGTGCAGACCGGGCTGGTCGTAGTGGAGCAGCCCTCGTGGATTGTCGAAAACAATATGTGCCAATCCGGGAAAAACCTGGCGCACGTCGAGAAGCTTGTCGACTTGCTCCTGGTTCTCGGCGACGACGAGGCCAACTTCGGCATCCTCGAGGACGTAGCGCACTTCATCGGCGACTGCGTCCTGATACAGGGGAACCGGAATTCCCCCCAAGCACTGGGTCGCGGCAAGAGTCATATACAGGTGGGGGCGATTGTCGCCGATGACGGCAACGCGGTCTCCCCGCCGACAACCCAGAGCCGCGAGACCGCAGGCCAGAGCCCTCACCCGATCGGCCACTCCGGACCAGGACCAGGTCTGCCAGATGCCGAGATCCTTCTCGCGCATGGCCGGCTCGCCGCTACGCAGGCGAGCGTGCTGGAACAACTGGCGTGGAAAGGTTGTCGCTTCCGCCGCAGCTTCGCCGGACGCACCAACTACCATCGTGTCTCCTCGCGCCCTCTTTCGGCAGCCCCGAATGATCGGAAGTTGCGGAGGGTCATGGGTGCCATTGTAGCTCCAGTGCGCCACTGGCGCACGATGCCCTCGCAAGTCCAGGCGACGCAAGCAATAGCCCGAAAAATGAATTTAACATATTGATTTTTATACATTAAATTCGAGTAGACAAATATTTTCCCGCGCCTATAGTGAAGTATTCGGCCGGGGCGGCCGCGACAATTTCGGACAAGGAGGCTTGCCATGGACGATGTTTTTCCGACCCTGCTCCCGGAAGCCCTGATTGTTGACGTGCCGGAACTCGATGCCCAGCACGAAGCGATCTTTGCGCAGATCGAAGCCATCAAGAAGGCCTGCCTCGGTACCGATGAGCTTCCCCTGGCGGCACTGGAAATGCTCATCGACTTGCTGCGCGGGCACTTCGCTTCGGAAGAGCAACTGGCCCGCGAGTCCGGAATCTACTTTGGCGATCACGACCGCGTGCACCGGGAAAGTCTGGCCGCCCTAGACCGCACCATCCACCGCGTCCGCCAGGGCAGCCTCGACGGTTTTTGCTTACTGCGCTATCTCGAATGCTGGTTCGAACGGCACATCCTCGACCAGGACATTCCGTTCGCCGAGCGACTCAACGCTGCCCACGCCATCCCCCGGGCAAGGACCTCCCTGCCCTCGCTCCATCTCTCATCCCTGTAAGGCGCGACCCAGTCGTGGCGCCCGGCCCGCAGAGAGTCTGAACAGCCCGACCGCCTCGACGAGTCCCCGCGCCTGTTCTTCAAGGCTCTCCGCCGCTGCGGCGGCTTCCTCGACCAAAGCAGCATTTTGCTGGGTGACGTCGTCCATTTGACCCACTGCAAGCGTCACCTGCTCGATCCCGGCGCTCTGCTCCCGGCTGGCATGGCTGATTTCTTCCACCAGGACGGCAACCTTGCGGAAGCTTTCCACGACCTCGGTCATGGTTTTCCCGGCATCCTGGACCAACCGGGTTCCGCCCTTGACGGTGTCGACCGAACCGACGATCAGCGACCTGATTTCCTTGGCGGCTCCGGCGCTGCGCTGGGCCAAATTACGGACTTCCGTCGCCACCACGGCGAATCCCCGCCCCTGTTCGCCTGCACGGGCCGCCTCCACCGCGGCGTTCAGGGCAAGAATATTGGTCTGGAAGGCTATCGAATCGATGACCCCGATAATGTCGGCAATCTTCCGGGAACTGGCGTCGATGTCCTGCATGGTTTGAACCACCGACCCGACCATGGTGCCTGCTCGTTGAGCCACCTCGTTTGCCGCAACCGCGAGCACCGCGGCCTGTTGCGCATGGTCCGCGTTCTGTCGCACCGTTGCGTTGAATTCTTCCATACTGGATGAGGTTTCCTCCAGACTGGAGGCCTGTTCCTCGGTCCGCGAGGAGAGATCCGTATTGCCCATGGCGATCTCCCGGGCGGCGGTATTGATGGCATCCGCCGCGCTCTTGATCCGCCCCACAACGTCGCGGAGTTGGACAACGGTGGCGTTGGTGTCGTCCTTCAATTGCCCAAAGATGCCTTGGTAATCCGCCGTCACCTGTTGGGTGAGATCGCCCGAGGCAATGGACCGAAGAATTTCCGCGACTTCCTGTAGCCCCTCCTCGGTCGTCGCCAACAAAGTATTGAGATCCTGAGCGAGGGTCAGGAAGAAGCCGCTACGTCCGCCTTCCACCATGCGGCGGCTGAAATCGCCCTGCGCAGCAGCGGAGATCAATTCCGCAACCTCCTCCTGGGCCTGTCTTGTCTCTTCGCGCTGAGCCTTTTCCAGGCGAGCATTGTTTTCGAGCACCGCCAAGGACTGATTGCTTCCCAGCAGCGCGTCGCGGAATACGCCGTGCAACCCGACGGGCTGCGCCTTGCGGAAATACTTGCTCTCGCCCGCCATGCGCAGAACCGTCTGCTGCTCCCGAAAACAGGGCTCCAATTGGTCGAGCATGTTGTTGATGCCCCAGCAAAGCTCCCCCACGGCGTCCTTCGGTCCGATATTGACGATTCGCCCCGTGACCTTACCCGAGGCAACTTCGCCAACCAACTGGCGCAACCGTTCCATGCGCGGATCGCCCCTCGTCCCCGTAAGGAGGCCACCGCGAAGGAAGAGGGAGGTCAGCACCACGCCGATGAGCGCCAGCAGCGCCGAAGGCCAGTCGAATCCATGGCGCAGCGAAATCCAGATCGCGGCCGCCACCAGCAACCCTAATAGGGTGAACCCGAGCGTTCTAGAGTGCATGGATCAACTCCTCGTAACTCATGCCTTTCTCCTTGAGCACCCCCATCAGCAAGGCGAGGGAAGCCTCGCACGCGTCCCGGGGACCGGCCTTCGTCTCAGCCTCCGACATCGCCCGATAAAGACCCTCTATCACTTGCAGGGCGCTACGCTTGGGAGCGCGCCGCACCGACAAGTAGCCACAGATCTGCCCGGCCGCATCGTAATCCGGCGTCACGTTGGCAAAGACCCAGTAGAAACTGCCGTCCTTGGCCAAGTTCTTCACGTAGGCAAAGACCTCGTTGCCCGATGCGATATTGTCCCAAAGGAACTTGAATACCCCGCGCGGCATGCCCGGGTGTCGGATGATGTTGTGCTGGGCGCCGATCAGTTCCGCTTCGGAATAGCCGGAAAACTCGATGAAAATTTCGTTTCCGTAAGTGATGCGCCCCTTGAGGTCGGTCTTCGAAACGATGAAATCGTTCTCCCGCATGACCTTTTCCTGATTCGTCGGCTGTATGGAATTCTTCATTTTGTCTCGCCCTCCCCGCTCGGATCGCAATTGTGGGCGAAAAGTATAGGGCAAGTGAAATCCGATGGGTTGCCTCCGGATTACGGCGCATCGCCGCGCCAATCAGGGCAATTCCAAATGCGAATTGCTATCGATCCGCTTTGCCAGAATCACGCCAATTTATGATCCAAGTCAATTAGTTGAAGGCCCGCGCCGGATTTCAATTAATCCCATGGTATATTCATCAACCCACCGCATTCTCCTGGCTCGCGCCTAGCATCTTAGAGATTTCGCCCATGGCCACCATCACCACCCACTCCAATTCCCCCACAACGCTCGCTAACGCCTTCGACGGCATCACCGGTTCGCTGGAAAGCAAGGTCGACGACTTCGTCGGACGGTCCGACGCGTTCTTGAGCGACATGCTGGACAGTGACCCCACATCCGTTTCCGACTCTTATGTTGGGTTTTCCTGGTGGACCGGGTCAAGCGATGGCACCGGTGCAGCTTGGGGCGACAATTTCTACGGCCTGCCAACTGGGGGTACGGCCACCATCACCAGGATCGCGCTTACCGCCCACGATCACTTCACGGCATCAACTTTCTCCATGAATCTCAGCGGCTCGCTGAGTGCCTCCATCTATGGCATAGGGGGATACCTCAATTCGGTCAGCTATTCCGACGGAACGATCACCATCGCCTACGCAGGGAAAATCGCCTTCGACGGGAGCTTTGCGCAGTTCAGTTCGATTGCCGCAGCGATTCGGGCCGACGACGGATCAGTCACCAGGATCACCTTCGCAGGCAGCATCCTAATCGATGCCTCCGACAATGTTTCGGGGACGGTCACCGGCTTCACGGTAACCGAGGATACCGACGGCACCGGCCCTCTTGCAGCGACCACGATTTTTTCAGCCTCCGGCATTTCGGCGCCCGCAGCAACGATGTTCGAGACCGCCGATTATGCTGCCATGGCCACCGCACTTATGGCCGGCAATGACACCGTCAACGGCACCAATCAGAATGACGATCTCTTCGGGCTGGGCGGCAACGACCTCCTCAACGGCGGACTCGGGTCCGACACTCTGACGGGCGGTCTGGGCGACGACACCTACG
>DAORDK010000038.1:0-30104 GCA_035345935.1 Rhodocyclaceae bacterium | reverse complement strand
CGGCGATAATTGGCCGCACTCCGCGCCCAGGTCCGCTCGTGTTCGACAAAGCTCCTTCCCGCTTGGCGCAATTTTTCCCAACGTTCCGGAGAATCCAGGAGGCCATGAATCGCAGCGGCCAGGGCAGCCGCATCCCCGGCACGGAACAGAACTCCGGTCTCGCCATCGCGGATCAATTCGCGGTGCCCGCCTACATCGGAAGCGACCAGCAATTTGCCCTGGGCCATCGCCTCCAAGGGCTTCAGCGGCGTCACCACATCGGTCAGCCGCATCGATTTCCGCGGGTAGCACAGCAGATCGATCTGCCCGTAATAGCGCTGGACTTCGGAATGAGGTACCCGGCCGGTGAAGACGACGCGGTCGGCCAGGCCGAGCTTCCTGGCCTGCTCCCGCAGAGCGGCATCCTGGGGGCCGCCGCCGACCAGGAGCACCTTCAGTTGCGGACGCTGGGGAGCCAGCCGGGCAAAGGATTCGAGGAGCAGGTCCAATCCCTCGTAGGCGTAGAAGGAACCGGCGAAACCGAGTACGGTACTGTCGGCCAGACCGAGCTGCCGGCGCAATTCGGGATCTGCGGGGGGGTCGTAGGCAAAGGACTCGACATCGACAGCATTCGGGATGACGGTCACCTTGCTCTCGGGGATGCCTCCGCGAACCAGAATATCGGCTCGCAGCCCATCGCAGATCGTGGTAACGGCGTCGACCCGCCGCAGAGCCCAGGTTTCCAGTGCCCGCGAAAGCCGATAACGCAGACTGCCTTCAGTCGTCGTGCCGTGGTCGACTGCAGCATCTTCCCAGGAAGCGCGCATTTCATAAACCACAGGAATCCCGAGGCGACGCCCCGCGCGTATCGCCGGAATGGCGTTCAGAACCGGCGAATGGGGATGCAGGATATCTGGCTCGTGGATAGCGGCGAGTTCGCGGATACGCGCTTCGGTCGCCGCCATCTGACGGAAATAGCCCCGAATTCCCGTCATGCCCGGACTTGGCTGGGTGCGATGAAATGTCCAGCCGTCTACGGTCTCTTCCTCGGCGGCGGTTTCACCCTGTTTCGGCGTCGTCAGGTGCATCGTCTCCCAGCCGAGGCGCCGCTGCTCGGTCAAGAGCGCCAGGGAGCGAAAGGCATAGCCGCTATGCAGGGGAATCGAATGATCGAGAATGTGGAGGACCTTGAGGGGGCGCGACTCCTCGCGAAATCCCTCTTCAACGACCGCTTTGTCGAGCGCGCTCATGCCACCTCCAGCTTGCGCGGCATCGCCTCGCCCAGGACATTGCGCAGGAAGGCCTCGAACATCAGCACGGTCCAGATCGAGCTGGAGTAATCCCGGGCGCCGCTGTCATGGGCGGCGACCAGATGCTCCAGATAGGACCGATTGAACCAGCCGGTGGCGGCCAAGGTATCGCCCAGAAGCGAGTCTCGCACCCGTTGGCGCAGGGGACCGCGGAACCAGCGCGCAAGCGGAACCGCGAAACCCATCTTGGGACGATAAAGCACCTCGTTGGGCAGCCGGGGTTCCAACGCCTTCTTGAACAGCCATTTGCCTTCCTGACCGCGAATCTTGAGATCGGGTGGCAGACTTGCCAGCCACTCGACCAGCGGATGATCCATCAGGGGCTCGCGAACTTCCAGGGAGTGTGCCATGGACGCCCGATCGACCTTGGTATTGATGTCGCCGACCAGATAGGTCTTGAGATCCAGGTACTGGATGAGCGCCAGGGGATCGTCGGTGTTCGCCTTCCCGGCATGGTGCTTGAAGACTTCGAGCGCCTGATATCCGCCGAGGGCCGATTTGAACGAACCGGAAAACAACTGCTGCCGCATGGCATCGCGCAGAATGGACACCGAATGGAAATAGGCCTCCACCGAGTTTCTCGCCAGGGCCTGGAAGGTGGTCTTGGCACGGACGAAACGCGGCGCCCAATCGGCCTTGGGGTAGACATGGCCGAGGATACCGAACAAGGGCCGACGCAGCCCCAGGGGAAGCATGCTACGCATGTGTTCTTCCATGAGATGCAGGCGATACCGCCGGTAGCCCCCCAGGCTTTCGTCGCCGCCATCGCCGGAAAGGGCGACGGTGACATGGCGGCGGGCGAGCTGACACACGCGATAGGTGGGGATGGCCGAACTGTCGGCGTAGGGCTCGTCGTAGAGCCGGGCCAAGGTATCGATGAGGTCGAAATCGTCGCTCTCGACGAGATCGACGAAATGACGCGTCTTGTAGCGGTCGGCGACCAGTTTGGCGAATTCAGCTTCGTTGAACGCCGGGTCCGAAAAAGCGATGGAACAGGTATTGACCGGGTCTGCGGAAATCCTCGCCATGGCCGCCACGACGCCGCTGGAGTCCACCCCCCCGGAGAGGAAGGCTCCCAGCGGAACCTCGGAAATCATCCGCAGACGCACCGATTCGTCGATGCGCCGATTGAGTTCCTCGCAGGCATCGCCATCCGACATCCGGTTGTCGAGGGTGAAATGCACATCCCAGTATTCTCGCGGCGCAGGAAGCTTGGCCCCTCGCCGCACGGTCAAGGTATGGCCCGGGGGCAGCTTCGTGGCCCCACGGAATATGGTCCGCGGCTCGGCGACGTAGCCCAGGGCGAAGTACTCCTCCACCGCCAGGGGATCCATTTCCCGCTCAAGGCCGCCGTGGGCCAAAAGGGATTTCAGCTCGGAACCGAAGAGCAACTGCCCATCGCCGAGCAGGGCGTAGAAGAGCGGCTTCACGCCCAGACGGTCCCGTGCCAAAAAGAGGGTTTCCCTCCCCCGGTCCCAGAGGGCGAAAGCGAACATTCCGCGGAAGCGCTCGACGCACGCCTCCCCCCAGGCTTCCCAGGCATGGACGATGACTTCGGTATCGCTGCGGGTATGAAAAACGTGCCCCAGCGCCTGCAATTCGGGAATCAGTTCCTGGTAGTTGTAGATTTCGCCGTTGAAGACGACGCAGACGCTACCGTCCTCGTTATAGAGAGGCTGCTGGCCTGTAGACAGGTCGATGATCGATAGGCGCCGATGGCCCAGGCCGACGCCCGGTTCGAGATGCGTCCCGCCTTCGTCAGGCCCCCGGTGGAATTGGGTTTCATTCATCCGCACCAGGATCTCGCGACCCACATCCCGTTTGCCACGAGTGTCAAAAATTCCGGTTATCCCGCACATGTCGTCTCTATCGTTCGTTCAACTGCCCGCACACCTGCTGGCTCAAGCTGCCTGAAGCATCAATTGGTCGTAGATTCTCGCGTACCCGGCCACCATGGCATCCAGGCTGAAACGCCGCTCGACTTCCATTCTGGCCGCCCGACCGAGGTCGCGCGCCTTCTGCCGGTCCTTCGCCAGGGCGACGATCTTGGCAGCCAAGGCGTCGGGCGACTCGGCCGGGACCAATTCGCCGGTTTCCGGAGGGCGCAACAACTCCGGATTCCCACCCACTTCGGTGGCAATGACCGGAATCCCGCTGGCCATGGCCTCGAGTATGGTATTGGAAATTCCTTCCGCGCGAGACGGTAGCACAAAACAGTCAAAGCCCCTCAGCACAACAGGGATATCGTTCCGTTCCCCCGGGAGCCAGCACAATGAATCGAGCTCGGCGGCGGCGAGGATGTCGCCGACCGCCTGGCGCAGCGGGCCGTCACCCACCATCACGAGCCGGAGGGAATTCCTCAGTTCGGGGGCGATCGCCAAAGCCCTGACGAATGCCCTGGCCAGGGTGACCTGGTCTTTCACCGCTTGCATACGGCCCACTGTTCCCACCAACCACAGGTCTTCGCCGACAAAAGGGCACCCCGGAATCGATTCCCGCCCCTCCCGCGGTCTGAATCGCTCCGCGTCCACGCCGTTGTAGATTTGGGCCAACTTGTTGTCCGGTACGCCTATCCTGGTCCGCAAGTATCCTTCCAGGTCCTTCGAGAGGGCCAGGTAATAGGTCACGAAGGGCCGGTAGAGCCGGCGGATCCGCTGGTATTTGACGCTACTCCCGTCGAGGTCCTCGACATCGCGCCCGTGCTCACTGTGAACGCGGACCGGGACGCGGGCCGCCCAGGCCGGCAGAGCCACCTCGAGCGCCGCCAGATTGCGGGTATGGACGATAGACGGCCTGCTCTCCCGGAAAAGGCGATAAAGCCGCGGATACAAGCGCAGCGCGTGACCGGGCGGCTTGTCCAGGGCCACGAATTCGACATCCTGGCGCTCGATCCGGCGGCGAAACTCGCCGATCTGCGTCAACGCGATGATCATGTGCCGGTAACGGTCCGCCGGCAGGCGATTCACCAGATTGACGACCCCATTCTCGAGCCCACCGGTGTCGAACCGGTAGACCACGTGGGCGATGAGGGGGCGAGTATCCGCGCCCTTCACCGGCGGTCCCGGGTGGCAGCCAGCAGCCGGTCGAGGTCGGACCCGGCCTCGCGTACGAACTGGGAAAGGATTTCCCCGGTCGGTCGCCCGCCCTTCGCGGCATAGAGGACGATGATGGCCGAATCGTCCGCCTGACCCGCAAATCTCGCCATGGCCAGGTCGACCTTGGCGGTGAGGTCACTGACGGTCGTCTTGCCCCCCAGCCAATACCACTGCCAGACTTCTATTCCTTCCCGCACTGCGTCACTCTGCCCGGGCTGCTGCAATTGGAAAACGCGTACCTGGCGGCCCTCGCTCCCCGAATCGACGGTTCCGGTCGATTTCTCCACAGCGATCCAGTCGGGATCCTGGCTCTTGAGCAAGGCGTTGACCGAGGAAATCATCTTCCGCCCATAGCCCTGACCGCGATAGTAGGCCACATAGACGCCAACCTCGTCGCTGCCGTTGCGGTACACCCGATGACCAAGCGCAGCGTAGTCGCGGTAGGCCGGCTGGAAGACCGGTATGACGTCGCTCGACGCCCATTCGCCGGCCTTGCCCAGGTTTTGCGGAATGGCCAGATCCACCGGAGCTGCGCCATCAACCGCCTGGATCCGTTCGGTAAGCACGCGCGGCAGGACGACGATGGCCGCCATGGCGATGACCACCATGACCAGCCGCCCCACGGCGGGTGCTGCTGCGTTCGCCAAGGCCGCAGGCGCCTCCAGGGCCGGCGGATCCTCGCTCCAGCGGGTTCCGATGTAGAACATGGCCGCAATGACGATGCCGAAGAAGAGCCACCCGTACACCAGATGGTCGACTCCCGCTGCCAGGCGGTTTCCGGAAAGGTGACCCAACATCACGATGAGGTAGGCACGCACCCAGTTGGCGACGATGGGAACCAGCGCCGAGACGGCAAAGAAGATCAGGCGGCGGCGTAGGGAAACGTAGTTGAGATAGGCGAAAAGGCTCCCGACCATGAGCGAGGCGATGAGATAGCGCACCCCGCTGCAGGCTTCGACGACCGACCAGTTCCCCGAGGGGATTACGAACGTCAATCCCTGCCGGTAGACGGGGATTCCGCTCAACTGGAGACCGTAGATGGTCACCGTCGCAGTTCCCTCCATCAGGGTCGGCATCATGAACTCGCCCACCGGAACCGCGAAAAAGAGGAAGGCCAATGGGAAGGCGATCACCCCTGCGGCAACCCGTCCGAGTACCGCGACAACGGCGGCGATGATCATGCCGACGACGGCGAACTGGGTCGCGGCGTTGGCGGCAACCAAGTCGCCGGCCAACCAGATCGTTCCCAGCAAGAGGGCCGGAAGGAGCACCCAGGGCGCGGGCGCAGGCGATTCCCGCAGCAGCGCGTCGCGCGCGCGCCAGACGAGCCATAGAGCGATTGGGGCGACGACGAAGCCATGGGCGAAGGTGTCCGAGCGGGCCCAGATGGCAACCATCCCCGATAAGGTTTGCCAGTACCAGACACCGATCCAGGCCAGCAGCGCAAAAAGTGCCCCCAGGGCTGGCGTCCAGCCTGGCGCCGCAGTCTTTCCGGCCAGGCGAGCCGAATTCACTTCCGTCAAGGACACTGCAGCCTCCTAAGATTTTCGTCGGCAACCTTCATGGCCATCTCGCCCTTCCGAACACCCCGTGAATCAGCCAAGATTCCGTACGATATGGGGACCCAACCAGTTGGCCAAGGCTATCGGCATACGCCGCCAACCCTCGATCATCAACTTGTATTTGGCGTTGGAAGGATTGTTCTGGGGAATGGAATCACTGCGATAGAGGCAGTACTCGTAGAAGAGCGGCTGCGGCTCGAATCCCCAGTTCTTCTTGAACGAATACGAACCCGTTCCCTGTTTGCTCCGGCCGTAGTCGAAGACCTTGATTCCCCGCTGGCAAGCCATGCGCATCAGTTCCCAGTACTTGAAATCGTTTGCCGCCAGATTGCGTGCCGCACTATCGTCCCCCGCGTAGTAAGGAAGGATCTCGTCGCGGAAGAAAAAGCTCAGCACGCCGCTCAGCAGTCGGCCATCGGGCCCGCTGACCGTCAGGACTTCGCAGTCGCGGCCGAAGGTCGCGGCGAGCCGCTCGAAGTATCGCCGGGGTAAGGCCGGGGTTCCATGCCGATGGACGTTGTCGGCGTAAAGCGAGAAGAACTTGCCGACGTCGGCATCCACCGTGCTGGTCAGCCCGTTGGCGATCCCCTTGCGGACCATGGCGCGCTGCTTCCTCGGGATGGCCAGGAGGTTTGCCTCTTCGTCGGCAAGAATCTCCTTCCGGAAGGTGACGTAGAGGTCCTGGGTCGGCCAGTCCGGGTTGCGACTGGTCGTGTGCCTCAATTCCAGGTGGTCGACGCCGAGTTGGCGTGCAAGGGTCTGCGCCTCCCGGACCAACAGGGCCGTCGCCTCGGCGTCGATCGAAGCGATCCCGCCGTAGACCGCAAAGGGCAGCGACACCAGGGCCTTGCCGAAGAGCAGACTGCGCACGTGGGCCATGGGCAGAATGGCGAGCACGTCGCCGGACCGCTCAGCGTAGAGATAATGGGTCTTGTGGCGGAAGACGTCTTCCAGGATTCCCTGCCACTCCGAACGGTGGAAGAAGGTCGCTTCGGGACAGGCGGCGACGAAGGCGTCCCAGCGGGCTGCAGCCCCGCGTTCCCGGCAATTGAGTGTTTTGACAGTCAGCATCTGCGAAGGTAATCCGGATACCGAATCTGGAATCGCTTCAGGACAATTCGCTGGCCAGAACGCGATCCATTCGGCCCCAGGCAAAATCCTTCAGCAACTGGGCGAGTCTGCCCTCGGTTCTATCGATATTGACGTAATGCCGAAAACGAGTCTTGGCACCGACATTGGGGATGCGCGGCTGCTCCGGATCGATTTCCCAAGGGTGGAAGTAGAACACCGCAGGCTCGCCATCCTTCTGGTTGACCTGCTGCAGGAGCCAGCGCGAAACAGAATAGGGCATGAGCCGGAAATAGCCCCCGCCGCTCGCCGGCCAATTACGGCGCATCATCCGTACCGTGGTCGCCGGCACCTCGATCAGGCGGCCTATACGGTGCGCGAATCGCGGCGCATCGGGCATCCCGTAGTGATCGTGCTGGATGGGGTAGATGCTGGAGCTATACCGGTACCCTTCACTCTCCAAACATTCGAAAGCCCAAAGATTGCCTTCGCCGATGGAAAAACTGGGCGCCCGATAACCGACCACTTCCTGGCCCGACAAATCTTCCAGGACCAGTTTGGCGAGGCGGATGTCGGCGGTGAATTCTTCCGGCGTCTGATCATGGGCCCGCTCGTGACCATAGCCATGGCTGGCGATTTCGTGACCGCCGTCGGCAATCCGCCGAACGACCTCCGGGTAACGCTCGGCTATCCAACCGAGGGTGAAGAACGTCGCCTTGGTGGAGTGATCCGCAAGAAGTTGCAGAATTCTGTCCACATTGCGCTCGACCCGACATTCCATGGAAGACCAAGTCGAGCGGGGAATATGGGGGGCGAAGGCGGAGACCTGGAAATAGTCCTCGACGTCGATGGTGAACATATTGGTGATCGCCTGGCCCATCGTTACTTGGCTCCCAGACAATCGCCTGCATGCCGGGCGAGCAACCACTCGCCAAGGTCGACGGCAATACGCTGGGCGGCCTGACCGTCCCAGAGTTCCGGCGCCCGTCCGCCCTTACCTCTCCCGGCAAGAATTTCACCAACTTCCCGCAGAATGGCTGCGGAATCCCTGCCGACCAGCGTATTCGTTCCTGCGGTGACGGTAATCGGCCTTTCGGTATTCTCCCGAAGCGTCAGGCAGGGGACTCCCAGCGCCGTGGTTTCCTCCTGCAAGCCGCCGGAATCTGTGAGAACCAGGGTCGCCCCGGCCATCAGGCCGAGCATTTCCAGGTATCCCTGGGGAGGGAGGATCACCATGCAACGGGGATCGATCTGACCGGCCAGGCCGAAGCGGTCGATATTGGCGCGGGTGCGCGGATGGAGGGCAAACACCAGCGGAAGATCGTCGGCAACCTGGCGCAATACCGTGAGCAAAGGCTCCAAGGTTTCGCGCTGATCGACATTGGACGGGCGATGCAAGGTGACAACACCGTACCCGCGCGGCCCGCCCAGGATCGCAGAATCGACCCCATGCGCCGTCAGGGTTTGCGCGGGAGACCTGGCACCGTCGCGGTGGCAAAGCAGCGAATCGATCATGACATTGCCGACGAAGCGGATGCGCTCGTTGGGGATGCCTTCCCTCGCCAAATTGTCGGCTGCGTCCCGCTCGGTGGTATAGAGTCGATCCGCAATCTGATCGGTCAGGAGGCGATTGATCTCCTCCGGCATTTTCCGGTCGTAACTACGCAACCCCGCTTCGACATGGACGGTAGGAATCCCTTTCTTGACCGCCACCAAGGAACAGGCCAGGGTCGAATTGACATCGCCCACCACCAGAACGCAACTGGGTTTGCGTTCGTCGAGGACCGGTTCGAAGCGCCGCATGACTTCGGCCGTCTGGACGGCATGGCTGCCGGAACCAACTTCCAGATTGATGTCGGGACGGGGCAACCGCAAATCCTCGAACAGCCGGTCGCTCATGTCCTTGTCGTAATGCTGACCGGTATGGACGAGCAGGGTTGGAATGGCGGGCGATGCTTCGGCAAAAGCGCGCAGGATCGGCGCCATTTTCATGAAATTCGGCCGAGCGCCGACGACGCAGACGACCGGCCCGAGATCAGCCGGCCAGGATCCGGTCGTCATTTGGTGGTCTCCTCTTCGCCGGGTTTGGCGCGGACCGCCCCGACCAGCCGTTCCATCAGCGCCAAAGTCGCCGAATTGATCCGCTCGATCCGCAAGAGACTGCGCTCAAGGCGATTGATCCGCTCGCTCAGATGACCTTTGCGCAACCCGGCCAATTCGTTGGCCATTTCCTCAGCCGTCGCAACGTCGAGTTCCAGTTTTGCCAGATCGGCTTCGATCGCATCTCCCGGCATCGCCGGCAAAGGACTTGGCAGGTTGCCCGGGGGAATCGGGTGCGCTGCCATCGGAGCGCTGGTTTCCTCGTAAATCTCCCGCGCCACCTCATTCACGTCATCGGCGGTGAAGGTCGTCTTTCCGCCGAGAAATCCGAAGAGCAACAGACGATCGCAAAGGGAGTTGATGCGCCGGGGAATCCCTCCGCTCGCCTTGTGTATGGCGTCGAAAGCCCCTGAATCGAACTTGGGATTTCCCTGGGATCCCGCGCACTTGAGCCGGTGCTCGATATAGCCGCGGGTTTCCTCAGCGTCCAGCGGCCCGATATGGCACGAAGCGATGACACGCTGGCGCAACTGCTGCATATGGGGGCTCTGGAGAATTTCCCGGAATTCGGGCTGGCCGATCAGAAAACTCTGCAGCAGGGCATGATTGCCGAACTGGAAATTGGACAACATGCGCAACTCTTCCACTGCCCGCGGCGTCAGGTTCTGGGCCTCGTCAACGATGAGCAGGCAGCGCTTTCCCTTGCCGGTGATGGTGACCAGAAAGGCTTCCAGTGCCATCAAGACGTCGGATTTGGAAATATCCTTGGTCCGCACGCCGAAGGCCGCAGCGACCAGGCGCAAGGTGTCCTCCGCATCGAGCTGGGTGCTGACCAGATGGGCGGCAACGACCTTGCTTTGATCCAGGGAATCCATCAATCCCCGAACGATGGTCGTCTTGCCTGCCCCCACCTCACCGGTGATGACAATGAACCCCTCGTTCTGGTGCATGCCGTATTCCAGATAGGCGGTAGCCCGGCGATGCTGCTTGCTGCCAAAATAAAACGACGGATCGGGGTTGAGCTGGAAAGGTTTGCTTGCCAGCCCATAAAAGGATTCGTACATAGATTTAGAATTGGGCGGTTAGGGCGCCCGTCAGTGCGTTCTCGGTGTACCCGCTGGCGGTTTCACTGTCGAAGAGCGTGCGGCGCAACCCCAATGATGCATTGGTCTTGGCTCCAAGGCGTGTGGAGTAACTCACGTTCAGCGATCTTTGTTGCGTACTGATGGGGGTCCCGGCGGTTCCGCTCTTGCCTGAAGTATTGGTCTTGGTGGCCGCCACCGAGAGCGAACTCAACGGCGTCAGGCGATGGGACCAGGTGGCACTGATGCCTTTTTGATCGATCACGTTGGAGGATGAAAAGGTGTCCGCGAGCTCGAGGATAGTCTGATTGATCAGCGTCTGCTGGTGGCTTCGGCTTGCCAAGAGAGTGATCGTATTTGTCGCCCCAGTGATGACGAAAGAGAGTTCCCGACGGCGCATCAAGGTGGACTGGGAAGCGAGAAAGTTCGCGGGAATGATGTCTTGCGCCTGCTTGCCTATCATGTCGAGCAACCTCTGAGCCAAACGCGCGCGCTCGACCGGATCGGTGATGGTCGCCGGAACCGTTGCCAAGGCAAAGTCGAACCACGTCCCCAAGGAGGTTTGCCCCCCTTGCGCATTGACATTGACGTCGCGGGAATCGGTATAGCGCCAGGAACTCAGGGGCGTGCGGTGGGTAAAGGAAATCTGATGACCATCGCCGAAGAAGCGGCGTTCCTTGAAGGCAGAGAGATTCGTTCGCTCGGTGGGCGCCCACTCGAAACCGACTCCATGGGTAGAGTAGGACTTCATATCGAGCGTCGCGTAATCGTTGCGCTCACGGCCCGCGGAAGCCTTGAGCTTGAACTGTGGCTGGACCAACCAGGATAGCAGGGCATTCAACCGTTCCGCCTCATTGCTGCGGCCGATGGTCCGCTCGATCTGCTGCCGGTTCAAGTTGAGATTCCAGCCTAGCGCCGCCAAACCCGTGGTGCCCTGCAGTGTCCCGTCCCAAATATCCGAATCCGTATCGTTGGCGAGGCTGGACTTCGAGCGCGTCGTCATGCGTTCGTAGCGCAGTCGATAATCCGCGAATTCTCCGAATCTCCCCTTTACGTAGGGTGAAAGTTTGAAGGTCGCCGTCTCAGTGCTGTTGCCGTTGGCGCTGGCATTCGTCGTCGACGGCGTGCCGAGGGCCGAGATGCTGGTCTGGGCCACAGTTCCGGAAAAATCCAGGTATCCCCATTTTTCGATCGCTTCGAAGGTCCCGAGGCTATTGAGCGCATTCTGCATCTGGGACCCGCGGGAATCTTGCGCATAATCGATCGCGCTCAACGAATAGTCGGCAAAGACCTGGAGTCTGGCCGTCTTGCCGTCGATCCGGATCCCCGGGCTGATCTGGGTGATCTGATCGGCATGCGGGCGCCCCGACGGCCCGGAATTGAGATTGGCATTGTCGGTAAAGGTTTCCGTCAGCGATATTCGCGGAATGATCTTCCAGGCCGGGTCGGTAGTCTGTTTAAGGTCCTCGTCCTCGGCGGCGGCGGCGCTCCCGCCGCCAACGAGCGTTATCCATAGCAAGAAAGCCACTGAAAGTGGCTCCCTAGCAATGCATATACCCCGGTTAGGCCGCGCCTTCGAAAGTCGGGTTCGGCGCCGCTCAGGAGCCATAACCATATCCGTAACCATAGCCGTAACCGTACCCCTCGGCTTGAACTCCCCGCACCTTATTCAGGACCAGCATACGAACAGGACAGGCCTCGATCGCCGCCAACGCCTGCTTCACGTCGGACTGCAAGGTCCGCTCCGCTTGGACCACCATTACGACCTGCCCCATATGGGTCGCCAAGACGCGGGATTCGGTCGTCAGGAGTAGCGGCGGCGAGTCGAAAATGATGATCCGGTCGGAATATCGATTGGCCATATCGCTCAGTAGCCGCACCATGGCGTCGCTCGCCAGCAATTCGGTCGCCCGCGGATGCTGTGTTCCAGCGGGAAGAAGGGTGAATTTTTCGACATTGGTGCGAAGCAGGACCTGTGAGAGGTCAACAGACTCTTCGACCAGGACGTCGAGCAATCCTTTCGCCGGCGGCAGACCGAGCATGTTCAGAACCGACGGACGGGCAACGTCGGCGTCGACCAACATCACGGTATTGTCGAGCTCCATGGCAATGCTCATCGCCAGATTGATGGCGGTGAAGCTCTTGCCCTCACCCGGCAACGAACTGGTCACCATGATGAGGTTGCCATTTTCGACAGGCGCAGCCCCCCGACCCATGGCATTGTCGATGAGCGGCCGCTTGATCACGCGATACTCTTCGGCAATTTGCGAGCGCGGAGAATTTGGACCGATGAAATTGCCCGCGGCCAAGGCATCGAGATCCAGCTCGATCCTCTTGGACTGAACCGAAGACTTGGCCGGCTGGGCAGGTTCCGCAACCGGTACCGGTTTGGCGGCGTCTTCGGTCCGCGGCCCGACCGTCACGGCAGGGGCGACGGGCGCAGATTTCGGTGTATCGGCGAGGTCATCGGGAACTTCAACGCCGGCTTGGCGCAGTTGCTCCAGTCTTTTCGCGGCTTGTTCAATCAGACTCATAGACCTCAACCCCCACGCGGAGCCAGAAGGAACAATGCCAACGCCCCAGCCCCGTAGGATCCGACAAGCGCACCAAACGCGGCAAAGAAGCGCTTCATGCCACGCCGCTCCTCCTTGAGCGCATCTTCACTGATCAACATCGAAACGGAGCCGAGCAAAGGAAGTCCGGTCATTTCCCGCAGAGTGCGGCTGTCCACAAAGGTCGGCCGCAACTGACTCATGGCGAAGGCGGCAGCCATTCCTGCGGCGAGGGCGGCGAGCAAACCAAGAGGCAGCAGCAGGAGTCGATTGGGGGCGACAGGAGTATTGGAAACTGTGGGCGGATCGATCAGGCGGAAATCCGCAATTCCCGCAACGGACTCGAGGTCGCCGGTCAAGCTCGCCGATTCGCGACGGGCCACCAGTGCATCGTAATTCTTTCGGTGGACCTCGTAGTCCCGGTTAAGCTGCTTATACTCTGCCTCGATTTCCGGCATGTTCTTCATCATGTCGGTCAGGCGCTTGTAGCGCGCTTCGTATTCCGCAACCCGGGTCCGCAGCGAAGCCACAGTGGCTTCCGATTCCGCCAGGGACACCTTGAGCTGCTGATAGACCGGATTGTTGCTGACGGTAACCGAGGGATTGGCCGCAGCGGCTTTCTTCCGGGCACTGATTTCCTGCTTCTTCTGCTCTTCCAGTTCCTTGATCATCCTGCGCGTCTGCACGACATCCGGGTGCTGTTCGGTATAGCGCTGCAGCAGGCCGTCAAGATTGCGCTTCTGGGCGTCGATCCGACCATCGAGTTCAGGCACGGTAATGACGTCTGCAGCTGCGGAATCAGACAGCAGGGAAGGATCTTCGCCAACGATTTGCCGCTTGATCGCATCCCGAGAATTCTCCGCTTCGCGAAGCTCAAGCCGGGATTTCGCAAGCTGGGTACTCACGTCGCCCAGACGCTCTGCCCCAACCTTTCCGTCCGCAGTCTGATTGTCGATATTGCGGAGCTTGAAATCCTTCAAGCGACCTTCCGCTTCTTCAAGCTTCTTCTCGTAGGCGCGAATCTGATCGTCGATAAACTTCTTTGCCGAATCCGAATCCTTGCGTTTTTCGCCTAGCCCGGATTCGACGAAGATGGAAACCAGCGACTGGACGACGCGCTTCGCCTTTTCCGGTTCCGTATCCCGAAACGCCAGGGTGTAAAGATTATCGCGGTTGGTGCTCTTGATCTCGAGCGTTTTCATCAGCCGTTCGGTCAGTTCATCCTGTTGCGTCTTGGAATTGCTTCCCAGATCGAGGTCGGCCATGCGGATCAGCTTTTCCACGTTGGGGCGACTGATGAGCGTCCGGCTCAACATCATGACCTGCTGCTCGACATTCGGCTGGACCGCCAGCCCTGACATCAAGGGCTTGAGGATAGACTGCGTGTCGACATAAATACGGGCACTGGCCTCATATTTGTCCGGCACGCGGAGCAAGACTCCGGCGCCGATCAACCCGACCACCCAGGCGACGGCCAAGCCGACCCAGCGATGGCGCCAGGTCGCTTTCACGAGCGCCTGTAACTGGCGTAATACGTCTTCCATCTACACGAAACCGATTGGGATTAAGGGGTGCCGGTCAATCAAAACCAGCTTTGCGGGATGATCAGGACGTCGCCCGGCTTGACCTCAACATTGGCGGTAACATCGCCTTTCTTGACCAAATCCTTGAGGCGGACGCCATATTGCTTGTTTCCTTCGGAAGTCCGCAGGATGCTGGCTCCATTGCCATCGGCGAAGTCCGTCAACCCCCCTACCGCGATCATCACGTCGAGCACCGTCATCTTGTGCTTGTACGCGAGAATCTGTGGTTTGGCGGCCTGGCCGATCACCCGAATCTGCTCGCTGTAAGGCCCGACGAACGTGGTGACGATAACCGTGACCACAGGGTCGCGGATGAATTTGGACAACTCCTTTTCGATGTCCCGTGCCAGCGCCGATGGATTCTTGCCCATGGCGAGCATATCTTCGACTAGCGGAGCTGCGAGTTTGCCATCCGGCCGAACCGGAACGGACATCGAGAGCTCCGGATTGCGCCAGACTTGAATATTGATCGTATCCCCGGGCCCAATGACGTAGCTGTAGTCATCGGATGCGGCGAGACTCGGCGCAGGAGGGTAATTCGACGCACACCCGGCCACGATCAGCGCGGCACACCCCGCCGCGACCAGACGAAGCAGACTCATCTTGGACAATCTCGACATTTCCCCTCGACCCCACAAATAAGACGAAACCGAAGCACGGAAAAGGTTTCCTTTCCGGCAAAACGCGCCAATCATACCCGAAAAGCGCCACTCCGGCTCCAACTCCGAGGCCTGACGGAGCAAAATTTCACGAATTTGCTACACCCCTTGCCGCAACGCATCGACTATTCCAAGACGCGCGGCACGGCGTGCTGGCATCAGCGCAGCCAGGACGGTAGCGAAAAAGCCCACCAGACTGGCGGCAAAGATGTCTCCGGGAACGATGCGGATGATCGCGGTGTACCCCAGATTGGCATTTGGCGGCGGCGGCATGGGGATACCGACGGACGAAATGGCCAGTGCCGCCGCCACGCCCAGGGCCGTGCCGATCAAAGCGCCGAATACGCCCGTAATGGCGCTCTCGGTCAAGATCAGCAGAAACACATCCCGGGATCGGTTCCCCAACGCCAACATGGTACCGAACTCTCGAGTCCGCTCGAACAGGGACATATTGACGCTATTGGCGACGCTCAGGAGAACCATCACCAGGATGATCGAGCGCAATACACCAAACTGCCGATCATAGAGCGCAATGGTTTTTTCATAAAAATCAGAAAGCGCCGTCCAGGGAATGATTTCAAACCCTTCGGATGCCAGGCGAGCCTCCAGAGCCAGACGTGCTCGCTCGGTCTGCCGGGTTTCCTTGAGCGTGACGACCACCAGGTGCGCCGCCTGAGTATCCATCAGTGACTGCGCCGCAGCCAGGGGGATGCGGACCGCCCGCGAATCGAACTCTTTCGAAAAACTCTGAAAAACCCCGATCAGCTCGAAATCGAGGGTATTGACCGCACCTTCAGCCAGACTGAGAACCAGGGTGACCCGATCGCCGACCTTGAGCCCCAGGGAACTCGCAACGCCCTGGCCGACCGCTATCCCGTCCATGTCCTTGTCGGAAAGCGACCGTCCCTCGACATAGTGAAGATAAGACCCCAGTCGGGCCTCTGCATCCGGCTCGACTCCCTCGCCAAGAATACCGAGATCACGCTTGCCGTTATTGAGGACCCCGGAGAAGCCCAGGCGCGCCATGGTGAACTCCACAGCCGGGTCGCTCTCGGCCGCAGCTTTGATGTCCTTCGGATTGTCGAACAGGTACTGTTGCGGCGCTCGGTTCTTGCCTTCCCGATAGCCCGCCTTGACGACCTGGAGGTGTCCGGTCTGGGAGTGAATGATGGCCTCTCCGAGCTGAACGAAAATGTCTTCGACAAAGCCCCCCGCCAGGATTAATCCGGCAACGCCGATGCTGATGGCTGCCAACGTGGCGGCCGTACGAAAGCGGTGACGCAGGACGTTGCGCAGCGCCAGACCAAAACGCCCCCGAAGATTTTCGCTCATTGATTCGTTCTCAAGGCATCCACGATATTCATGGAACCCGCCTTCCACGCCGGCATGATGCTCGCTGCCAGCGTTGTCACCACCGCCAGGACCAGGGCATCGACAACCAACTCGGGAGTAATCAAGATTTTCCCGATGTACCCCCTCGCCATACCCGGCGGCGCCGGCATGGGAATCCCGACCCAGGAAATCAATTCACCCAGCAGGTACCCCAGCACGATCCCGGCGACACCACCGACGATGCCCAGTATCAACCCCTCCAGCAGGAAGAACTTGACGATCACCCACCGCTTCAAGCCAATCGCCATGCTGGTCCCGATTTCTGTAGTACGTTCGAGAACAGTCATCATCTGGGTGTTGGAAATGGTCAGAATGATGATCAAGCCGATGATGAACTTGACGACGCTGACCTGTTTGGAGAACAGGACCACCGTCTTGTTATAAAAATCGGCCAGCGCCGTCCACGGCACCACCTCGAAGTCCCCTTTGGGTAGCGCCTTTGCCAACGCTTTCACGGCGGCCTCGGTCCGATCGGTTGCCGCGAGCAAGATCACCCAGGAGGTCGATCCCGTCACCGCCATCAGTTTTCTCGCAACCGGGATGGGTACGCGTAGGGCGTAATCGTCATAATCCTTCGTACTGGTGGCAAATATTCCGACAACCTTGAGTTCTACGGCATTAGGCGTTCCATTTTCCTTGGTCGCCAGCAGGACGACGCTTTCACCGACCTTGACCCCTAGGCCAGCTGCCAACCCTTCCCCGACGACGACCGATTTCTCGGCCACATCCTCCAAGGCACGACCCTCGACGATCATGATGCGTGAACTGATGGGCTCTTCCTTGGCCGGATCGATCCCGTCCGCAATGAAGGGCATGGTGGCATCGCCGCGGCTGATCAGCCCGCTGAAGGACATCCTAGGCGCCAGCGTCTCGGGACGTAACGAAGCCTCGATTTGGGCCATACGCTCCGGATCGGCAGGCAGCAGAAACGAGAACGGGTCGGCAATACCCTTTTCGAAATACCCCGGCCGCACGATCTGCACATGGCCCAATTGCGAATGGATCGTCGCCTCGCGCATCTCCTTGAAGATGTAGGCGATGAACCCTCCGGCCAGCAAAAAGGCCACCACCCCGCCGCCAACCGCCAGAACCGCCACCGACGTGCGTTTGACATTCCGCAACAGATTTCGCGTTGCGATATGAATGTCAGACGGGGAAATCAAGATTGTCATGGGCCGAGCTTTCGGGTTATTTTCAGGAGCCTCAAACAGAGCGCCATATTAACGCCAAGGGAACCGAATCCGCCATGCAAGCCTTTGACTACGATCGCGCGTTTTCGCGCAATATCGGCTGGGTCACCGAAGCCGAGCAACAGCGCCTGCGTAGCGCCCGCGTTGGGATAGGCGGGCTCGGAGGCGTCGGCGGAGTCCATTTGTTGACTCTCGCCCGCCTGGGAATCGGAAATTTCTCCATCGCCGATTTCGACGATTTCGACCTGGCCAATTTCAATCGGCAGGTGGGGGCCACCATGAGCACCCTGGGGCGCCCCAAACTTGACGTCCTCGCCGAGATGGCCCGCGACATCAATCCGGAAGTCGACCTGAGGCTGTTTCCCACCGGAATTCAGCAGGACAATCTGGAAGCTTTTCTTGCCGACGTGGACGTCTACGTCGATGGCCTGGATTTCTTCTGCTTCGAAGCCCGCCGGGCGACTTTCTCGGCCTGCGAACGGCTGGGCATCCCCGTGGTCACCGCGGCTCCCCTGGGCATGGGCACAGCACTGCTCGTGTTCGGCCCCCGCAGCATGCCCTTCGAGGACTACTTCGGGTTCGAAGGCTGCGAGCCCCTGGATATGGCGATCCGATTCCTGGTCGGACTGTCCCCCGCGATGCTCCAGCGCGGTTACATCGCCGACATGTCGCGGGTCAACCTGCAAGAGAAGCGCGGCCCCTCGACCATCGGTTCGTGCCAACTGTGCGCAGGCGTGGCCGCTATTGCCGCCCTCAAACTGATCCTGGGTCGCGGCCCGCTCCGGTTCGCCCCCTGGGGCATTCAGTTCGACGCTTACCGGATGCGCTACACAACAACCTGGCGGCCCCTGGGTTACCGCAATCCGCTGCAGCAACTCATGTTCCGGCTCGTCAAGGCCCAGGTGACTCGCCAGCCCTAAATCCTATGTCGACTTTTTTTACAGCCCCCGGCAGAAAAAGACCGAAGATTGGCCAACAAGAACTTCAAGTCAATGTTATTAAAGCACTTTATTTTTCTGGCACAGCGCTTGCTAAATGTTGGGCGTAGTCAATCCGCCGGATCGACGGCAATATGTCCTAAAGGAGTTTGTAAAATGAAATCTCTGAAAAAAGCCCTACTCGCCGCGGCGGTTGGCGGTCTGTTTGCGGCCGGTTCGGCGTCCGCTGCGACCATCCCCCTGTACGCTGGCGCGCTCAACCAGCTGTCCGACAACAGCGCCGACGGCATCATCAATATGGCTGGCGCCGCCACTGTCCTGGACGTGGGTGACCGTCTGCACGGCATCTTCAACATCGAATCCATCGAGAACCTCAGTGCTTCCGGCACCACCACCCTGTCGGGCATCGGCAAGGAACTCACCGGCATCTTCGATATCACCGTGGTCGCCAAGTTCGGCGGTCCGGGCGCCTTCACCTGGGTTTTCGCCCCGACCACCTCGGTCTACGGCAATGCCATCTTCGGCCTCGGCGGCCTGACCGGTATGGCAGTCGGCACCGCCGTCGCCATGTGGAGCTCCAGCACCATCGATTACACCCGGATCGGCTGTGCCACTCAAGCGGCCTGCGAAGCAACCGCCACCAATGGCGCTCTGTGGGCGACCCTGGGCTTTGGCGCCAACAGCTTCTGGACCGCCAGCGCGATCACCGACAACCTCGCGGTCATCGGCCTGATCCCCCCGCCGACCCCGGGTGGTAGCTACAACGCCGCCCTTGACTTCTACATCAACAACACCGGCTACGTTCCGACCAAGAGCGACTGCCTTGACCTGACGACCGTCACCTTCAAGGCCAACGACGTTTGCGGTTCCGGTAGCCTGCTGGGCAAGGGCGGAGCCAACTCTCCCTACGACAGCTTCGACAACGTCGACTTCACGCTCCGTCTGGTTCCCGAGCCGGGCACCCTGGGTCTTCTGGGAATCGCCCTGGCCGGTTTCGGTGCCGCTTCCCGTCGCAACAAGAAGCAAGCCGCCTGATCCAATACGGACCCGCCCAAAAAACCTTCCGTCTTAGCTGACGGAAGGTTTTTTTTTCGTTAAGATAAATTCATGCCGCGACTGTCTCTAGCCCCCGTCATGGCCCGGGAAATTTTTGGTGAACGGAAATTTCCGCGGGAACCCGAGCCCGATCTGGTCATGGACGATCCGGAACAGGTTGCCGCCTATTCCCACGCCGGTCGCATCGACGGCGTCATGTCCGCCGCCTACCTTTACCATTCGGCACAGATCAGCCGGGTCATCCAGGGCAAGTCCCGGGTTCTCGACCTGGGTTGCGGGCCGGCAACGCAACTCGGGCAAGTCGCGGAGCTCAACCCCGAAATCTCCTTCCTGGGCGTTGACCTTTCCGAGACCATGCTCGACAGCGGTCGCAAGTATGTCGATAAGCTCGGACTGAAAAACGTCCAGTTCCAGCACGACGATATTACGGTCCTCAAGTCGATTCCCGACGCTAGTGTCGACGCCGTGATGTCTACCGTGGTCCTGCACCATCTCCCCACTCGGCAGCATCTGGACGACTGCTTCCGCCAGGTCAGCCGAGTTCTGAAGCCCGGCGGCGCGGTTTACCTGACGGACTTCGGGCGATTGAAGTCCCTCAAGTCGGTGCTCTTCTTTGCCTACATGAATGCCGAGCATCAGCCGCACCTCTTTTCCCTCGATTACGAGCGCTCCCTGCGGGCCGCTTTCCTACTCGAGGATTTCCAGGATGCCGCCAAGCGCTTTCTGCCGTCGTCAGTCGGCGTTCTCAGCACTTTTCAGGTTCCCTTCCTGATATTCGTCAAGACGCCTTCCGGGGACCTTCCTGCCGCCAAGGCCGAACGGATCAAGGCCCTCCGCGCCTCGCTGCCGAGGACCTATCGTAAAGATCTCGACGAACTTCGGTTCTTCTGCAAACTTGGCGGGCTGGACGATCCGATTCGCTAGCCGTTTGCCGGGTCGCCGCGTCCGGTCGGCAGGGCCCTGACCATGACGCCGGCCGACCTCGGGCATTTCCTCGCCCTCGCTGCTCGTGCGGCCCCTTCTGCGGACAATTCACAACCGCTCGATTTTCGTTGGGATGGCCGCCGCTTTGCCATCGCATTCAGCCAATCCCGCGGCGCAGGCAAGCTATTTGGCCCTCAGTCCCATCCAACGCTGCTGGCGGTGGGAGCCGCCATGGGCAACATCGACGCTGCGGCGGAAGGGCTGGGCGCCTCGGGCTCCTGGGAGATCGCCTCTCCCGCCGCTGCGGACTCGATCTACGGATCATTCCTCCCGCAAGCTTTACCGCCCGGCGCAGCGCAAAATCTCAAGCTGCCGCTTTTTCGGCGTCATACGAACCGCCTGCCGTACCGCGCGACGGCACTCCAGGCTGAGCAAGTAGAAGCCCTGCGCCAAAGCGTTTCAGGGTCCGCGAGGATGGAAACCCTCAGTTCCGGGCCAAATCGCTCGGCACTGGTCAGAATCGTCCGCCAGGCGGCCGAAGTCCGGTTCCAAACCCGAGAATTGCACGACTGGCTCATGGGCAGCCTGCGCCATACGCTTGCCGAGGCTGAGGGCGGCGAAGGACTCGATGTCCGAACCCTGCACCTTCCTCCCGGCGGCCATGCTTTCTTGCGTTTCACGGCGGACTGGCGGCGTATGGCATTCCTGAACCAGCTCGGGGTTTACAAAGCCTTGGCTGCCAGCGAAACCCTGCTTCTCGGCGCCGCTCCGTTGATTGCCGCAATCGTGGCGCCGCATACCCTGGCGGGTACGTTGGACGCAGGGAGGTTGCTTGCTCGGGTCTGGAGCGAACTCAACGCTGCCGGGCTGGCGGTTCACCCCTACTATGTCGTCACCGATCAGCTCCTGCGGCTTGAAAACGGAACCATTCCGCCGGGTCTTACGGAGCGGGTCCTCAGCTTTAAGGCGCCTTTACCCGAACTGCTCGCCTTGGGCCCCGGGGATTTCCCGCACATCCTGTTGCGGGTCGGCTACCCGCGCAAGACCCCAACCCTCTCCCGACGCTTGCCCCTCGAAACCCTCTATACCGATCTGTCCTGATTCGGGTGCGGGTAGCCGGCTCGCGTCAGAAACTGTAGCGCAGCTCGGTGTAAACGCGATCCTTCTGATCGTATTGGCCAAAGAATCCGAGCCGGGGGCCGTGGAAGATGTCCGCGCCTAGCAGCAGCCTCCAGTTGCGCTGGAAATTCCAGCTGAGCTTGGGACGGAATAGCCAGTCGGTACGATTCAAACTGGCGATCAGCAGCGCCTGTCCTTCGAGAGCATCGGTCAATTTGCTGCTGAGGTAAAGGCTGTAACCGTTCTCGCGACGGTCGTTGATCATGTCCCGATCGTGGGAGAAATAAACCCGCTGAAAAACCTGAACATTGAAGCGTGTTTCTGCCGGCAGCGTGAAGTCGGCGCCCAGCGCCCAATCCAGCGTGTCGCTGGCGGCCAATCCATCAGCATCGCTAATGCGCAGCACCGTAAACCGGCGCCCGTCGGTATAGACGGCTTCGCCCTTCAGAATCAACGACCCGAAATCCTTCGCGAAAGTGCCCCCCAACTGCTCGATGCGATCGTGCCGCGCTTCTACGATGAACGGAAAGACCTGCGTCGGACCGCCTATACGATAGAAAGTCTGCTGGATATCCATGCTATTGTAATAGAAGGCAGAGATATCGAGGCCATCGGTCAGCTTGGAAAGGCGAATTCCATAATTCATGTTGTCCAGGCTTCGCGAAGGGGTCTTTTCTTGCCGATAGACGGTTCCGGGCACGGGACTGGGAGGGTAGAACTCCGCACCGGGCTTACCGATCTGGTCGTAGCTGGCCACTGGAATCCACAGTAACTCAGCGTGGAAGTCGTCCTTGAAGTACTCGGCCCGGGCCGCCCACTGGGGGATACGCATGGGCTCGAAATCGGGAAGGATGAACTCCTTGAGATTCCGCGCCGAGACCACGTCGGCGAAGAACAAGCCGACCATTTCCCCCCACACCACATGCTGGCGGCCAAGTCTAAGATCCCAGTCGCCGGCGTTGACGTCGAGATAATTCTCGCGCAGCTCAAAATTGGAGCGCTGGTCGTGGCGAACCGTCTGGGGATAGAAATCGTTGATGTCGTAGACAAAATCGTAATCGGCGCGCGCACTCAGCTTGTATTTCAAGCCGCCCCCCAGGTTGCCCTGGGACGACAATTCGCCACGTGCGCGCAGCTTGGACCAATGATCGGGATCGGCCGTGGTCCGCGCCGCCTCGAACTGGACGTAGCCCTTGATTCCGGAGCCTCCAGACTTCCCGGGCGCCTTCCCCGCATCGGCAAACAACGCGTCGACGTCGAGCTCAGCCGCAAAGCCACCCCCGGTCATCATCAGCCCTACCAGCATCGCGATGATGCGATACCCGCGCTTGTTGCCCCGTACGCGGAATTGTTTGCTGGCGCTTCTTCCCCCAATGCTCACGTGTTTTACCTCTTGCTCAAGCCACTACCTGCTCTTCGCCGGCAGCCATTTCGGAAAGATTCCGGACTCGGATCAATTTCCACTGATTGTCCTCATTGCGGATGCCCAGCGACTTGATCGTCCCGTCCTCCATTTTGACCAGGCGATCCGACACGTCGACGACTTTCTGGTCATGGGTGGAAAAGATGAACGTGGTCCCCAGGTGCTGATTGATCAGTTTCATCAGCCGCAAAATTTCCTTGCCCGTCGCCTTGTCCAGGTTGGCAGTCGGCTCGTCGGCCAGCACGATGGCCGGCTGGATCGCCAGGGCCCGCGCAATGGCCACCCTCTGGCGCTGGCCTCCGCTCAACTGATTCGGCCGGTGATGGACGTATTTCGACAATCCTACGATATCGAGAAAGTAGTCCACCCGCTTCTTACGGTCCGACGCGGAGATATCCTTGCGCTGCAGCAGAGGATACTCGACGTTTTCTGCGGCCGAGAGGACGGGCAGCAGATTGAAAGTCTGGAAGATGAAGCCGATGGATCGGGCGCGGAGTTCCGCGAGCTGATCCGGCGTCTTCTCGGTCACGTCTTCGTCGTTGATATAAATCTTGCCACTGGTCGGTTTGTCGATACATCCGATCAGGTTCAGCAGCGACGTCTTTCCGCTCCCGGAAGGCCCGGAAATGGCCAAGAACACTCCCGGCTCGATAGCCAGTGTTATATCATTGACGGCCTGGACGATCTGTTCGCCGAGCAGATAGTCCTTGAAGACGCGCTCGATTCTGACGACGCTCATTGCGATAACCTGTCCCGGGCCATAGCCTCAGGTACGACGAATTTTGAAGGGTGGAAGCATGCCATATTTTCGGTCCGCCGCGGGCACTCGCCTTGCGACTGCCTTGTTCCTTCTGCTGCCGTTCTGCGTGCCTGCCCTGGCGGAAGAGCCTCCCGGGGACGAGGCGTATGCCCGGAGTATAGTGGAAAAGGCCGACCAGGTGCGCTTCCCCAGGGAAGGCTTCCAGGTCGAAATCGGCATTGCCACCACACAAGCGGACAAAGCGGCTGAAGCGCGCAAGTATCTGGTCCTTTCCAAGGGCAACGAAAACACCGTCGTCCAAGTCACCGAACCCGCATCGGAGCGCGGCCAGATCATACTCATGAAGGGACGCGATTTGTGGGTTTTCATGCCCGACATCTCCCAACCCGTGCGCATCTCGCTGGCCCAACGCCTGACCGGGCAAGTGGCCAACGGCGACCTAGCCCGCGCCAATTTCGCGGGGGATTACAACCCCAAGATTCTTCACTCGGAAACGATAGGCGGCGAGGACTACCATGTCCTCGAGCTGACCGCGGTCGACCGGACGGTGACCTATCAGCGGGTCGTCTATTGGGTCAACAAAAAGACTTTTCACCCCCTCAAGGCCGAGTTCTATTCCCTTTCGAATCGGTTGATGAAGCGCTGCCGCTACGACAAATTCGAAACCATGGTGGGACGCCTGCGCCCGACTCGGCTGGTCATGGAAGATGCGCTCCGGGGCAACGAGCAATCGGTTCTCGAATACGGGGCCATGAAAGTCGTCGATCTTCCCGACAAGATCTTCACCAAGGATTACATGAAGCGGCTCCAGGGCAGCCAGTAATTCGGCTCAGGCCCGGGGGAATCTCATGGATTCGGGCTTCCCTGGGCAGCGATCAGCCCCTCGCGTACGGCACGCACCAAGCCGGCCGCCCCAAGCTCGCAAAGTTCCAGGACCCGTTGGAATCCGGCCAGATTGCCGTAATACGGATCGGGAACCTCGGCACAGTCACTCCGGGCCTGATCGAGAAAAAGCGCCAATTTGGCCTGATGTTCCGGCGGACAGCGCCGTTTCAAGGTCGCCAGATTGTCCGCGTCCATGGCCAGGATGAGGTCAAAGCGCGAGAAATCCTCGCTCGTCACTCGCCGCGCCCGCAGCCTCGAAAGGTCGTAACCCCGGGCTGCCGCGGTCTGGATCGCCCGGTCGTCGGGTTGCTCGCCGGCATGGGACCCTAGAGTCCCTGCCGAATCCACGCGGATCGACCCGCCCAGACCGGCACGCGCAAACGCGACCCGCACGACCTCCTCGGCCATGGGCGAGCGGCAGATGTTGCCCATGCAAACGATCAGGATGTTGAGTGGCATTCAATGCGTCCCTGGTTTCCGGAAAACGGCTTATTGACCGTCTTCCGAGGGCTCTTCAAGGCTAGGCGGCGCGCCGCGTGCCACCATTCGGGAAGCGAGAATTCCAAGTTCGTAGAGCAGGCACATGGGAATTGCCAAGGCCAGTTGAGACACCACATCCGGCGGCGTAACCACCGCTGCGACGACAAAAGCTCCCACGATGAAGTAGGAACGCCATTCCTTCAACTTCTCGACGCTGACGACTCCCAACCTGACCAGGACGACGAGAGCGACGGGAACCTCAAAAGAAACGCCAAAGGCAACAAACATGGTCAGAACAAACGAAAGATAGGCCTCGATATCGGGGGCCGGCGTGATGCTCTTGGGGGCAAATCCGGAGATGAATGCGAAGACCTGACCGAAGACGAAAAAATAGGCGAAGGCCATGCCCAACAGAAATAGCAAGGTGCTCGAAAAAATCAGCGGAATTCCCAAACGCTTTTCGTGAGCGTAGAGCCCCGGCGCGATGAAGGCCCAGGCCTGATATAGGACATAAGGCAAAGCCAGAACGAAGGCGACCATCGCAGTGATCTTCAAGGGCACCATGAAGGGCGTGATGACCCCGATGGCGACCATTTTCGACCCTTCGGGAAGGGTGCGGGTCAGGGGCATGGCCAGGAAATCGTAGATGGTGCCCGGCCCGGGATAGACGCAGAGGCCTATCATGATGACGCCCACCGCGATCAAACTGCGCAATAGTCGGTCGCGCAACTCTACCAGGTGGGAAATGAAGGATTCTTCCGCGGCTTCGCTCATGTCGCAGATTTGGTCGTGGCGGGCACCTCGGGGACGGCGCCGACCGATTCGCCGAGAGCGGCAACCGGCGCAGCCGCCCCCTCAAGCTCGGCGGCCACTTCCTGGGCCGGAGTTTCCAGGGTGACCCGGGTGGCATCGAGTTCCTTTTTGACCGTATCCTCGATATTCCGAGCCGACTCGGAGACTTCTGCCTGGATCTTCTTCAATTCGTCGAGCTGGATTTCCCGGTTGATGTCCGCCTTCACGTCGCTTACATAGCGCTGGGCACGGCCCAAGAGGTGTCCGACGGTCTTTGCCACCCGGGGCAGCTTTTCCGGCCCGATGACGATGAGCGCCACGATGCCGATGACGATGAGCTCTGAAAAGCCGATATCAAACATTCTGGGATGAGACTCTGGCCATCTGGATTGAGCGAGAATCGGAGTTGCGGGAACGGTAACCGAACCCAGAAATCCAGAAACTCAGCTTTTCGTCTTTTCCTTGACCTCGACGTCTATCGTCTGGCCACCGACCTGTGGGGGCGGCGAAGCCTCTGCAGGCTTGTCTGCGCCCCCCTCTTTGATCCCTTCCTTGAATCCCTTCACTGCGCCGCCGAGGTCCTGCCCGATGTTACGCAGCTTCTTGGTGCCGAAGATGAGCATGACGATGACCAAGACGATGAGCCAATGCCAGATGGAAAAGCTGCCCATGATTCTCTCCTCAGATTCGTTTGAGCATGGGACCGACCGGATCCGGTCCGCCGACGATATGCATGTGCAGGTGCGGCACTTCCTGGCAGCCGACCCGCCCAGTGTTGATGATGACACGGAAACCGTCCGGGCTGCCCTGGGCGACGGCGATTTCGTTGGCCTGGGCGAGCATCTTGCCCAATACCGGAAGATCGTCCGGAACGGCGGTTGCCAGCGACGTGATGTGTTTCTTGGGAATGACGAGGATGTGGACCGGGCGCGCCGGGTTGATGTCCTTGAAGGCAAGGATGTCGTCGTCCTCGAATACGCGGGCCGACGGAATCTTTCCATCGACGATCTTGCAGAAGATGCAATCGCTCACGGCTGCTTGCTCCGGGCCGCTTTCTCGTCGATCCCGGAAATGCCTTCGCGGCGGCGCATTTCCTGGGAAACGTCCTCGATACCCAGATCGTAGAAAGCGAGAAGGACCAGAACGTGGTAGATGACGTCGGTGGACTCCCAGACGATATTGAGCCGCTTGCCGTCCTTGGCCGCCATGATCAGTTCGGCGCATTCCTCACCGATCTTCTTCAGGATGGAATCCGGACCTTCGGCAAACAGCTTGGCGGTGTAGGACTTTTCCGGATCGGCATGCTTGCGGGTTGCCAGAGTCTCGGACAGGCGATGCAAGATATCGTGGGTACTCATTTGACGTAGATTTCCTTCGGGTCTTTCAATACCGGATCAGCGGGAACCCAGAGCTCCCCCTGCAATTCGTTAAAGAAGCAGCTCTCGCGGCCCGTGTGGCAAGCGATGCCCCCCTCCTGCTCGATCGCCAGGAGGAGCACGTCGCCATCGCAGTCGGTACGAATGGCACGGATTCGCTGGAAATGCCCGGACTCCTCGCCCTTGCGCCACAGGCGCTGACGGGAGCGAGACCAGTATACCGCGTTGCCGGTGCTCACCGTCTCGACCAAGGATTCGCGGTTCATCCAGGCAAACATCAGCACCCTCCCGCTCTTCGCATCCTGCGCAATGGCCGGAATCATGCCTTCGGCGTCCCATTTGAGCGCGTCCAGCCAAGGCAGGCCGTTGTCCAGATCGCTCACAACCGGACTTCGATACCCTGATCGCGCAGGTATTCCTTGGCCTGACGCACGGTGTATTCGCCAAAATGGAAGATGGACGCCGCCAGGACCGCATCGGCGCGGCCCTGGGACACGCCGTCGGCAAGATGTTGCAGATTGCCGACGCCGCCCGAAGCAATCACCGGAATTTTCACGGCATCGGCCACGGCGCGGGTGAGCGCCAGATCGAATCCGTTCTTGGTCCCGTCACGGTCCATGCTGGTCAGCAGGATCTCGCCCGCCCCCAGCGTCTCGACCCGTCTCGCCCAAGCGATGGCATCGAGCCCGGTGTCATTGCGCCCACCGTGCGTAAAGACGTTCCAGCGCCCCGGTGAGGTCGCCTTGGCATCTATGGCCACCACGATGCACTGGGAGCCCACCTTGCTTGAAGCTTCATGAACTAGGTCCGGATTCTGTACCGCAGCAGTGTTCATCGAAACCTTATCAGCGCCGGCATTGAGGAGACGCCGAACATCCTCGACCTTGCGCACACCACCGCCGACGGTGAGCGGGATGAAGACCTGCTCGGCACAGGCTTCGACGATGTGCAGGATGATGTCGCGCTGATCGCTGGACGCGGTGATGTCGAGGAAAGTGACCTCATCCGCTCCCTGCTCGTCATAACGGCGGGCGATTTCGACCGGATCGCCGGCATCGCGCAGATCGACGAAATTGGTGCCTTTGACCACCCGGCCGGCAGTAACGTCGAGACAGGGAATGATCCGCTTGGCGAGCCCCATCAGCGCCCGGCCTTGTCGGCCGCAGCCTGGGCCGCCTTGAAGTCGAGGGTGCCGTCGTAAATGGCACGGCCGGCGATCGAGCCGATGACGCCCTCGCCCTCGACGCCACAGAGTTTTTCGACGTCGGCGACACTGGAGAGGCCGCCCGAGGCGATCACCGGGATGCTCAGCGCCTGGGCCAGCCGCACGGTCGCTTCGACATTGACACCGGAAAGCATGCCGTCACGGCCAATGTCCGTGTAGATGATCGCTTCGACGCCGTAGTCTTCATACTTGCGCGCCAGATCGACGACATCGTGGCCGGTCAGCTTCGACCAGCCATCGGTCGCCACCTTGCCATCCTTGGCGTCTAGGCCGACGATGATGTGGCCGGGAAAGGCACCGCAGGCATCGTGCAGGAAGCCGGGGTTCTTCACTGCAGCGGTACCGATGATGACGTAGCTGATGCCATCGTCAAGACAACGCTCTATGGTATCGAGATCGCGGATCCCGCCTCCCAGTTGGACCGGTATCTCGTCTCCGACGGCATCGAGGATGGCCTTGATGGCGGACTCGTTCTTCGGCTTGCCGGCGAAAGCGCCGTTGAGGTCCACAAGGTGCAGGCGGCGCGCGCCCTGGTCGACCCAGTGGCGGGCCATGGCGCCCGGATCTTCGGAAAAGACGGTGGCCTGTTCCATCAGGCCTTGTTTGAGGCGGACGCACTGTCCGTCCTTCAGGTCAATGGCGGGGATGATGAGCATGGAATGCGGGAGAAGGAATTGCGGAAAGTCGCAGCCGCCGGCACAGAGTGGTCAGGGACGCCACTGGGCGAAGTTCTTGAGCAGTTGCAGCCCGTCGCGGGCGCTTTTCTCCGGGTGGAACTGGACGGCAAAGATATTATCCCGCCCCACCGCACAGGTAAAGGGGACACCGTAATCGGCCGATCCCGCTGTCAAGGCAGCCTCGCGGGGCTCGACGCAATAGCTGTGGACGAAGTAGAAACGGGCACCGTCGGCGATGTCCCGCCACAGAGCATGAGGGCCCTGGCGGACCTCGTTCCAACCCATGTGAGGCACCTTGAGTCGCCGACCGTCGACGCCGACCATTCGAGCGTCAGGAAAATGGCGGACTTGACCCGGGAAAACTCCGAGCCCCTCCACATCACCCTCCTCGCTGTGCTCGAAAAGCATCTGCAGCCCAATACAGATTCCCAGAAAGGGTTTGTCCCGAGCCGCCTGCAGCACCACCTCCCGCAGGCCACGAGCGTCGAGTTCCCGCATGCAGTCCGGCATCGCCCCCTGGCCGGGGAAGACCACCCGTTCAGCCCCGGAGACTGTCTCCGGATCGGCGGTGACCAGGACTGGCTGGCCGCCAGCCACATGTTCGAGGGCCTTCGACACGGAGCGCAGATTTCCCATGCCGTAATCGACGACGGCGATGGTCACAAAGTCCCCTTGGTCGAGGGCATCGCGCCGGCCATACGCGGATCCGGCGTCGCCGCCATGCGCAGCGCCCGACCGAAGGCCTTGAACACCGTCTCGGCCTGATGATGGGCATTGACGCCCCGCAGGTTGTCGATATGCAGCGTCATTCCGGAGTGATTGACCAGGCCCTGGAAGAATTCCCGCACCAGGTCCACGTCGAACTGCCCCACCCAGG
>DAORDK010000037.1:0-30120 GCA_035345935.1 Rhodocyclaceae bacterium | reverse complement strand
TCGCCGGCTGGCCGTGGGTCCGGCTCATCATCGGCACCTCGGCGTGGGCATGGGCGAGGTCCCGCAGCTTGGCGACGACCTGGTCGAGACCGGGCAGCAGCGCCTGCTCCCGGGCATCACGACACATCAGCGCGTGGGACAGGTTGTTGATATCTTCCGAGGTGCAGGCGAAGTGGATGAATTCGCTCACCTTCACCACCTCGGCATTGGCCTTGGTCCGGCCCTTGATCCAGTATTCCAGGGCCTTGACATCGTGATTGGTGGTGGCCTCGATGGCCTTCACCTCGGCCGCCTGCTCGGGACTGAATTGAGCGACCAGGGCGTCGAGTTCCGCCACCGTGGCCGGGGAAAAGGCGGCGATTTCGCCAAAATGAGGCTCGGCGGCCAGGGCCTTGAGCCATTCGATCTCCACTTTCAGACGAGCCCGGATGAGGCCGAATTCTGAAAAATGCTCGCGCAGGGCGTCGACCTTGCCGGCGTAACGGCCGTCTAAGGGTGACAGGGCCGTAAGGGGGGTGGCGTTCATGGCTGAGTCCTGGACCAGAAAGGGCGACATTTTATCCGCCCACGCTGCGACGCAGCAAACCTGGGGAAAAATCCCGATGACCGTGAAATGCTCGACCCCGGCAAACCGGGGTGCACTAGGCTATAATCGCCCAACCCCAAAAATGGAACACCCAAGAGAAAACCATGAAGCTGATCGGATCCCTGACCAGCCCGTATGTTCGCAAGGTTCGCATCGTCCTGGCAGAAAAGAAGATCGACTACGATTTCGAGATCGAGTCGCCCTGGACCGAGGGAAGCAAGGTCCCCGACCTCAATCCCCTGGGCAAGATTCCGGTCCTTCTGCTTGACGACGATACGCCCCTTTTCGATTCCCGGGTCATCGTCGAATACATCGACAGCGTCACTCCCAACAATAAGCTCTTCCCCAGCCCCAATCGCGAGCGGATCGAGGTCAAACGCTGGGAGGCCCTGGCCGACGGCATCTGCGACGCGGCCGCCAGCGCCTTCCTGGAAGGCAAGCGGGCCAAGAAGGAGCAGAGCGCGGCCTGGATCCAGCGCCAGCGGGAGAAAATTGTCCGCGGTCTCGAATTCATGTCCGAGGAACTGGGCGAAAAGACCTATTGCATGGGCACCCACATCTCCCTCGCCGATCTGGCGGTCGGGGTCTCCCTCGGCTATCTCGCCTTCCGCTTCCCCGACGTCGATTGGCATACCGCCCATCCCAATCTGGCCAAGCTCTACGACAAGCTGATGCACCGGGCGTCCTTTACCGACACCGTTCCCCGGGAATAAGCGGCGCCCTAGCGCCGGTCGGCGAAGCGGATGATGGCGCGGCCATCGGCCGTCGTTTTGGCTGCCGCCTTCCAGGCGTGGCCATAGACCACCTCGAAGGTTGCCGGCAGTCGGCCGTCGCGACGGCGATCCTCGTAGCGCCGCCGCACTTCGTCCCACACCGCACGCCCCGTCAGTCCGCGCCGCCGCGCATTCATGGCGCAAATCGAACCGGCTGCCCGCAATTCCGCCAGCAGGGCGTCCAGCGAGTCGTAGGTCAGGGTGACGATCTCCATGTCCATCACCGGATCGGCAAAGCCGCAGGCCACCAGCAGGTCGCCAAGGTCGTGCATGTCGATGGTCCGCTGGACGTGGGCGTAGCCGTCTACGAAAGACTCGCGCAATTCCCGCAGGGTGTCGGGACCCAGGGTGGAAAACATCAGTAACCCGCCGGTTTCCAGCACCCGATGGGCCTCCGCGAGAGCGGGAGCGGGATCGTCTAGCCAGTGGAGAAGCAGATTCGACCAGACCAGCCCGAAACTGGCTGGCCTGAAGGGAAGTTTGCACGCGTCGGCGGCGATGAAGGCCGGCCGCGCAGATGCGACACCAGGCAGCCAGCGTCGCCATGCTGCGCTGGCCGGGGCGGTCGGCAACATCGGACCGGCGAAATCGACCCCCAGCGCACTCGCCTGCGGGTAGCGCTCGCGCAGGGCAGCCAGCGTCGCCCCCCGGCTGCAGCCGAGATCGACGATGCGGGAAGGGGCCACGCGAACATAGTCGAGACGTTCCAGCATGCGGCGATCGATCTCCCGGGCGAGGAAATCGGCCTTGCCGTAGTCCGGCGCGACGCGGGCGAAGGAACGTCGTACCCGGCCGGCGTCGACGAAGCCGGGAGCGGACATCAGACCGCCTTGAGGCCGAGCCGCTCGAAAAGGGCCTCATCCCGGGCGACGTCCGGATTGCCCGTGGTCAACAGGCGGTCGCCGTAGAACATCGAATTGGCCCCGGCCAGGAAGCAGAGGGCCTGGAGCTCGTCGCTCATCTCCTGGCGGCCGGCCGACAGCCGCACCCAGGAGGTCGGCATCAGGATGC
The DNA here is from genome assembly GCA_035345935.1 of Rhodocyclaceae bacterium. Classification (GTDB taxonomy): domain Bacteria; phylum Pseudomonadota; class Gammaproteobacteria; order Burkholderiales; family Rhodocyclaceae; genus SSSZ01. Next base: position 27,750 of record DAORDK010000037.1, on the reverse strand, counting down.
GGGCGGCGGCGATGGTACGCACGAACTCGAAGGGATCGAGGCGGGGCTGATCGGCCATCGGCGTTCCGGGGATGGGCACCAGGTTGTTGATCGGCACCGATTCCGGCGGCTGGGGCAGATTGGCCAACTGGACCAGCATCGCGGCCCGGTTGCGGCGCGACTCGCCCATGCCGACGATGCCGCCGGAACAGACCTTGAGTCCGGCCTCCCGCACCTGGTCCAGGGTGTCGAGGCGATCGCCGTGCTTGTGGGTGGTGATGACCTGGCCGTAGAAATCGGCGTCGGTATCGACGTTGTGATTGTAGTAGTCGAGGCCCGCGTCCTTCAGGCGCTCGGCCTGACCGGGCTTGAGCATGCCCAGGGTGACGCAGGTCTGCAGCCCGAGGGCCTTCACTTCCCGGACCATGGCGAGGACCCGGTCGAGATCGCCGTCCTTCGGACCACGCCAGGCCGCGCCCATGCAAAAGCGGGAAGCCCCCTTGTCCTTGGCAGCCTGGGCTGCGGCGACGACCTCCTCGACGGGCAGCAGGCGTTCCCGCTCGGTACCGGTGGTGTAGCGGGCCGATTGGGAACAATACCCGCAGTCTTCGGAACAGCCGCCGGTCTTGACTGACAGGAGGGTCGAGCGCTGAACGGCGTTGGGGTCGAAATGGCGGCGATGGACTTCCTGGGCCCGCCACAGCAGGTCCATCAGGGGCAAGGCGTAGAGGTCGAGTACCGCCTCGACGGTCCACAGGGTTCTTGTCGTGGCGAAGGCAGGATGAGCAACGGAAGCCGGGGCGGATGCATGCATAATGGAAACCTGGTGAGGGATGGAGAACCCGCTGGGCCGCAGGGGCAGCGAAGATGCTCGAAAAGATGAATTAGTTCTGGATTCGCACAGTGAGGATTCTACCCCATGCCCTGCACGCTCCTCTGGCGCGCGCCGCCGACGCGCTGGCGACAGCCCTCTTTCCCGCATCCTGCCTGCTCTGTGGGGGGGACGGGGCAAGGCCGGTCCTGTGCCCCGGCTGCCAGGCCGACCTCCCTTCCCTCCCGACAGCCCGCTGCCCCCGCTGTGCGGAACCCACCACCCATGGCGAACACTGCGGCCGTTGCCTGCACACTCCGCCGCACTTCGACGCCACCTGCGCCTTGTATCCCTACGAATTTCCCGCAGACCGCCTCATCCATGCCCTGAAGTACGGCCACCAACTGGGGCTCGCCGCCTGGTTCGGCAAGGAGCTTGCGGCCAGACTCCCTGCCGTCGGCGAAGCCCTGGTCGTCGCCCTGCCCCTCCACCCCAGGCGCCTCAGCGGGCGGGGATTCAACCAGGCCGGCGAGATCGCCCGCGCCCTCGCCCGCCAGCGGAGACTGGAATGGACGCCGGACACGCTGCTGCGCACCCGCGACACCGAAGCCCAGGCCGGCCTGCCGCTCAAGGGCCGGGCCGCCAACGTCCGCGGGGCCTTCGAATGCCGCCGCGATCTCGGCGGACGCCCGCTGGTCCTGGTCGATGACGTCATGACTTCCGGCGCCACCCTGGACGAGGCGGCCCGCGTCCTCAAGCTCCACGGCGCGGGCAGCGTGATGGCGGCGGTCGTCGCCCGGGCGGGAAGGAACTGAGGATGGGAAGGCTCCATCGCCCGACCTGCCTGGCCGCCCTGGCCTTGCTGCTCACCGTGCCCTTTCTCCTGCCCCACCACTACAACCCGATTCCCACTTTCTTCCAGGAATGGACCGCAGCTCTCTTGAGTCTGGTCGCGCTGACCTGGCTCTTGCGCCCCGCCCCGGACGGGCGCGTCGAATTTCCCGAAATCGGCTTGCTGCCCCTGGGCCTGCTTGCCCTCGCCCTGTTGCAACTCGTTCTTCCCAGCGGCGCGATCCCCGAGCGCGTGCTGATGCTCGCCCTCTACCTCATCTGGGCCTCTCTGATGGCAGTCTTGGGCCGCCGTCTGGCCAACGATCTCGGGCATACCGCTTTGGCCGACCTCATGGCAGCCGCACTGCTGGCCGGGGCGCTGATCGAGGGCCTGACCGGCGCCCTCCAGGCCAGCGGAATCGGTCGCCTTCCCTGGATCTTCGTCGGTCCGGCGGGCGGGCTGCGCGGCAACGTCGGCCAACCCAACAATTTTGCCGACTACCTCTGGCTCGGCGTCGCCTCCTGCATCTACCTGCGCTGCCGCGACCGCCTCAGCTCACCTTTCGCCGCTGCCGCGCTCGCCGTTCTGGTTCCGTTATCGCTCCTTTCCGGCTCCCGTTCGGTCTGGTTCTACGGGGGAGCACTGGCCCTGCTGGGCCAGACCTGGATGGGCCGCCATCCGGATGCCGCCCACCGCCGCTTACGCACCTGGGCCTGGACGGCCCTCGCCTTGGCAGTCCTCTCGCAGGGCCTCCTGGAGGCCATTCCCGATCTTCGCATCGCCACCGCCGGCGGCAGGCTTTCGGCGTCCGGAGCCTACGACCCGGTGCGCACCGCGCTGTGGTCGGTGGCGTGGACGACCTTCCGCGAGCATCCGTTGCTTGGGGCGGGTTTTGGCCAGTACACGCGGGAATTCCTCGACCACGTCCTAGAACTCATGCCCCGCTGGCTTCCCGGACTGCCGGAGCATGCCCATAACCTGATTTTGAATCTCATGGCCGAACTGGGTGCCGGGGCCGCCCTGCTGACGATAGGCTTGGGACTGCGCTGGGCGTTAGATCTCTGGCGACGGGAAGCCGACGCCGCGCTCTGGTGGGTGGCGGCGACGGCCACGATAGTCGGCATCCATGCGCTCCTCGAATATCCCCTCTGGTACGGATTCTTTCTTGCACCGGCGGCGCTGGTTGCCGGCGCCATCAGTCGCGGACGGCCCCTCGACCTTGGCCTGCGGGTTCCCTGGCTGGTGGGCGGAATCGCCGTTCTCGGCAGCATCGCGCTCCTGACTCTGCGGGCGGACTACGCCTTGCTCGAGGACACCGCCAACGGCCGGCTCCCCCCCGAGACGTCGCCGGGAGCGGCCCTGACCCGCGTGGCCGGCCAACCCCTGCTGCGCCCCTACGTCGATCTCGCCGCCGCCAGCCTGATGGACGACAGCCCCAAAGACTTGGAGGCCAAGCGCCAGACCTGCGGGCGGGCGCTACGCTTCTCCGCCAGCCGGGAAATCGTTTTCAAGTGCGCCTACATCCAGTTGCTCGATGGCGATCCCGACGGCGCCCAAATCCTGCTGCAACGCGCGGTGGCCGCCTATCCCGAATATGCGGCGAAAGTCTTGGCCCGCTGGCGGGAACGGGCGCCCCAGGAGCCCCTGCTGGCGCTCCTGGTCCAGCGCTTCCCGCCCATTTTCGCTTCCAAGGCGCCGGAAATCAGCGCAGGCGGCTTTCCGCCAGCGCTGCCAGCTCGCCACTGAGGGTGCCGGTGGCCAAAGCACGGCGATAGGCGTCCCGCGCCTCCGGCGATCGGCCATCGCCCTCGAGCGCCTGACCGAGACCGAACCACCAGCGCCCCTCGCCGGCCCCCAAGCGCGTCGCGAGTTCGTAGCGTTCGACTGCCGCCCGGGATTGGCCCAGGCGGCCGAGGATGTGGCCGTGAAACCCGGCGTAGTCGGCCTGGGATTTGGCGTAGGGAGCCGACCGCGCCAGGGTGTGCTCGGCTGCCGCCAGATCCCCTTTTTCCACCTGCAGGCGGGCCAGGGTCATCGCCCATCCCACTTGGGCCGGAAGCGCTTCCAGACCTTCGTTCAGCAGCCCCGCCGCCTCGTCGAAGCGCTGCCCCTGGAGGAGCAGCCGGAGCAGCGCCTGCCGGGCGGGTACATGGGTCTGATCCAGCCGCAGGGCGGCGGCAAGAGCCTCCGCCCCGACAGAAGTCTGGCCCGCGGCCAGCAGGGTCTGGGCCCGGCGATATTCGGCCTCGGCCCGCTCCCGCGGGCTGGCCACTACCGCAGTCTTCTCGATACTGGCGGGACCGACTCCGGCAGCGAGGGGGGCGGCCGCCTTGGCTACGGGAGGCGGATCGATCCTGGCCGGCGGCGGTACCGCGGGTTCGGCCGCTCGCGGCGGCTCTGCCGGCGGTGCCGGGCGGGAGGGGGGCTCGGGGGGCAGGACCGCAATCCCCCGGGTCAGGCGCAGATTCGTATCGACCCCAACGGGCAGCTGAGCATCAGTGGCGATTTGGGCTGGAAGCGGCAGCACCGGTTCCGCTGCCGGAGATGGAACGGTCGCCGGGCTGGCGGCAGGCGCCACCGGCTCTGGGGCGGGAGCCGGAACTGGGGCGGCTGGAAGGGAAGAAGCGCTGGCGGGTTCCCGGATCGGAGCCTGAGGTTTCACCGCCAACCCCCAGCCGAGTCCCCCCGCCGCCACAGCCAGGACCAGAACGACCGCCACGCCGCGGCCGGCAGCCTTGCGCTCGCTGGGCAAGGCCCGGACTTCCCGCTGCAGGGAGGGCGCGCCCAAATCGCCTGCCCGGCGCGCTTCCAGGTCCCTCAGCATGTCGTTGACCAAGCTCATCTCACCACCATCCGGGATCGTGGGCGCCTTCGGTGTCCCGGGCCGCGAGGCGGACATGGCGGGTCTTCACAGTCTGGCGACCTTCGCCGAAAACGGCCAACAAGGCTTTGTTGGCCAGGATATTCACCAGCCTCGGGGTCCCCCGGCTGGCGCGATAGAGGGCGCGGTTGGCAGCCGACGCGAAGAGTCCTTCGCCCCGATAGCCCGCAACCCGCAGGCGGTGCGCCAGGTAATTGCCGATCTCGCCCCGCCCCAAACCCTGCAAGCGGTAGTGGAAGGCGATGCGTTGGCGGAGTTGACGCACGGCCGGATCGGCGAGGCGTTCATCCAGCTCCGGCTGGCCGAAGAGGACGATCTGGAGCAGCTTGCGCTTCTCGGTTTCGAGGTTGGACAGCAGGCGCAGGGCTTCGAGAGTTTCCCGCGGCATGGCTTGGGCTTCGTCGATGCAGACCACGACTTGCCGGTCGGCGGCCGCATATTCGAGGAGCTTGCGGTTGATCCCCTGCAGGAGATGGTAGTCGTCGGCCGCCGGATCGAGATCGAGGCCCAATTCCTCGCCCAACGCCAGCAACAGCGTGCGCGGCGCCAGGTAGGGATTGGGCAGGTAGGCCGAGACGCTCCCCGGGGGCAGGGTCTGGAGCAGGCGGCGACAGAGGAGGGATTTTCCGGTACCGACTTCGCCGGTGATCTTGATGAAGCCTTCGCCGCCGGCAAGGGCCACCAGCAGGGTGTTCAGGGCTTCCTGGTGGCTCGCCGCGATGAAGGTGTATGCGGTATCCGGGGTGATGCCGAAGGGAAGTTCGTTGAGGCCGAAGTGTTCCAGATACACGGTACCCCTCGGCGCCTCAGGGCGTCGCCCACTCGATCTTGCGCGGATCGAGATCCTGGACGCGCTCCCGGGTCTCGACCAGGTCCTGGCGCCAGGAATTCTCGTTCTGGATGACCGTCGATTTGATCAGGATGACCAGTTCCCGCTTACGATTCGCGGCCCCCTTCTGGCCGAACAGGGTCCCCAGTCCGGGAACCCGGCTGGCACCCGGCAAGCCGTTCCGGCTGGCCGATTGCTCCTGGCTCATCAGGCCGCCGATGGCGACGATGTGGGCATCCTGGACGCGGACGATGGAGTCGGTCTCGTTGATGGTGCTGGAGGCAAGCGGCAGCGTGAAGGAACCGAGCGTTCCGAGATCGACCTGTTTGGACCGCTCCTCGACCACGGTCACCGCCGGATGGATGTGGAGAATGATATTGCCTTCGTCGTCGATCTGGGGCGTGACGTCGAGGGCGATGCCGGAGAAAAAGGGTTGCAGGGTGATGGTCGGCGTGGTGACGGTTCCGGTACCGCTGGTGGTCGTCGAGGTTGAGATATTGGTGACGAAATAGTCGTCCGACCCGACTTTGAGCACCGCCTTCTGGTTGTTGAGGGTGGCGATCCGGGGATTCGAGAGCACCTGGATGTCCCCCTGGGTTTCCAGGAAGGAGACCAGGGCCGCGAAATCCTTGGACTGGAAGGCCAGGCCGAAAAAGCCTTGCCCCAGGGCGGTGGCGGCAATGGCCCCGGCGGTGCCGGGAGTGACGGCTACTCCGGAGCCCGCGGTACCCGAAGTGGCCGCGGTGCCAGTGATCGGCGCCGTGCCGCCGCTCAGCGTCGTCCCCGGAGCCAGGATGCCGGCGGTGAAGCGCTGGTTGTTGCCGCCGAACTTGGCCCAGTTGATGCCGGTCTGGAAGGAGTCGTTGAGGGAGACTTCGACGATCTTGGCTTCCAGCATGACTTGGCGTTCGACCATCAGTTGAGTGGCCTTGAGGTAGGTCTCCACTGCACGCAATTCCTGGGGCCTGGCCTTGACCAGGACGACGCCGGACATCGGGCTGACGATCACGCTGCTCCCCTCGCCACCGCCGACGATCGTCGTCAGTGCCGTGCGCAGGTCATGCCAGAAGTCGTTGTCGGAAGACGTCCGCACCCGGCTCGCGTCGGTATTGGAGACCGACAGGCCGCCAGCGGTAGGCGTCGCTCCGGTGGCCGTCGCCGCCTGGGCCGTCTGGTTGGTGGATGTGGTGTTGGCGCCCCCGGTACTACCCCCGCTGGAACCGTTGGGATTGACTACGCTGGGGGAACTCGACGTCACCCGCATGTCGGTCATTCCCTGGCGGCGACTGGCGAGATAGTTGATCTGGTAGATGCGGGACTGGAACGAATTGGTCTGGATGGTGATGCGATTTCCAGCAATCTTGTACTCGTAGCCGTAGATTTCCCGGATGGCGTCGAGGGCTTCGCGGACGGTCACGTCCTTGAGATTCAGAGTCAGGTTGCCCGAAAGTTCGGGAGGAAAGAGCATGCTGTAGCGGGTTCCGGCCACCAGGGCCATGAAGACCTGGCCGGCGGGGGCATTGTTCACGGCCAGATTGAAGCGCGGCTCGGGTTTGACGGCCGGCGCCTCGGCGACCGGCAGCGGCGGCATCATCGCCCGCCCGACGGCATCCTCGGCCGGTGCCCGAGGCTTGCTTTCGGCCGCCGCTTTCAGTTCCTGGTCGATCTTGTCGAAAGCGTCGCCGCGGCGTGGCGGTTGCAGATTGCACGCCGTCAGCGCCAGCCCGATCAGGGCGATCCAGACGATCCTCATGGTCTTTCCTTTTTGTCACCAGCCTTGTTGACGGCCTGCTTGGTCCCCGGAGTCTTGCTCGCCTCGGGCGTCAGAGCGAGGCGCTCGACGCCCAGCGGCCCGCGCAACACCACTCCCCCTTCGCTCACCTTGACCAGGGTCGCTTCCCCCAGTTTTTCACCGAGCGCGACGACCTGGCCGTTGATCACCGCCCGCGGCCGCCCCGAGCGGGGCAGAACGATCGATTGGAGCCGCAAGGCGCCGGCGTCGGCGGCATCGGTGGGCGCCGCCGCAAATTCGGGCGGCGGCCGCGTGGGATCGGCGAGATCCGCCGCCTCGACGCAGTGCGCCAGCCCTCCCGTCAGGAGCATGACAAGAAGGCCGGGCTTCAGATGGCCAACCATGTCTTGTCCGATCCCAAGGTGTATACGGTCAGCGTCATGCGGGCCTTGGGATGAGCGACCACGGTCAGTTGCACCGCCCCCCAAAGGAGCTTGCGCTCGGCCTTTTCCAATTGTTCGAGATAGCCGAGAAGTTCCAGATACCCGCCCTCCAGGCGCATTTCGACGCCATGACGATAGATGTCGAACTGCCTCTCCTGGGCGACCTTGGCTTCGGTCTTGCCCTCCCCCTTGGAGGGCGCGCCGAGGATGCTCTCCGGCGGCAGCGTCCGCAGGGAGACCAGACGGAGACCGCCATGGTGAACCAGCAGACGTTCGAGGAGACGATTCATTTCCTCGGGAGCGACCAGGGTATCGCGCAGCTCCAGCAGGCGTTGGTCGCTTTCCGCCAGTTGACGCTGCAGACCCGCCAATTCAGCCTTCTTGGGTCCATCCGGATCGGCCTGGGCCTGGGTTTCGAGCAGGGTCACCTGATTCCGGGTGTCGGCAAGGGTGGAACGCTGCTGCTCAATGGCGTTGCGCAGGGTCCGGACGCGAGCGAACTGCGGATCGACGAAAAGCGATAAGCCCAGCAGGAGCGGCCCGAGGACTGCAACGGCAGCGACCAGCACGCGCTCGCGACGCTGGAGGGCGTCATAACGCTTGGCCAGAGGCGCCAGGAAGGCGGGTCTCGGCTTCATCGCTCCGCTCCCTCCTTCGGCGGCTTGCCATGGAGGACAAATTCAGTGAACTGCCGGCCTGCTTGCGGAGCAGCCCCCGGCGTCGCGTTCGCCGCCGGTGCCGATCCGGCCTGCTGGGGTGGAGTCACGCTACCCTCCCTCATATCCAGGGCGGCGAAGCGCCGCCCCTGGAACATGCCATCCCCATTGAGGCGGCTGATGTAATGGGGCAGGAGAGCGGAATCGGTCAGGCGCCCACGAATTTCGACGTCGCTGCCGGCCAGCGCCACGCCGGTGAGCCACACCCCTTCCATGGTCTGCCGGGCGAACCCCCGCAGGACGCCGGACTGGCCTTGGCGGGAGCCGATGCGGCCGGATTCGACGGCGGCCAGCGCCTCCTGACGCTGCCTCACCCCTTCGGACAGCCTCTCGACTTCCGCCTGCAAGGCGGGATCGGGATGACGCGCCGCGAGCGCCTGGCCCAGGGCCTGGATGCGCTGGCGCAGTTCGGCGAGTTCCGCCTCGCCCCGAGTCTGCTGGACGGCCAGATCGGCAGCCTGTTGCCGACCCCAGACGGCCATCCCGGCGATTCCCACGATGACCGCGAGGCTTGCCGCCGCAACCGCGGGAAACGCCAGCCAGTCACGCCGGGGGCGCAGCTCGGGCAGAAGGAGATTGATCTGCTGGCTCATGCCTCGCCCTCCCGCAGCGCGGCACCGATGGCCTGCAGGCATTGAGCCTGCCGCTGCGGATTGCGCAATTCCGGCACCCCGGGAAAATCGGCCACCGTGGCCAGATCCATGATCGTCAGCGGAATGTAGAGATTCTGGCCCAGGGCTTCGAGCAGCCCCTCGGTCGAGCCTTCGCTGGCGATGACCAGGCGGACGACGGAGATGAAATTGTATTGCCGATCGAAATTGTCCAGGGTGCGCTGAAGCTCGAGCACCAGGCGCTCCAGCAAGGTCTGGCGCCGTTCGCCATCGGCGTCGCCGAGGGCCCGGGTGGAAACGTCGATGTGGCGGGCCAGATAGAGCTCGCCCCGGTAGGTGATGGTCAGCAGTCCGCCTTCCTCACCCAGATGCAGGAAGGCGAGCCCGCGGCTCGCCTCCTCGAAGAGGGCGGCCACGTTGCGCTGGGCAAGCTCGGGGATGTCGATGGCAGCCAGGGGCACGCCGGCCTGAGCAAAGCGGCCCATGCAGGCGGCCACCGTCTCGGCAGCCGCAGCGATGGCGAAAACGGCGGCCGGGCGTCCTGCAGCAGCCTCGCCGGCGGGAATGTCGAGGACGGCTAGCGCAGCGTTGTCGACGGGAAAATCGACGATGTCCTTCAGCCGCCAACGCAGGGCCTGGACTCTTTCCTCGTCGGCCACCGCCGGGGCGTCCACCTGGACAAACCGATAATCGGCGGTCTCCAGCAAAGTGGTGCAGGCGCGGTGCTTGAGATTGCGGCTTCCTTTGAGCCGCCCGAGCGCCGCGGAGAAATCGGTCTCGATCCGAAAGGTTTCCAGGGATTCAATCCGTGGCCGGGAATCGCGGTCGCGGATCACGTGGGCGAGGTCGATGCACCCATCCCTGCGCACCACCGCCTGCCATCCCGCCTCCAGTTTTCCCCGGAATATACGCACCCTGCCACCAACTAAAGTATTTTGAAAAGGATAGCCTGCAACATATTAAATTTCAACGATTTTTTATAAAAACTAGTATCTTTCCCGGGAATAAATCACCGCTGCCCGGGGACCGCACTTGCCGAAGCAGGCCCGCGTGGTCGGCGCCGCCAGAAGCAGCCAGGTATTTGCCCCCCGTACCACCGCGCCGACGATGTCGACGTAGCCATGGTTTCCCGCCCCGGGAGCGGTCAGGCGCAATCCCACGCTTCCCGAAGCCACTGGCGAACTGAGGCTGGCGGTGGTTTCACCCGCCGCCAACTGGTTGAGCGGCGTCTGGCTCGCGAAGGACAGACCGCCGTTGGCTGCGGTCGGCACCACCGGAGCGGTACAGGTATCGGCCGTATTGCGCTGCCAGCCGGCCGCACTCCAGAATTGGACTTCGGCGGGAACCGGCAGGGCGATGAATTCGGTCCCATAGGCGCTTCCGATCAGGAACCGCCCCGAACGCACCGCCGCCGATCCCTCCACCGTCGTCGCCGGTGCCGTCCTCAGCGAAGTGACGCCGTCGCTATCCACGGCCCTGATCCGCACCGCAGTAGGCACCGTGGCGGGGGACGAGAAGGCGTAGGCAGTGGCCGCACTGCTCCCGACGCCAGCGACAAAGGTCGTCGCGGCCAAATTGCTTCCGGCCAGGGCGCCGGGCCCGGGGTTGGCCGCGGTTCCCGCCGCGTCCCACGCCGACAGCGTGGTCGCCTTGGCGAAACTGGAACCTTGGTAGTTGAGGGTCGTTCCGCCGCCGGCCTTGCGTGCAGTGACGGTGGTGGTGAAGGGCTGGGCCGAATAGGTGTAGCCACCGGCCGGGCAGCCCTGAGTCACGACGGTATCGAAGTGGTCGGGAACGAAGCGGCCAAAGTGGCCGGTCACCGCCGTATTGCCGAATTTGCAGCCCACCTTGCCGCTGCTGTCCGGCGTATTGCGAAAATCATCGGGCGCCGTATTGAGGCAGCGGGTATTGGACCCGTCCTGGTAGGCGGCGGTGAAGCCCGAGTCGAACACCCCCTTGGCCTTGAAACGGAAATAGCCCACCTCGTCGTAAAGGAACGCCGATCCCGATGCGCCATTGCCGCTGCTGGCAGTGGCTGCCGTGGTGAAGCTGCCGCTGAGGGTTCCCGTTCCCGAAGGCGCCGATAGCCACTCGATCAACGAAGGGTCGACGGCGGGAGTCCCGTCGTACCCTGGAGTTCCCGTATCGGCGGCAAGGGAAAAAGCCGTACTGCCGGCCTTCAGGATGGGCGTGGCGGTCGCGCTCGTCCCCCCGGTATCCGCTGCGGCGTCCGACGAGGTAACCGAAGTCACGGCCGCTGGACGGATGGCGAAGCGGTCGTTGGAGCAGAGAATCTTGGTCGTCCCCGCGCCGCTCTGGGTCATTCGCACCCATACGTTCTGGGCGGCGTTGGAATTCTGGGCAGCGGGAATCGAATAGGTGGTGGCGCTGGCCGGCCGGCCGGAGCTGAAGGCGATGGTTTGCGCGCTGATGCCGCTGAGAACGGTCGGCGAGACAGTGGGACAGCGGGTCGCGTCCACGGCCGTCCCACCGCTCTTGACCAGGTCGACGCTCACCGAGCCGTTGAATCCGGTGTCTACGGCCGCCGCCGCCGTCAGCGCCACCAGGTCGAAGTTCATGTCCTGACCCGCCACCTTGGTGTAGAGGCGATTGCCGGTAGCCCCGCAGCGGGCCGGACTGCCGACCAGATTGCTGCAGGCGTCGAGGTCGGCCGCAAAGCACGAGGCCGTAGGGGCGGTGAAGGAACAGGTCGCGCTGCTCCCGTCCCAGCAGCGAACGCCGTTGAGCGGTGTTGCACTGAGGCTGGAGGCGCCCAGGGTCACCGTCGCGCCGCCGGTCCCGACCTGGGCCGCGACCGTGGTGGTCGGCGTGCCGCTGGCGATGGCGAAATTGCCGGAAGCCGGCGTCAGGGTGACCGATCCGCCGCTGGCCGTCACCGTTCCGGTCAGATTGGCGTCGAGTTCGCTGCCGGCCGGGCAGGGCACGGTGGAGGCCAGACACCCGAGGACCGTGATGGCGAAGGGGCAGAGGCTGGTTCCAGGGTTGTAGCGAAGCTCGAGATGATCGTAGGGCGGAACTGCCGGCGAGCCGATGACGAAATCGTAGGAAAAGACGTAGGTCCCGACGGCAGTGAAATCGTAGGCGATCCCAACCCCCGTATCCTGGTAGGTGGAGGTCACCGTGTTGGGAAATTGCGCTGGATTGAGCACGGCGCAGTTCGCATAGGGACTGCTGGTGTCCCAGAAGTCGCTCCAGCGGGCGGTGCAGTAACTCGTAAAGCTCAACCCGCTGCGCTCGCGGAAAGATTCGATGATGCTCACCCCGGAAGGAATCGAACTGGTCGACGGGCAGCTCGTCCCCGACGCCGGCGGATAGGTTCCCACCACCCGGTGGCCGTTGGTGTCGACGAAGGTCACCCCGCAGCCGTTGTCGCTGCCGCCCAGGTAGGTATCGATGGCGTGCATGTAGCGCACGGGATTGGCGGCACTGACGGGATAGCCCGATGGAATGGTCAAGGTGACCGTGAGGGTGACGAATTCGTAGGGCCGCAGGTATTTGTATTCGACGCTCAGCGACGGTCCGCCGGTGATGGCATAGGTTCCGGTGGCGGTCTGGGTCGTGCCGTTGGCGATGGGGTTGGCGGGCGAGGCGGCGGAAATCGAGCGACTGGGGTAGGCCGTGACGGCGCTGAACGCGGACACCGTATGGGAAGGCCCGTACACGCTGCCATTGGGCGTCCGCAGGAATATCCCGTTGTCCAGACTGTTGCTGGGCGGAACGGCCCCCGGCAAATAGACCTGCCCGGTATTGTTCAGGCGCCGCACCTGCATCTTGGAGGTATCCTCGATGTAGATGTGCAGGCCATTGGTCGATGTGGTGCCGCCCGAGGAATTGAGTTCGGTCACCGCCCCCTGGAGCGCGCCGGAGACCGCGAGAAGCATCGCCGCAGCGGAGGTCCTGAAGGAACGAGAGAGCAGTTTCATATCAACACCCGAATGGAGCCACCGTGCTCGCCGTATCCCGGCATTTTTCCGTCGTGACCTCGATGCTCCGCTCGACGGTCAGCCCGGCCGGACCGGGAATCGTGGCGGTGGACGTGATCCGGTAGATGCGAATCGACTTGCTGCCTTCGGTATAGGATACCGACGCCGCGCAGCTCACCGAGACCGTAGCCCCCAATCCGGGAACCGAGGTGGCGGCAAAACAGGTGGGCAGCGCTGCGGTGGGCCCGGTCGCTGTAGCGTTCGTCGGATCGAGAACCTGATAGAGCCCCCATTCTGCACCGCCGCGAGCCGCCTGATAGGCCCGTGCACCGAGGACGTCCTCGGCGGCGGCCGAATGGGTGACCGAGATGACATTGGCCATGAGGGCGGCGAGCAGGCCGAAAAGCAGCAGGAAGAAGACGGCCGCGAGGACGGACACGCCCCGCTGCAGGGCTGGAGAGCGGTTGGGCCGTGGACTCATGGCGTATTGAGCACCTCGACCTGGTTGAGCAAATTGACCGTCTCGTCGTTGGCCGACAAGGTGAGGCGGACGGTGACGATGCCGTTGCGCTGACCGGCGCCGGGATCGTAGGCGAACGAACAGGCGGCCGCATTGGCGACGAGTATCGCGTTGGAACCTGCGGTCATCGAGGCAGGCGCCACCGGCTGGCTGGCGAGGAAGCCGTAATTCCAGTAACGGCGGATCACCCCGGCGGTCGGATCGCATTGGAAAGTGACCGGATTGCCCACCACCTGGAAGCGGTTGGCCGGTGAAGCGAACGGAAAGACGAAAGCGGAAGCGGAATCGATCTGGGTCAGCGCGGCGCCGGTCACGCTGGGCGTACGGCGGTTGTTGGGACTACTCGAATAAGCATCGGCTCCCGGAATTCCAAGGTTGTAGATGACGATCTGGTCGCCGGGGGTCACTGCCACCGCGGGCCCCAACACGTCGAAGCGGGTGGCGGTGGCGCCGCTGCCGAAATCGAGGGGATAGACGGTGGCGGTTCCGTCGCTTTCGGCCCGGTAACGGCCCGCATCCTTGATCGGGATGTATTCCAGATAATTGCCGCTCACCCGTACGCTGTTGGGCAGGGCGGTCTGGATTTCACGGGTGACGCGGCGCACGGCGGTATCCGCCGCGTCGGCCAGGGCCGCCCGGCTGGAGATGTCGAAGTAGGACTGGATCTGCCAGCGACCGAACATGCCCACCAGGGCGATGAGGACGCCCGCCACGACGATGGAGACGATCATCTCCACCATTGTGAAGCCCTGAAAACGCCGGTCAGTACAGGGGTGCATAGCGAAAACGATAGCCGGACAGGGTGAGAGGCTCGGTCGCCCCGCCGCTCACCGTCACGTCGACCTTGAGGGCGGCCCCGGCAGGCAGGGGATTTCCCGCGTAGCTATAGCTCGCCCCGATGCGGGTCACCGCGACGCTGACCGAAAAACCCGCCAAGGCATTCGCCCCGTTGAGGTCGGTCACCGGGTTCTGGTTATAACCGGCGTAATCGGCCACGTTGTCGAACATCGCCCCGGATCCCGTCCCGCTCCGGGTCTCGCCGCCGGGCACCGGCCCCAAGGTGCCGCCGCCATTGTCCTGATCGGTCCCCGCGCAGGTGGGGCTGGTCCCCGATAGGGTGGCCGTGGACGCGTTGGCGTCGTCGGGGTCGCAGTAGGTCAAGGGCTGGTGCAGGATTTCGGCGAGCAGTGCTTCGGCGACAGCCAATTGCTGCTTCTTGACCTGGGGATCGGCCGAAAAGCGCAGCGCGGGGCCCAGGGTCGAAAGCAAACCGATGACGCCGACGCTGACCACGATAATGAAAACCAGCTGCTCGATCAGGGTCACCCCACGCTGGCGACCCGCGGCCCTCCTAGTGGACATAGCCGGTTTCCGCCTCGACCGTGATGGGCAGCGATGCCAAGCCGCCGACGGTGATCGACGCAGCGGCACCGGGCCGACCCGCGGCATCGAAATAGAGCGTGGCGGGATAGCTCGCGTAGCTGACTCCGGTCGCCGGGGTAACGACAATCTGTCCCCCCGCCGGATGGCCCAGGGCCGTTCCCGAGGTGCAGGCCCCGCTGCCCGATGCGGCACTCGGGCCAATGACCACTTCGAGCTGGGTGGCGGTGAATTTGGCGCAGGTGAAGCGACGCGAGGCGATGGCCGACTTCTGGGCCAGCCGCAGGGCAGCCTCGGTCTCATCGCGGAACTTGCGGGCCTCGAAACCGGTGTCGCCGAACCAGCGGGGCAATGCCACGGCAATCAGGATACCGGCGACGACCAGAGTCACCAGCAGCTCGGTGAGAGTGAATCCCCGTTGACGTCGAGACATCGCCGAAAGATGCAAAGGCCCGGGAACCCGCCCGGGCCTTTGCACAGGAAGCGTTACCGGCGCAGGCCCGGAGCGAATCCGGTCAGCAGCCGGACCGGTCCGAGGTGTAGTCCGGAGCTCCTCCCAGCGCTGTCACTGCCACATAACGTACGTAACACTTGGTCGGGTCAGTGGCAGACTTATGTTGGATATCTTCACCGGTCTGATTGAAATCTGAACTCGGCGTGAGATCCATGACCTTGACCAATTCCGCCCGGCTGGACGCATAGCCGTAGGCGAGGGAGACGCTGATGCTGCTGGTCGCCGAGATGGTCGCCGAGGAGCTGTTCTGGACGCCGGTTGCGGCCGCCTTGCCGTACAGCATGGTGTTGGCGCCGCGCATCGAAGCCTCGACTCCCTTGATCACGCCTGCCCGGGCGTCGGAGCTGATATCGACGAATTTGGGCAGGGCGGTGGCCGCCAGGATGCCGAGGATGACGATGACGACGATCAGTTCTACCAGGGTGAAGCCGCGTTGTTTTTTCATGGTGTGGTCCTTTCGAAGTTAAGGCTCAAGTATCAGTTGCAATTGGTCGAGGTGCCGCTGCCGGAGAGGGAAACCACCGGGGCGACGACCTGGGTTCCGGAGAGGGTGGCGGCGGTATAGGTGAATTGGCAGGAACCGCTGGTGGGGGCGGAAACCGCGATGGTCAGGATGGCTCCCGACCCGCTTCCCCCACCGGAGAGAACGTAATCGGCTCCGCTGCCCAGGGCGCCCGCGTTGAGTCCGGCCACCACGACAACCCCGGCGGAATCGGCGGTGGGATACTGGTTGACTCCGGTGACGGTGGCGCCCTCCATGGTCAGCGAATTGCAGTTGGCGGGGGGCGACGCGCTGCCCAGGGCGGCAAGGCACTGGGCGTGGAAGAGCACCGACCCCGAGCGCACCGCGCCCACCGCGCCCTGGAGCTTGGCCTGGCGCGCCTGGACCTGGAGATCGACGAAGCGCGGCAGGGCGACCGCCGCCAGAATGCCGAGAATGATGATGACGACGATCAGTTCGATCAGGGTAAAACCGCGGTACTGCGCGCGCATTGTGATTTCTCCAGGGGATGTGCGAGGTTTACGGCACGGGGAGACTAATTCTGAAGCACTATAACAAAGGTCAGATTTTCCACAAGTCATCGAAACAGCTCCTTTTAGCGAATTGGTCTGTCGAGCCAGCGGTAATCGCCCCGGGCCTGAAGGGTCACGTAGGCCACCCCGCCTCCGCTCACGGCCTGGCCGGCGGTATTGCGGCCGACCACAGCGAAGCGCATTTCGGGACGACCGTCAGCGGCGCGGAACGCCTCCCCGCGCAGGACCTTGTACACCACGGAACCGTCTCGCCGGTCGTAATACCAGTACCCGCCGGCAGCTTCCTCCGCCAGCGCTCCCCCGTAGTTCGCCGGAGGCCGTTCCAGGAGATCGAAGGGATTTTGCGCCGCCAGACGCGCAAGCTCGTCCCAGCGATTCTTGCCGATCAGTTCGGCCGAGCGGATGTGCAGGGCGCTGCGCAGATTGCTCAGATTGCTTTCGGCCGCCGCGGCTTCGGCGGCCTCCTGGTAGCCGGTAAGCCGGTTGAGTCCGACTCCGACCAGGATCGCGACCACGGCAATGACCACGATGAGTTCGATGAGGGTGAAGCCTCGCGGGCGGCGCCATGGATTCATCTCCCGCCTACTTCCGGAATGCCGCCTTGCCCAGATCCCACATGGGCAGGAAGACGCCCAGGGCGAGGATCAGGACCAGCACGCCGAGGCAGACGATGAGGATGGGCTCGATCTGCTGGCCCAGGGTCTTGAGTTCGTATTCGACTTCGGCCTGATACATCTGGCCGACTTCCTCCATCATGTCGTCCAGCGCCCCGGACTCCTCGCCGACGGCGATCATCTGGAGTACCACCGGGGTGAAGATGCCGGTGGCGATCCCCGCCCGCAGCACGCTCTCGCCGCGCTCGACATTGTCCCGCATGCCGTCGATGCGCTGGGCGATAAAGCTGTTATCCACGGTCTGCGCCGAATTGGCCAAGGCCTGCATGACCGGCACTCCGCTGCGGGTGCCGAGGGCGAAGCTGCGGGCGAAACGGGCAAGCGCCGCCTTGAGGAGGATCTTGCCTGCGATGGGGAAGCGCAGTGCGATGGCCTCCCAGCGGTAGCGGCCGGCATCGGTCGCCACCCAGGCGCGGAAGGCGACGAACGCCACCGTCGCGGCGAGGAGCAAGGCCGGCCACCAGGCGACCATGAAATCCGAGAAAGCGATCAGCATCCGGGTCATCAACGGCAACTCGGCGCCGAAGCCCTTGAAGACCTTGGCGAAGGCAGGAATCACGAAGAGGTTGATGATGACGATGGCGGCCGCCATGGCGATGACGACGAACATCGGATAGCGCAGCGCCGACTTCACCTGTTCGCGCATGAAACGCTCGAATTCCAGGTGTTCGAAGAGCCGCAGGAAGACTTCATCGAGGAGCCCGGTGGACTCGCCGACCCGCACCATGGAAAGGTAGAAGGGGGAAAACACCTTGGGGTGACGCGCCAGGGAAACCGAGAGTTCGCGCCCCGCCTCCAGGCTCTCCCGCACATCCTTGATGACCTCGCGCATGGCCGGGTTGATGGCCGATTCCTGCAAGCCTTTGAGGGCGCGCATGATGGGCACCCCGGATTTCAGGAGGGTATGGATCTGGCGGGAGAAGAGGAGCAGGTCGAGATGCCCGACCTTGGGCTTGAAGAGGCTGATGTTGAGGTCGAGTCCGCCCCCAGCCCGGGTCTCCTCGATATCGAGCGGGACGACGCCCTGGTTCTGGAGCAACTCGGCCACCGCCCCCGCGCTAGCCCCCTCCAGAACTCCCTGGACCGGCTCGCCGCCGCGGCGGCCACGATAGGCGTAGGCGGGCACGGTCTAAGTCTCCCGGCCCGATCGAGCCCACCGCAGGGAAGAACTACCGCCGCCGGCCATGACCTATCCTCAATCCTCGAACTGGTTGCTGATGCGCATGGCCTCGCTGACCGTCGTGGTTCCGGCCACGACCAGCCGCACGGCATCCCGGCGCAGGGTCTCGCCGGCCATCTGGCGGCGGGCGGTCTGCATGAAAACGCCGGGGTCCTCGTGGTTGAGGGCCTCGACCAATTCGTTGCTCATTTCGAGAAATTCGTACACGCCCGTCCGGCCTTGATAACCCGTGCCACTGCAATGGGTGCAGCCGCGGCCGTGGAGAAACCCATGGGAATCGACCCCGTCGGCAAGCTCGAAGCGCAGCCACTCGCGCTCTCCCGGAGTCGGTGTGTACGCTTCCTTGCAATTGGCGCAGATCACCCGCACCAGCCGCTGGGCCATCACCATGTGGACCGAGAGGGCAACCATGTAGCGCGGCACCCCCATGTCGAGGAGGCGGATAGGCGTCGTGATGGCGTCGTTGGTGTGCAGGGTCGACAGAACCAGGTGGCCGGTCATGGCCGCCCGCATGCCGATTTCGGCCGTTTCCTGGTCGCGCATTTCGCCGATCAGGACGATGTCCGGATCCTGGCGCAATACGGTACGCAGGACCCGGGAGAAAGTAAGGTCGATCTTTTCGTGAACCTGGACCTGATTCAATCCGGGCAATCGGTACTCGACCGGGTCCTCGACGGTGATGACTTTCTTTTCCGTGCTGTTGAGTTCGTTGAGCGCCGCATAAAGGCTGGTGGTCTTGCCCGAGCCGGTCGGCCCGGTAACGAGGACCATGCCACTGGGCCGGGAGAGGGAGTGCCGGAAGTGCTCCAGGACCCGCGGCGCCATGCCGATGCGATCGAGCGAAAGCAGGCCGGTGTTTTGATTCAGGAGCCGCATCACCACCGATTCGCCATACTGGCCCGGAAGGGTGGAAATCCGGACGTCGACCGGAGTGCCGCGAACCTTGATGTTGAAGCGCCCGTCCTGGGGCAGGCGTTTTTCGGAAATGTCGAGGCCCGAGATAAGTTTCAGGCGCAGGGTCACGGCACTGGCGATCTTGGCATCGGCTTCGGTCTGGACGTGGAGCACGCCGTCGATGCGGAAGCGGATGCGCAGCCCTTTTTCCTGGGGTTCGAAATGGATGTCGGAAGCCCGCAAGCGCATCGCTTCCTCGAACACCGTCTGGAGGAGCTTGACCACCGGAGCGTCTTCGGCCCCCGGAGTCAGTCCCAGCAGGTCGCCGAATTCCACCGGAACGTCGCCCAATTCCGCGGTCAGTTCCTTGGCCAGGCCGGTGATCTGCTCGCCCCGGTGATAGACCCGGTCGATCAATCCGAGCAACTGGGTTTCGGTGACCACGGCGAGGTCGATGTCGCGCTTCACCACCCGGGTGATTTCGTCGTAGGCCTGGAGGTCGGTGGGGTCGGAGAGCCCCACCAGCAGCCTCTCGCCCTCGGCATTGTCGAGAACCAGCGCCCGGAAGCGACGGGCCTGGGCCTCGGGGAGCAGGCGGATCAATTCCGGCTTGGGATTGAAATTGCGCAGATTGAGGAAGGGGATGCGCAACTGCCGGGCCAGCGCCTGGGAAATTCCCTCTTCCGTGACATAGCCGCTTTCGACGAAAATGCGCCCG
This sequence comes from Rhodocyclaceae bacterium, assembly GCA_035345935.1. Classification (GTDB taxonomy): domain Bacteria; phylum Pseudomonadota; class Gammaproteobacteria; order Burkholderiales; family Rhodocyclaceae; genus SSSZ01. The sequence continues at coordinate 8,057 of DAORDK010000037.1, read as the reverse complement.
AGTTTGCGGCCGGTGGCTTTCTGACGATCAAGGGCGAGCTTGAGCTGCTCGTCGGTAAGCAGCCCCTGCTGAATCAACAAATCGCCGAGACGGACTTTTTGCGGTGGTGGCATCCCCTCTTCCAACCTACCTTAAGATTTTCTGTTAATTAACTGAATTAACATTATTTTTGAGTTTTCCAAACTTACGCCTTTTTAGATTCCCTGACAAGTGTTCGCCGTCGTCCTCCATCAGCCCGAAATCCCGCCCAACACGGGAAACGTCATCCGCCTGTGCGCCAATACCGGAAGCGAACTCCATCTGGTGGAACCCCTCGGTTTCGACTTTTCCGATAAGGCCCTGCGCCGGGCGGGACTCGACTATCACGAATTCACCCGGGTCATCCGCCACCCGGACTGGACGACCTGTGCCCTGGCCCTGGCCGGAAGGCGTGTGTTCGCCATGACCACCAAGGGCAGCGCAAGCCCCTTCGACACGGCGCTCAGCCCTGGAGATGCGTTCGTTTTCGGCTGCGAAACGGCGGGACTTCCTCCCCCGATCATGGCCGGCTTTCCCGCGGAGCGCCGCCTGCGCCTGCCCATGCTGCCCGGCCAACGCAGCCTGAATCTTTCCAACGCCGTGGCGGTCACGGTCTTCGAAGCCTGGCGGCAGAACGGCTTCGACGGGGCCTGCGACCCGGCTCCGCTCCACGCCAAGCGATGACCCGGGGCCGGCCCCTCGTCGCACTGTCCCTCGCAGCGGTGACGCTCGCTCTGGTATTGCTTGCGGCCGGAGAAATCCTCAGCCACCCGGCAAATCGCCCGGTGGGACCCTCTCCCCCGGATTTTCCGGCCCACAGCGTGTCGATTCCGACCGCCGAGGGAGGCGCCCTGGTCGGCTGGCTCTGGCCCGGTCTCCCCGGTCACGGCGCTGTGCTCCTGTTGCATGGGAACCGCTCGGACCGCCGGCAGATGCTCGCCCGGGCGCGATTCCTGGGCCGCAATGGCTATGCGACTTTGGCCGTCGATCAGCAGGCCCATGGCGAGAGCCCCGGCACGCGCATCACTTTCGGTGCCCGGGAGGCCGAGGGAGTCCGCGCTTCTCTGGCCTTCCTGCGCAGGGAACTGCCGGGGGAGCCCATCGCGGTCATCGGGGTCTCCCTCGGGGCGGCCGCCACGGTCCTGGCCCACCCAAAGCCGCCGCCCGCCGCCGTCGTGCTCGAATCCCTCTATCCGACCATCGAGCAGGCGGTCGCCAATCGCCTCGCCATGCGCTTCGGTGCCGGAGGCGATTTGCTCGCGCCGCTGCTTCTCTGGCAATTGCCCTTGGTGACCGGCGTGGCGCAGCGCGATCTTCATCCGATCGCGGCGATCGCCGATCTCGCTGCCCCGGTGTTGATCGCTTCCGGGAGCGAAGACCGCCACACGCCCTGGGCGGAAACCGAGCGGATCTTCGCCGCGGCTTCGGCTCCGAAGGAATTGTGGCGCGTGACGGGAGCCGCCCATGTCGATCTCCACGGTTTTGCCCCGGCCGAGTACGAAGCGCGGATTCTGGAATTCCTTGCCCGGAATCTGCGTCCCGCAGCGCGAGCACCTCAGGCTGGCACCGCGGAATGACCGCGGATCAGGCGATCTCTTCCTTGGGATCCCGCGCCATCAATTGCTCGAGCGCGCCGCGCGCCGTCAATCGGCCCGCCAGAACGGCCGCCACCGCAGTGGAGATGGGCATGTCTATACCCAATTCGTCGGCCATGCGGGCGACTTCCCGGGCGGTATAGACGCCCTCCGCGACGTGGCCGAGTTCGTCGAGGATTTGCGCCAGAGTCTTGTCCTGGGCGAGGCCCAGACCCACCCGGCGATTGCGCGAGAGGTCGCCGGTACAGGTCAGAATGAGATCGCCCATCCCGGCGAGACCGAGGAAGGTCTCCCGGCGAGCGCCCAAGGCGAGGCCGAGGCGGGCGATTTCGGCCAGACCCCGGGTCATCAGGGCGGCGCGGGAATTGAGTCCGAGTCCGAGGCCATCGCAGACGCCGGTGGCGATCGCCAGGACGTTCTTCACCGCTCCCCCGACCTCGACGCCGGCCAGATCATCGTTGGCATAGAGGCGCAGGCGCGGCGTATGGAGTTCCCGCGCGATGCGGCGGGCGAAATCGAAATCCCCCGACGCCAGCGCGACGGCGGTGGGCTGACCGGCCGCCACCTCTTCGGCGAAACTGGGCCCCGAGAGGACGCCGCTGACGAAATCGGCGCCCATCACTTCGGCCACCACCTGATGGGGCAGGCGGCCGCTGCCGGATTCGAAGCCCTTGCAGACCCAGACCAGCGGAACGGCGCAGCCCAGGGTCTTCAGTGCCTCCAGGGTTCCGCGCAGACCGGCGATGGGGGTGGCGACCACCAGAAGATCGACGCCCGCCACCGCCTTGGCAAGGTCGGTCTCAACCGCCAAGCCCTCCGGCAGCGGAAATCCCGGGAGAAAGCGACGGTTCTCCCGCAGGGCAAGCATTTCCTCCGCCACGTCGGTTTCACGACTCCACAGGGTGACCCGGTGGCGGCCCGAGAAGGCAATCGCCAGTGCGGTTCCCCAGGCACCGGCAGCGAGAACGGCGAGATTCATCGCCTAGAAGCCCCAGACCTGGGTGCTGCGCACGTACCCCGTGGCGCCATCCCGATGGCGTATCTTGACCCAGCCCGGCGACGCCGGTTCGAGGAATTCGAAGGCGACCCATTTCTCCGCCTCGAAGAGCAGGGGGGCCTCGGGTTTGTCCGCCTGGCGCACATCAGCCCGGGAAGCGGTGACGACCACGGTACGCCGCTCCCCCAAGACCTTGCTCTCGACCCAGGCCAGGGTTCCTTCCGCATCGCGAACCTTGGTCCAGCCTTCGAGGGGCACCACGGTCTCGACCGGCGCAAAACGGCGGATGAGGTAGAGCTTCTTCCCCTTCAGAGAAGGAGCGTCGTACATCACCGCCACCGGGGCGTCTATGGAACGATATTCGACGGCCGCCGCCGGCAGAGCGGCCGTCATCGCCAGGAGAACGGCGGCGGAAAGGCGGGTCATTACTGCACCGGGGCTGCCTGGGCAGCGCCCTGCTGGGCTTGCTGTTGCTGCAGGCGGGCCATGTACATGGCTTCGAAATTGACCGGCTGGAGGACGATGGAATTGAACCCGGCCCGGGTCACCGCATCGGACACCGCTTCGCGGGCGTAGGGGTAGAGGATGTTGGGGCAGGCAATGGCGATGATCGGCTCCATCTGCTCGTTGGGGACGTTCTGGATGCGGAAGATACCGGCCTGGCGAACCTCGACGAGAAAGACGGTCTTGTCGCCCAGATTGGCCGTCACGGTCACCGTCAGCACCACTTCGAAGACGCCTTCGCCTATCCCGGTGCCCTGGGTATTGAGTTGAATCTCGACCTTGGGGGCTTCCCGCTCGAGGTAGATTTGCGGCGCGTTGGGCACCTCGACCGAGAGATCCTTGACGTAGAGCTTCTCGATATTGAACACCGGTTGCTGATTCTGATCCATGATTGACTTTCGGGTTGAGTGAAAAATTCAGGCGGTTACGCCTGCCAGCAGCGGCGACAAGCCCCCTGCAGCGTCGAGGGCCGCGAGTTCGTCGCAGCCGCCGACATGGGTGTCGCCGATGAAGATTTGGGGAACGGTACGGCGTCGTGTTCTGCGCATCATTTCCTCCCGCCGCGCAGGATCGAGGTCGACGCGGATTTCCTCGATCTCGATGACCCCGCGGGCAGCGAGCAGCCGCTTGGCGCGTGTGCAATAGGGACAGACCGCGGCGGTGTACATCAGCACCCGCTGGCTCATGGCCGCAAGGTCCGAATTTTCGCGGTGAAGGACTCGAGCGGGGTAATCACTTGCCTCGGCTACCCTTGCGAACCGGCAATCCCGCCTGGCGCCAGGCGTCGAAACCGCCGTCAAGGCTGTAGAGCCGAGTAAACCCGGCTTTCTTCAACTGCTCGCAGGCCTTGCCCGACCGGATGCCGGAGGCGCAGCAGAGGATCAGGGGGCGATCCTTGAATTTCTCGATCTCGCCGACGCGGTCGGCAAGCTTCCCGGCGGGAATGTTGCGAGCTTCCGGCAGATGGCCCCCCGCGAACTCGTCGGCTTCGCGCACATCCACCACCTGGGCGTCCTCACGATTGATGAGCAAGGTCGCTTCGGCCGGGTTGATCGCTGCACTGTTCTTGGCGAGGAACTGCCAGGCGAGCGCCAGCCCGCTGGTGACCACGACGCCGATCAGGAGAATGTTCTGATTGATGAATTCCATAGTGTCTTTGCTCAGTCGGCATCGCCGCAAAAAACCTCGCGCATCATGCCGATGAGTTGCAGGGTGCGGGAATCGCCAACCCGATAGTAAACCCGGTTGGCGTCCTTGCGGGTGAGAAGCACGTCCTTTTCCCGCAGGATGGCCAGATGTTGGGAGATATTGCTTTGGGAAGTCCCTACGGCGTCGACGATTTCCTGCACGCAGGCTTCCTGGTCGCCGAGGACGCAGAGAATCTTGAGCCGCAACGGATGGGCAATGGCCTTGAGCGCCCGCGCCGCGGTTTCAATGTGCTCCTGCTTGTCGATCAGATTGACGGCGGGTTTTTCCACGGAAAACCTCTTTGGGATTGGGTGGATGATTATAAAATAGTCAAATCGTTTGCACAGACCTTTCGCCATGGCGCGCCCTTCGGCGCGCACCAGCGCCACCGCCCCTTGCGTTACGCCGTCCTCACCCTCGCCGCCGCCTTGGTCCTCGGCGGCCCCGTCGGAGCTGCCGAGCGCAAGGTCGCAAAGCGCCACCCTTCGGCGGCGCGCAGCGAATCTCCGTCCCCCACGGCACCCGAGATTGCGGATCGCCAGGCGGACCTTCAGGAACTGCGCGGACGGATCGAGTCCCTGCGCAAGGACCTCGCCAGCAGCGAGGAAAACAAGGCCGACGCCGCCGATCGTCTGCGGGAATCGGAGCGTGAAATCTCCACCCTGCAACGCAATCTTCACCGGCTGGAAAGCCAGCAGGGCGAATTGCAGACCCGCCTCAAGGATCTCGGCCGCCAGTCCCAGGAACTTGGGACTACCTTGAATCAACAGCAGATTCGCCTGGAAAAACTGCTTTATCACCAGTATCTGCGCGGCACGCCGGATTCCGTCCAGATCGCCCTCAACGGCGACGATCCCAACCAGGTGGCCCGGGATCTGCACTACCTGACCGCCATTGCCCGCAGCAGGGCCGACCTTTTGGGCGAAATCAACGCCACCCTGGAGCGCAAGAAGGCGCTCTCCGCGGCGACCCGGGAACAGTCGGATGCGCTCGCGGCGGTCGAGGCGGAGCAGAAGGAGCAGCACGGGGAATTGCAGCGGCAACGGGAGGAACGCAAGGCCGTTCTGGCCGATGTCGCCGACCGGGTGAAACGCCAGCGGCAGGAAATCGGCAATCTGGAACGCAATGAAAAGCGGCTATCCGAACTGATCGATCGGCTCTCCCGACTGCTGGCCGCCCAGGCCGCCAAGGCTGCCCGCGAAGCGAAAGCCGCCCAGGAGGCCCGCGCGGCCCAGACCGCGAAGCCAGACCGCAGTCGGACGCCCCGGGGCGACAACGAACCCGCCCGAACCGAAGCCCCGCCGTCGCGAGCGGGCGAGGTCGAAAACCGCCTCGAACCGGTCGCCAACAGCGGGGCTTTCGCCCGCCTGCGAGGCAACCTGCGCCTTCCCGTGCGGGGAACCCTGGCCGGCCGCTTCGGTGCGCCTCGCGAGGGCGGCGGATCCTGGAAAGGGCTGTTCATTCGCTCCGGCAGCGGCACCGAAGTCAAGGCGGTCGCCGGCGGGCGGGTCGTCTTTTCCGAGTGGATGCGCGGCTTCGGCAATCTCCTCATCATCGACCACGGCGACGCCTACCTCACGATCTACGGCAACAACGACTCCCTCCTCAAGCAGGTGGGCGAGGCGGTGCGCGGGGGTGAAACTGTCGCCACGGTGGGCAATAGCGGGGGCAATCCGGAATCCGGTTTATACTTTGAGCTTCGTCACCAGGGGCAGCCCCTAGATCCCATGAAATGGGCCAGTTTGAAATGAGCAAAGTCAAGACCATCACCATGGCATTGGGCGGCTTCCTTGCCGGCGCCCTCATCACCCTGCACCTTCCGGCCCTAGCCGAAAAAGAGAACGCCAAAGTCGGTCTGCCCATCGAGGAGCTGCGGACCTTTGCCGAGGTCTATAACGCGGTCAAACAGGGCTACGTCGAACCGGTCGAGGACAAGAAGATGATCGCAAATGCGATCTCCGGCATGCTCTCCAACCTGGACCCCCACTCCACCTACCTGGACGCCGACGCCTTCAAGGATCTCCAGGTCGGCACCCAGGGTGAATTCGGCGGTCTCGGTATCGAGGTCGGCATGGAGGACGGATTGGTCAAGGTCGTCTCCCCCATCGAGGACACCCCGGCCTTCCGGGCCGGACTCAAGGCCGGCGACCTGATCTTCAAGCTCGACGACACGCCGGTCAAGGGCCTGACCCTGAACGACGCCGTGAAGCGCATGCGGGGCAAGCCCAAGACCCCGATCAAGCTGTCTATCATCCGCAAAGGAGAGACCAAGCCCATCGAGGTCACCCTGATCCGCGAGGTGATCAAGGTCCAGAGCGTCAAGTCCAAGCTGGTCGAACCCGGTTACGGCTGGGTACGGATCACCCAGTTCCAGGAAACCACCGGCACCAGTCTGGTCAAGCATCTGGGCGACCTCTACAAGCAGGGCGGCCTGAAGGGTCTGGTCCTCGACCTGCGTAACGATCCGGGCGGCCTGCTCAATGGCGCCGTCGGCGTTTCCGCCGCCTTCCTCCCGGCCAATGCCAAGGTGGTGTCCACCGACGGCCGTACCGAAGACGCCAAGCAGGAATTTCTCGCCCGTCCCTCCGATTACCTGAGAGGCTCGAAAGAAGACTATCTGAAGGGGCTGCCCGCAGAGGTCAAGAAGGTGCCCATGGTGGTCCTGGTGAATAGCGGATCGGCCTCGGCGTCGGAAATCGTCGCCGGAGCGCTGCAGGACCATAAGCGGGCGGTGATCCTGGGCACCCAGACCTTCGGCAAGGGCTCGGTTCAGACCGTCCTGCCGCTGCCCGGAAACACGGCGATCAAGCTCACCACTGCCCGCTACTACACCCCCAGCGGCCGGTCGATCCAGGCCAAGGGCATCGTCCCCGACATCGTCGTCGAAGAAACCGCCAACGGGACCCACAACACCGGCGCCCGTATTCGGGAAGCCGATCTGGAACGCCACCTGAACAACGACCGCGAAGCGGAGGCCCCCAAGGAGGCGCCCAAGCCCGAAGCCAAGCCGGAAGTGAAGGCGGCTCCCAAGCCCCCCGCCAAGCCCGGAAAAGGCGGCGACAAGAAGGACGAGACCGAGGAAGACTCTCCCCAGCGCATCGAGTATGCCGGCAAGAACGACTACCAGTTCGCCCAGGCCCTCAATCTTCTCAAGGGGCTCCAGATCATGCAGAATAAGGTCCAGTAGGACATGCTGGAGGCGCCATGGGCAACCCGGACCTGAAAAAGAACCGCGAAATCCTGTTCGCCAAGTTCCCTCCTGGCCAGGTGCCCGAAGCCGCCGACGACCTGCGCCGTTTGGAGGAAGTCGAGGTCGAGACCCACAGCGAGAAACGCGCCGTCGGCGTCGCCTACGAACTGACCGAGCACACCCTGGAAGAACTCGAGTGCCACCTTGAGGACAAGGGTTACCACCTGGACAACACCTTGATGAGCAAGCTCACCCGGGCCCTCATCCACTACGTCGAGGAAACCCAGCTCCACAACCTGGGCGCTCCGGAGCGGCGGATCAAGCGCTCTTCCCAGGAAGCCTACGTCAAGGCCTGGGATCACCACCCCCATGGCGACCACGACGAAACGCCTCCGGAGTGGCGGGAGTACAAGTAAAGCGGAAGGGGTTAGGAGTGAGGGGTGAGGAGTAAGGCGTCTGGTCCCTAGCCACTCCTCACTCCTCACTCCTCACTCCTCACTCCTCACTCCTCACTCCTCACTCCTCACTCCTCACTCCTCACTCCTCACTCCTCACTCCTCACTCC
>DAORDK010000036.1:0-31324 GCA_035345935.1 Rhodocyclaceae bacterium | reverse complement strand
ACCGGCCTGTCACGCCGGGGGTCGCGGGTTCGAGTCCCGTCCACTCCGCCAACTCATGCAAAGGGCCGATGGATTTCCATCGGCCCTTTTGCTTTTCCTCCCGCCGCCCGCCCCCTGAATTTCCCGAGCCCAGGGCGGGCCGGGGTCCGGGTCTCCCCACGAGCCAATTTCCCAAATTTAGGAAAGCAACAACCGTACCCAGAACCCGCGAAAACCAAGTATGCCCCCAAGCGGCGCGAAGCAAGTTTTCCTGCCCTCTATCAAGAATCCGGCGGTTCGATCCGGTATAATTTCCTTTTTCGTCGACCCCGTTCCGTGCCAGGAGGACTCCTCATGCCGCTGCGTAACGTTCTGTCGCGGATGTTTCCGCAATCCCCGTTCCTCGTCGCCCTCCTGGCACTGGCCGTCCTCGCCGGCCCCGCCCACGGCCAATCGTCTGAAACCGGATTTTCCGTCCTGGCGTTGTTTTCGCCCCAGGAGGCGGCCTCTGCCTCGCTCCCGCAGGCAGCCCTCGTCACCCACGAGATTCCGGTCATTGCGCCCATCCCCGAGGCCATCGACCTGACGGTACAGACCGACGATCTCTGGCTGCGCATCCGCAACGGTTTTTCCATGCCCAACCTCGCCGATGAGGTGGTGCTCGATCACCAGCAGTGGTACATGAATCGCCCCGACCTGCTCAGGCGCATGGTCGAACGCAGCCGGCGCTACCTGCACCATATCGTCGAGGAAATCGAGAAGCGCGGCATGCCCACCGAACTCGCGCTCCTGCCCATGGTCGAGAGTTCCTTCAATCCGATGGCCTACTCCCGTGCCCACGCCTCGGGACTCTGGCAGTTCATCCCCGCCACCGGCAAGCGCTACAACCTGGCTCAGGACTGGTGGCAGGACCAGCGCCGCGACATCGTCGCCTCAACCGCTGCAGCCCTCGACTACCTGCAGGCGATTTACGAGATGAACGGCGATTGGCACCTCGCCCTGGCGTCGTACAACTGGGGCGAGAACGCGGTCAAACGGGCGGTGGAAAAGAATCAGGCCCGGGGGCTTCCCACGGACTTTTCCAGCCTGACCATGCCGGCCGAGACGCGCAATTACGTACCCAAACTCCAGGCGCTCAAGAACATCTTCAACAATCCCCGTCTGATGGCCCAACTCGGCCTCCCGGCCCTGCTCAATCAACCTTATTTCGCAGCGGTTGCCCCGGGAAAGCCCATGGACATCAAGACGGCCGCCCGCCTGGCAGAAATGCCGGTCGCCGAATTCCTGGCCCTCAACCCCGCCCATAACCGCCCGGTCATCACACCGGACAGTCCGGTCATCATTCCCGCCGACAAGGTGGACACCTTCCAGGCCAATTTGGAAAACCACGCCGCGCCCTTGAGCCGCTGGCAGGCCTATACGCTGAAACCTGGCGAGCGACTGGAACGGCTGGCGCCCCGCTTCGGGATTTCACTCGGAGAACTCAAGGAAGCCAACGGCCTCAGCGGGCGCATGCGTCTCGGCGCCGGCTCCCTGGTCCTCGTTCCGGCAGGCAGAGATGGCGTCGATCTCGACGATCTGGCGCCTCAGGCCCGCTTGCCGCGCATCGAAGCCGACCCGCCCCCGCAGCGGGAAGTCAGCCGCGGCAAGACCCGCGGCGAAGTTCGCGCTGCAGTGGCTAAGGGTTCCGGCAGTCGAACGCTGCGGGTTGCCGCAGTTGGGGCGACGAAGAAGACTGCAGGCCCGACCTCCCGGGGCAAGGCGAGTGTCGCCCGCAGCGGACCGGTGAAACCTCCCGCAGTCAAATCGGCTGCCGGCAAATCCTCCCAGCTTCCCGCCAAAGTCGCCCGTTCGGGCAACGGCCGCCGGGGCTGACTTTTCCCCTCGTAGCGCTGTCCGCTTCACCCCTGCGGGTAGAGATGACAGACGACCCGGTGATTCTGTCCCAGAACGGTGGCATCGGGATAGCGTTGACGACAGATGTCGGTCGCCTCGGGGCAGCGGGGATGAAAGTGGCAACCCGCAGGCGGATGGGCCGGCGATGGCGCTTCCCCCGGGAGCCGGATCCGTTCCGGTGCCGCTTCCGGACGAGGAACGGGCACTGCCGACAAGAGGGCACGGGTGTAGGGATGGCGCGGGTTGGCCAGCACTTCGGTCGCGCTGCCCGCCTCGACGATGCGCCCCAGGTACATCACCGCCACCTCGTGGGCCAGGTACTCGACCACGGCAAAATTGTGGGTGATGAAGAGATAGGCCACCCCCAGAGACTCCTGGAGATTCTTGAGCAGATTGAGGATCTGGGCCTGGACCGAAACGTCGAGCGCCGAAGTCGGTTCGTCGCAAATGAGGATTTCCGGTTGTACCGCGAGCGCCCGAGCGATGGCGATACGCTGCCGCTGACCCCCGGAAAACTCATGGGGATAGCGCCCAGCAGCGTCCGCTGGCAACCCGACCTGAGCTAGGAGAGCCGCTATTGCCCCCCGGGAGTCGCCCTCCACATTGACCTTGAGGGCGGCAATGCCCTCGGCAATGATTTCGCCCACCCGCAGCCTGGGATTGAGCGAAGCGAAGGGATCCTGAAAGACCATTTGCAGATGCCGGCGCGCCCCCCGCAGGCGCCGTGCCAGCATCCCTACCAGCTCCGACGCCCCCAGACGCACACTACCGCCGCTGGGCGCGACGAGCTGCAGGATGGCCTTGCCCACCGTGGTCTTGCCACAGCCCGACTCTCCCACCAGGGCCAGGGTGCGTCCCGGCGTGAGCGCCAGGGAAACTCCGTCCACCGCCCGCACGTGACCGACGGTGCGTTGCAGGATGCCCCGCCGGATGGGGAAATGGACCTTGAGTTCCTTGACCTCCAGGACGTGGCGTTCCGGGGACTGCAACTCGCCTCGGCGGACCTCGTATCCACCAAGCTCTTCCCCTTCATTGACGCCATCCCAGTGGCAGCGCACCCGATGCCCAGGCACCGTCTCCCGCCAGGGCGGCGAAACGGTCCGGCAAACTTCCATGACATGGGGGCAGCGCTCGGCGAATCGGCAACCGCTCGGCATGGCAGCCAGCGACGGCACCTGGCCGGGGATGGTGAGCAGCGGCCTCCCCCGCCGGGCCACGTCGGGCAGGGCGGCGAAAAGTGCCTGGGTGTAGGGATGCCTCGGTGCTGCGAAAAAGGCATCGCGGCCGGCCTCCTCGACCAGTTCTCCGGCGTACATGACCCCCACCCGCCGGGCCATGCGGGCGACCACCCCGAGATCGTGGGTGATGAGCAGGAGCCCCATACCCCGGGCATCCTGGAGCGACGCGAGGAGGTCGAGGATCTGGGCCTGGACGGTGACGTCCAGCGCGGTGGTCGGCTCGTCGGCGATGAGAAACTCGGGCTCGCCGGCGAGCGCAATCGCGATCATCACCCGCTGCTTCATTCCGCCGGACAACTGGAAAGAGAATTCCCCCAGGCGGCGCTCGGGATCGGCAATGCCGACCTGACGCAGCAGATCGACCATGGGCGACAGCGCTGCGGGTCCGGCGAGACCGCGGTGGCGAGCCAGTACTTCGCCGATCTGGCTGCCGACGGTGAGTACCGGATTGAGGCTGGTGGCCGGCTCCTGGAAGATCATCGCCATGCGCCCGCCGCGCACGCGCCGCATGGCGGCCTCTGGCAGCGCCAGCAATTCCTCGCCGGCCAGCCGCACGCTGCCGCCGACGATGCGCCCTGCGGCGGGGAGCAACCGCAGTATGCCCTGGGCGGTCACTGACTTGCCGCAGCCCGATTCCCCCAGGAGCGCGAACGTTTCTCCCGGTCCGACGGCAAAGGACACGCCGTCCACCGCCATCAGCGTGCGGCCGCCGGCGGCGAAGCCCAGGCGCAGGTCGCGGACCTCCAGCAGAGCCGCGCTCATGCCGCCCTCGGATCGAAAGCGTCGCGCACCGCGTCGGCGAACAGGTTGGCGGCCAGGACCAAGGTGAACATGGCGATGAAGGCGGCCGCCAGGGACCACCATACCGCCGGCTCGCGACCCAGTTCCATGCGGGCATTGTTGATCATCGTGCCGAAGCTGATCATGGTGGGATCGACCCCGATGCCGACGTAGGAAAGAACGGCCTCCGCCAGGACCAGGCCGGAAAAATCCATGACCAGGGCGATGATCACGATGTGCATGAGGTTGGGCAGGATATGGCGGCCGATGATGCGGGAACTGGTGACGCCGAAGGCCTGGGCGGCCTGGATGTACTCCAGCTCCCGCAGCTTGAGGGTCTCGCCGCGAAGCAGTCGGCATAGGCCCGTCCAGCTGGTCATGCCGAGGATGAAGCACAGTGCAAGAAGCCGCAGGTCGGCCCGTTCCGCCGCGGTGGAGAACCACTGGGGATGGGTGTCGATAATGACCTGCATCATGAGCACCGCGGCGGCGATGAGCAGGACCCCAGGAATTGAATTGAGGACGGTGTAGACATACTGGATCAGGTCGTCGACCCAGCCGCGGAAATAACCTGCGACGATGCCCAGAACGATGGCCAGGGGCAGGGTCACCAGGGTGGTGACGAGGCCGATGATCAACCCGGTACGCACGCTCTTCAGTACTTGGTAGAGCACGTCCTGACCCACCTTGTCGGTGCCGAAGACGTGATAGTCCCCCGCCAGCGTCAGGAGCGGGACGCCAAGGACGGCCATGGCCGCGCCGGTCGCCAGCACGGCATTCCAGGCAAACCGGGTTTCTCCGCGCCAGATGCGTCCCGCCGCGGTGGCATGGGCAATCCCGAGCCTGCGCGCGACTCCGGCCGTCGCCAGGGCCGCCACCGCAAGCCAGCCCAGGAATCCGAGAAGGGCTCCCCGGAACGCGGTGCGGGCGATATCGGCACCCCGATTCGCTTCCGCCTCGCCCAGATGGGCGCCGCCGTGCTTGAGCCGGGGGTACTCCCTCACCTGTCCGCGACCCGGCAGGTCTAGCGTCTCCTTGGCATAGAGGCGGGTGGCGAAGGGTTCCGAATAGGTCTTCTCCTGGCGGCTACGGAGCGGTGCCGCAAGGGCGTCGAAGAGCGAGAGGACCTCAACCGCATAGGCGGCCTGCTCGCCGGGCTTCCCTTCCAAGCGGGGACGGTAGTGGACAGAATCGAGCAGCCCGACTATGACAAAGGCCAACAATACCGTAGCCGCCGCCATCCCGACCGGGCTCGCCCCCACCCGGCGCCAGGCGGAAAGAAGAGGCGGGCTCCCGGCGACCAGCCGGATGAAGCCGCTGCCGGCCGCCACCAGTCCCCAGACCAGGATGTCGGACCACAGAAGGACCGGCTGGAATCCCATCATTCGAAACGTATCCGCGGATCCACCAGGGTGTAGGAAATGTCGGTCAGGATGAGGCCAACGATGTAGAGCACCGAACCAATGAAGACCATCGACCGGACGACGGCGAAATCCTGGGCGTTGATGGCATCGATGGTGTAGCTCCCCAGCCCGGGAATGCCGAAAAAGGACTCGGTGAGCAGCGAACCCATGAACAGAAGCGGAATCACCACCACCACGCCGGTGAGGATGGGGATGAGCGCGTTGCGCAGGATGTGGCGGAAGAACACCAGGGTCTCGGGCAAGCCCTTGGCGCGGGCGGTGCGCACATAGTCCTTGCTGACCTCCTCGAGAAAGATAGTGCGGTACCAGCGCGTAGACCCGCCGATGCCGGAAACCACCCCAATCACCACCGGCAGGATCAGAAACCGCCAGGCATCGAGACCTTCGCCGAATCCGGAGATGGGCACCAGGCGCCAGATCTTGCTGATCAGGTACTGCCCGCCGATGATGTAGAAGAGCCCGGAAATGGACATCATCGCCACGCAGAGCACCACACCCCACAGGTCGAAGGCGCTGGCCCGGAAGAAGGCGAGAATGAGGGCAAAACTCACCGTCACCAGGATGCCGAGAATGAAGGTGGGAACGGCAATGGCCAGCGACGGCCCCATGCGGATGCGGATTTCCCGGGCGATGTCGCGGCCGTCCTCGGCACGGCCGAATTCGCCGACGAACATGGCGGCCGATTTCTCGAAGAAGATGGTGTCGGTCACCGCCCCCAGCCCGGACGCGCCCTCGTTGTAGAAAAGCGGCTTGTCGTAACCCCGTTCGGTCTTCCACTTGGCGATCGCTTCCGGGGTCACCCGCTTGATGCCCAACTGCATGCGGGCCATGTCGTCCGGGGTATTGACGACGAAAAACAGGGCAAAGGTGACGAGATTCACCCCGATCAGAATGGGAATGGCGTAGAGGAGCCGGCGAACGATGTAGGCGAGCATCGTTGGCGATTATGCCATCCCGGAAGGCGATCCGGCGGCGGCGGCGCTCCCGCCCTTGACCGCGTCCGGTCGAAATCGGTAAGGTGCCGTCCAAGATTATCATCGGCCCCCATCTGAAAAGCCCTCCCGTGCACTCCATCAAGCTTGCCATGATCGTTCTTGGCTCCCTCGCCGTGGCGTTTGGCCTCTACACCCGCTTGCGCAATCGCGGCCTGCAGAACTGGCCTTCGGTCCGCGGCACCATCGTCCGCTCCGACCTGCAGACCACGGCGGACGGCAAGACCCGCCTGGCAGCCGCATTCCGCTACCAGATCGGCGATCGCGTCATCGATAGCCGACAAATCATCATCACTATCGAGGACACGCGCCCGGCGGTGGTCTATCGGGTCCTCCAGCGTCTGGCCACCGGCAGCCGCGTCAAGGTCTATTACGACCCCAAGGACCCCACCAACGCCACCGTTGATCACACGCCCATGGGCAACTGGCTGGAGGCCGTCCTGGCGGGGATCGCCCTGGTTGCCTACGCAGCTTTCGGGCTCTGACGCGCGGGCCAAAATTTCTGCGTTCGCGCGCATCATAGAGCCCGCTTCCGGGTCCCCGCTCCGCCCGAGACACCAGGGCTGGCTCGCCGCGGCCCGGCTGTCGGGAGTCGTCTCCCTCGCCCTCGCGTGCATCCCCGCGGCTGCCCTGCCCAGCTTTGCGGAGGTCCGCGGCCACCATGCCGAATCCGAAGCCTGGCTACTCGCTCGGGATGGCCGCGTCCTCCAGCGCTTGCGCCTGGACCCGGCGGTCCGCCGTTATCCCTGGACTCCCCTGGAAGCGGTATCGCCCGCCTTGCTGCGGAGCCTGTTGCTTTCCGAGGATCGCCGCTTCTACGAACACTCCGGTATCGACTGGAATGCCGTCGCCGCCAGCGCCTGGGGCAATCTCTGGAACTCCCGTACGCGCGGCGCCAGTACCTTGACCATGCAACTCGCCGGCCTGCTCGAGGACCACGGCCGCAGCGGCCGGCGCGACGTCCTCGACAAGGTCGGTCAGGCGGCCACGGCCCTGGAACTCGAGCGTCGTTGGAAGAAGGACCAGATCCTGGAGGCTTACCTCAACCTTGCCGCCTTCCGCGGCGAACTGGTCGGGGTCGCCGCCATGAGTTGGGGGCTCTTCGGCAAGGGACCCGATGGCCTCGACAGCCGGGAAGCCGCTCTGGCGGCGGCCCTCCTGCGCTCGCCCGGCGCCCGACCGGATGCCGTCGCCGACCGGGCCTGCGGCCTGCTGCGCTTGCAGCAGCGGGCGGACGCCGACTGCACCGGCCTCGACACCCTGGCCCGCCTGGCGTTCTCCGGTGCCCTCCGCGATGCGGCTCCGCCGCCCGGGAGCCCCGTAAACCTGGCCCCCCATCTGGCCCGGAAACTCCTGAATCGCCCCGGAGAGCGGCTCGCCACCACTCTGGACAGCGACCTGCAACGTTTTGCGGCTGCCGCCCTGGATCGCCATTTGCGGGAACTCGCCCGGCACAGTGTGGAGGACGGCGCTTTGCTGGCCATCGACAACCAGAGCGGCGCAATCCTGTCCTGGGTGGGCTCTTCCGGCGACCTTTCGAACGCCTCCCAGGTGGACGCCGCCGTCGCCCTGCGGCAGGCGGGATCGACCCTCAAGCCCTTTCTCTACGGCCTGGCCCTCGAACGGCGCCAGCTCACCGCCGCCAGCCTCATCGACGATTCCCCGGCGGCCCTGGCCACCGCCGGGGGACTCTACGTCCCGCAAAACTACTCGCCTGACTACCGCGGCTGGGTCAGTGCCCGCCTCGCTTTGGGACAATCGCTCAACGTTCCGGCGGTGCGTACCTTGGTACGGCTCGGAACCGAACCCTTCTTCGACCGTCTCCGCGGCCTCGGCTTCGCGAGCCTCAAGGAAGGCGGCGACTATTACGGTTACAGCCTCGCCCTCGGCTCCGCCGACGTGTCGCTCTTGATGCTAGCCAACGCCTACCGGAGCCTGGCCAACGGCGGTCGCTGGACGCCGCTGCGGGCAGATCCCCGCGGCGAGCGCACACCCTGCCGCGAAGGTGGATGCGCCGGCGTATTCGTCGGGCCACCGCGGCGAGCGTCGACGCCGGCAGCGGCGTTCGTCGTCGCCGACATCCTTGCCGACCGCTCGGCCCGGGCCGGTACCTTCGGCCTCGATTCCTGGCTCGCCACCCCCTACTGGAGCGCGGCCAAGACCGGCACCAGCAAGGATATGCGCGACAATTGGTGCGTCGGCTTCTCCCGTCGCTACACCGTCGCCGTCTGGGTTGGCAACGCGAGCGGCAATCCGATGCACGACGTTTCCGGGACCAGCGGCGCGGCGCCGGTGTGGCGGGAGGTCATGGACTGGCTACACCGCGGCGATGCGACCGGCGCTCGCCCCACCGCCGTCAGCCGCGCCCCGGAGCCTCCAGCGGGCCTCGTTCACCGCCCGGTACGCTTCGACCCTCCCCGGGAACCCCCGCGCCAGGAATGGTTCCTTACCGGCACCGAGATGGTCGTCGTCCGCGAAGCTGGGGCGACCCGGCTCGCCCGCATCGCGTACCCCGGCGACGGGAGCGTTCTCGCACTCGATCCGGACATTCCTCCCGGTCGGCAGCGCGTTTCGCTGCAACTCTCCGGTCCCGCCGGGCCGGGATGGCGCTGGCAGGTCGACGCGGCAACGCCAATGCGCGCCGACCGCCCCGCGCTATGGCTACCCAGCCCCGGCTCCCACTCGATCAGGCTCGTCGACGCCACGGGACTGGAGCTCGACAAAGTCGTCGTTCAAGTCCGCGCCCTCCGCGGCAAACGGCGCTAAGGCAGCGAATCCGGAGCCCAGCCGATTTCCCCGGCTCCGGATCGAAGCATTGGCCGTGTCACCGCGGCCAACCCTCGGATTCGAAGAGGGGCATGCAGGAGTATTCGGGTCCGGCGTCCAGTTCCGCGGCAAGGAGCGCAGCCCCCAGCGCCCCCTTGAAGAGACTGTAGTGGAAAGCTGGCACCGCCTCCCCAGCGGGAATAGGATGCGATCGCACGGTAGCGTCGCAGAGACTCCGCGCACCATCGAGCCAGCGCGCTTCAGCCGTATGCTTGTAGAGATTCAAGAGGCCGTAGGCCCCGCCGGGCCGCCCGCAGCAGATCTGGCCCACCTGATCGCCGGAGTCCAGAACGTTTTGCGCGCAACCCTCAGCCAGTTGCCGGTAGCGCGGAACGTCGAGCATGCGATGCGCCAGAGTCCAGAGGAAGATCATCCCGCCGGTTCCGTTGCACCAGCTAGGCCAGTAATCGACCGGTTCGCCGCGGCTTCCACTGCGCTGGAGAACTCTCGGCCAGCGCCAGCCCTGACCATGAGGCTCGGCCAGGTCGGCAAGCTCCGCGAGGCGTGCTTCCAGCCCAAGGGGCATAGTCATGGCTGTCAGATCCAGCCAGCGCAACATGGCATAGAGGAGGCCCGCCCAGCCATGGGCGATGCCGGAGTAACGCATCGTCTCGTCCTGACCGATGCGACCGAACTGATCCAAACGCCGACCCAGCAGATCGCACAGCGCGTTGCCCGTCGGCAGGAGACTTGCGCGCTCGGAGGGAAGTGCCTCCCAGAGCAGGGTACAACCCACCAGAGCGCCCGCCTGACCCAAGGCCAGGTCCAGGTTCGGCCACGGCTGGGCGACGACCCGCGCGTAGGCCAGCACGGCTTCGCGCTGGCCAGGAATGTCCCCCGCGGCCTGAGCCACCAGCGCCTGCACGAGGCGAATTCCGCTCTCGCTGTGATGGAGCGACAAGGGACCGACGACTTCGGCGGGCATGACCCGAGGAATGCAGAAAGCCTCTTCGCCGGCCGCCGGGATATCCGCAAGCGCCTTTTCCACCCAGACTTTTGCCCAGGACAACAACTCGGGGCTCTCGCGAACCGATGCCAGCCGATACAGGAACCATGCAACGCCTCCCCCGCCGTAATAGGTCGAGCAGCGCGGCACCTGGGGAAAGGCTGCGGCAAAGAGCGGCGCGTCGGGACTGAAGCGGCGCAAGTAGTCCGTCACCAGCGCATTCGCCCCGCCCGCCACCGGCTGCACGGCGGGCGCTCCAATGGCCGCCGGCGGCCCGGCAATGGTGCATTTTTCGAGGCCGGCCGCCAATTCGTCCAGGGAGGCAAAACGCCCCTCCGGGACGAGGGCCAGCGCCCGAGCGAGCAGTGCTTCGACCTCCGGCCAATCGGGCAGTCCCCAATGCGAGAACGGCAAAGGCGCCGCCTCGGCGATCTGTCGCAGTGCGGCTTCGCGCTCGGCGACAAAATCCACATAGCCGTTTCCGGTCAGCAGTCGATAGAGCAGATGGGCGACCACGTGCTGCTCCCCGACGCCCGTCGCCGGGGGCATGGGGCGACTGTGGGCGAGGACGGCCCTGGCGTGTTCGGGCTCGAAGAAATACCCTACCCCGCCGCGGTGCGGCAGGCTGAGGCTCTCCGCTTCAAAAAGGGAACACACCGCGAGCCCGAAATCGATCAGCGTCACGTGTCCGTCTGCCCCGACGAGGACATTGCCGGGATGGACATCTCCGTGCACCACGCCGCGCCGATGCAGTTCCGCATAGGCTGCGGCGATCCGGACGCATAATTCCAGCAGCCTGCGCCGCCCTTCCTCACCGGGGATCGAGCGCAACTGGGCCGCGACGCGGGAAGCGCTGACGCCTTCGCACCATTGCAGCGCCAGGTAAGGCCTCGCGCGAAAACTCCCCGCTTGAACCAAGCGCGGCGCGCCGACGCCCTTCAAGTGCCGGAGCACGATCGCTTCCCGGGCCAGGACCACAGCCTGTTTCTCGGCAACCTCGCTGCGTCCGATCTTGAGCGCAACTCGAAAACCGTCCGCCGCGCACGCCTCGTAGATTTCGTTATCCTCTAGCAGTTGGACCAGCCTGACCACTTCGAATCCGTCCCAGTGATCGCCCGCGGCGAGGCTGGCTTCGGTGGGGCCCGCCTCGGGAGACCCGTCCTCGACGAGAAAATTGTTGCGGATGAGCTGGACGAAGGTCTCATAGGCTGACTCGAGGACGCGTTCCGGGTCCTCGGTGCTCTCCCGGCTGAAGGAGATGACGCCATCGACGAGGGAATGAGGCTCGCGAAAGACTTCCAACAGCTTGGCCGTACGCGCATCGAGAATCTTCGAGCGGCCGCGCCCGGTCCGGCGGGATAACAGGAAGTCGCCCGGTTCGGCCTCGATCGAACGTCGTTGTCCGTCGGCGAGGGTGTCGACCGGAACCAGGATGGAGTCGTCAGGAAGGACGTACCGACTGGAAATATTCATGATCCTTGAGTCCTGCGGGCGGCAGCGATCCGGCGTTCGTATTCCGCGGTGGGCGCCCAGGTTTGGACATCGACACCCTCGACGGAAAGACGCTCCAGGGCGTAGCGCCAGGCCGTCAATCCGGATTCTGGCGATGCGCGCGCATCCAGTATGGCTGCGGCGAGGCGATTGGTGATCCACAATCGCCAGCTGGAGGTTTCCTGCCACGAAAACGAGCGCGTTTCATGGGGATCCATCCCCCAGGAGACCAAGCCCGCGCCCCCCAATTCGGCGGTGAAAGGCACGCCATGGGGCGCCACTCCTTTCAAGTCCGCCAGCAGCCGCTGCGCGACCGCCTCAAGCTGCCCAAATTCTTCGAAATACGCGACGATCTTGTCGGGCCGCAGCAGCCCGCCGAGGCCCGCACCGATCTTCATGCGCCGGACCCCGAAATCGACGAATGCCGCGACAATTTTCGGAAGCGCCTCCGGAAGCTCCTCGGGGCGAGGACTCACGTAGAGCTTGTAGGAGAACGAGCGCCTTTGCGAAGTCTCGCCGCTCTCCCGCGCCGACCACAGCAACCACCCCTGGAGCTCGGGCGCATCGGCCATCTTTCCTCCGAGGGCGCGCAGCAGCTTGCTGCAGCGGCCCCCGGCATCGATGCCCAGATAGCGCGCGTGGGCTTCGTCGTTGGGGAGCAAGCGAGCCCAGCGCGGGGTCTGCGGCAAGCGATTGAAGAAATAGATCTGTGCCGACAGGCGCAAGGGATCGTCGATCGGCAGCGCGTCCCCGAATCGGACGGCGTCCAGGGAGAGCTGCGCCAGCCGCCCCAGTTCGCCCTTGAACGCCTGGGGTTGAACGATGAGCCCGAAGGCGGCGACCCCGGAGCGATAGACGCCGTCGAGCCTGACCTGGATCGCATCCCCCAGCACGAGGTCGAGGACATGCCGCTCGGCTTCCGATGGCGGCAACTGCCTGACCTGCTCCGGCAATCCGGACGCCACCGCAAGCGAGTCGAGCAAGGCGGCGGTCTGCCGGCATATCGACTTGATACGCAGTCCGGACCCGTCGCGGGGTCTCAAGATGCCGAAACACTCCGGATCGTCCCGCAAACCCTCGAATGCCGCGCATTCGGCATCGGTCAGGTTTGGCAGCGGGACGATTTCGTAGTCGGGATTCGGCCGGAATTCGGCCTCAAGGATTCCCACATTTCCTCCCGCTCTGGCGGACGCAAGACTCCGGCGCGGTCATGCAAGACCTGCGGCCGCCGGACACGGGATTGGACAAACCTACTTGCGCGATTTAGGTGCCTTGGTCAGGCTGGCCTTGATCCGCTTGACTTCGGCGAGAGCGTCCGTCAGCTTGCGCTCCAGCATCTCAGCTTGCTCGCGCGTCTGAGGAGTGAAGCCGGCTTCGAGTCGCTCGACCGCCGCGACGCGCTCCTTGAGCTGCGCTTTCAAAGCAGCCAGATCGGCGGGATTGACGCGATCCAGCAAGCCCAGCCCCATTCCCGACGGTGGGGAGCAATAGGTGCACCCGACGCAGGTCGCGAAGGTACATCCGGAGCAGGAACAGCTCCCGCAGAAGCTGCCGCAGGTGCAATCCCCGCAGCCGCCTGCACCGCCGAGGTCACCGGGCAGGCCATCTTCCGGAATGACACGCACCATCAAATCCTTGATCTTGAACATGGTCGTCTCCTTTACGCATGGACAATTGGATTGGTTGCGCCCGATACGCCTCGCGACTCAGTATCGTCCCCCGTCCGGACCAAGGACCCTACGGCATTTGAGCGTGAATGCATATTCACTCCAGCCAATACGCATGTCAACTGAAACCTGGCATACGCCAAAAGCAATACTTTGCCTGGAATCGCAGCAACCGCGGCCATCATGCCGCATCGGGTTCGCACCGGATTCTGGATATTCCGCCGATTTACCGATAGAAACCTGGAGCAGCGGAGCGCGTCAACGACGGGTGGATTTCCTGAGACGACTTCCCATCGCGGACATTTTTCCGCTAGAAGTTGCCCCGCGGCCCCGCGGTACGGCCGCTGCGGGCTCTTCGGGCACATCGCCATCAGCTTCGGCTTCCCGCACGGGCGTCGCCTTCGCGTCGCCAAGCGCCTTCAGGAGCCCGCGGACCTCCGCTTCGGTGAGTTCGCGACAACGGCCCCGCTTCAACTGCGGCGGCAGTACGAAGGGGCCGTAACGCACCCGGATCAGGCGGCTGACGGTGCAGCCCACCGCCTCGAACATGCGCCGAACCTCGCGGTTGCGACCCTCGAAGAGGGTGACCCGAACCCAGTGATTGGCGCCCTCGCCGCCCGCATCCTGGAGACTGTCGAAGGACGCCGGACCATCCTCCAACTCGACCCCCTCTAGCAGGCGCTGTTTGGCTGCATCGCTCAATTCCCCGAGCACGCGAACCGCGTATTCGCGCACCAGCTGGGCGCTGGGGTGCATGAGGCGATTGGCGAGTTCTCCGGAGGTGGTAAATAAGAGCAAGCCGGAGGTATTGAAGTCCAGACGCCCGACCGCGATCCAGCGCCCACCCCGCATCCGCGGCAAGGCCGTGAAGACCGACGGTCGGCCGTCCGGATCGTCGCGGGAGACGATTTCCCCTTCCGGCTTGTGGTACATGATAATTCTCGGCCCGCGGCCGATGGAGGCGCGCAGATTCACCAGGCGGCCGTTGACCTTGACCCGGTCGGTCGGATGGACGAGTTGGCCGATTTGTGCCGGCTCGCCATTCACACTGATCCGGCCGGCAGCGATCCACTCCTCCATTTCCCGCCGGGAGCCGATTCCCGCCTGGGCGAGCGCCTTGTGCAGACGTTCCGGCTTGGCTGCGGTTGCACTGGCGGGCCGGGCCGGACTACGCGCCGCCCGGGCCGGCGGGCGGGATGCCTTGCCGGATTGCCCGTCCCCAGCCTCGTCCGGGAGCCGGGAAGAATCTGCGTGGCGGGGGGAACGGCTTGCAGTGCCGGCGGTTGCGGATTGCTGCGGGGGCCGGAACGGGGTGCGTTTAGCCTTCATGGTCGAGCTCCAGGTTCTGGCCAAGTTGTTCGAGGGGAGGCAGCTCGCTTAGGCTGCGCAGCCCCAGATCGTCAAGAAATCGCCGCGTGGTGGCAAAGAGCGCCGGCCGCCCGGGAGTGTCGCGGTGGCCGACGACGTCGATCCATCCTCGCTCTTCCAGCGCCTTGATCACGTTGGCATTCACCGCAACGCCGCGGATTTCCTCAATGTCGCCCCGCGTCACAGGCTGCCGATAGGCAATGATCGCCAGGGTCTCCAGGACCGCCCGCGAATAGCGGGGCGGCTTCTCCGGATTGAGCCGGTCCAGGTAGGGCAGGTACTCGGCGCGGGTGCGGAAACGCCATCCGGAAGCGAGCTGGATCAGTTCGGCGCCCCGCTCCTGCCATTCCTCCCGCAGTTCATCGAGCAATTTGCGCAAGGTCTCGGTCGACAGGTCTTCCTCGAACATCTGCCGCAGGTCGGCGGGAGTCAAAGGCTCGCGGGCGGCCAGGAGCGCCGCTTCAAGCACTTTCTTGACGGTCGTCGGTTCCACCTTCGTGCACCTTCACATAAATGGGCTGAAAGGCCTCGGTCTGGGTGATCTGGATGAGCTTTTCCCGAGCCAGTTCGAGCAGGGCGAGAAAATGGACCACCAGGCCGGCGATCCCCATGGCGGGGTCGAACAGGGATTCAAAGCGGACAAAACCGGCCTCCAGCCCGAGTTGCCGCAGGATGATGCCCATGTGCTCGCGAACCGACAATTCCTCCCGGCCGATCCGGTGATTCTGGCGCAGGGTCGCTTGGCGCAGTACGGCCTGCCAGGCCGCCTGAAGATCGTCGAGGCAGACCTCCGGATAGCGGACCAGGAGCGATTTTTCAACCAAGGTCTCGACCCAGAAGAATTCCCGCTCGGCCTGGGGAAGCTCATTGAGCTTCTGGCCGGCCATCTTCATCTGCTCGTACTCCATCAGCCGCCGCACGAGCTCGGCACGGGGATCGGCAGTCGGATCGTCGCCGGACGCCTTGGGTCGCGGCAAGAGCATGCGCGACTTGATCTCGATGAGCATCGCCGCCATTACCAGATAGTCGGCAGCCAATTCCAGATTCTGGCCGCGCATCGTTTCGACGTAGTCGAGATACTGGCGGGTGAGCGGCGCCATGGGGATATCGAGGATATCGACATTGGCCTTGCGGATCAGGTAGAGGAGCAGGTCCAGCGGCCCCTCGAAGGCCTCCAACATGATCTCCAGGGCATCCGGGGGGATGTAGAGGTCCTGGGGAAGTTGGGCCAGCGGTTCGCCGTAAATGCGGGCCAGCGGCTCCCGATGATCCGTCGCAGTCGGAACCTCGACGAGCATTTCGGTCATCGCTTGAACCGGGGTAGGCGATGTACGGACTCCGCATCGACCAGGACGGCCCAGCCGTCGAGGTAGGGTTGGGAGAATGCCGGCTTGAGTTGCTCCAGGGATTTCCTCCGCGCGATGTAATAGACGACCTTGCCCTGGGGATTCTTTTCCAGCCAAGCCGCCACCTCCCGCCGAGCGATGACCTCCAGG
The DNA here is from genome assembly GCA_035345935.1 of Rhodocyclaceae bacterium. GTDB lineage: Bacteria > Pseudomonadota > Gammaproteobacteria > Burkholderiales > Rhodocyclaceae > SSSZ01. The sequence goes on along the minus strand of DAORDK010000036.1, from coordinate 15,221 downwards.
GGAACCGTCAGGCGGCCGTAGAAATGATACTGATCGTGGTAGAGCGTCGCGTGGGCAACCGGTAAGCCTGCCCGTTCCAGGGCCTTGATCTGCTCCCCCATCGGGGTCATGTCGAAGGCCGGCCAGAGCGGGCGCACCACGCCCAGCAGGAGGATGGCCGTTGCGGCCACGGATGCGCAGGCGATCCGCGACAATGCCTCCTCGCCCCGCGCGAGAGCAAAACAGATCAGCGCCAGGACGATGAGCAGGACCCCGGCGATTCGCCAGCTCTCGCCGACATAGGGCGCGAACCAGAGCTTGCCCACCCACAGTGGCGCCGTCAGGACGATCAGTCCCAGAGCCGCCAGCGCAATCACCAGCGGCAGCACCGCCCGACGCCCGCTTTCCGCCACCCGACGCCAGCCAAACGCAGGCAGCAGGGAAAATGCCGGCATCAGCGGCAGAAGGTAATGGGCCTGTTTGCCTCCGGCGGCAGAGAACCCGAGAAAGGCGGCGAAGAGCCACACCAGGCAGAAGCGAACGCCGAGGTCGGTGCGGTCGCGCACCGCTTCGACGACGGCCCGCCAGCCGCTGGCCCACAGTAGCCAGGGAAACAGGAGCACCGGGAGGATAGGCAGGTAGAACCAGACCGGCTGCTTGTGGGCGAGATTCCCGGTGACCCGGCCGGCAGTCTGCCCCCAGAAGATGGCCCGGCGGAACTCGTCGCCTCCCTGGATCGCCGCAGGAATCGCCCAGGTCAGCGCGATCGCCGCCCCCAGGAGGGTTCCGAGTCCGATCCCGATCCACCAGCGACGCTCGACGCTCTCCCGCCCGCCCCACCACTTCACCAGGAGCAAGGGCGGTAGAACGTGGAGAAGCACTACAGGCCCCTTGGCCAGGATGCCCAAACCCAGCGCGACCCCGAACAATCCCCAGGTTCCGCGACTTTCCCCCTGCCAGGCCCGCAGTGCCGCCAGCAGGGCGAGCAGCACGCAGGCGCAGAGGAGTATGTCGAACATCACCGAAGTGCTGAAGAAAAGCCAGAACATGCCGCCCAGCAGGAGCCAACCCGCACGTTCGCCCACACCCTTCTCGCCAGGCCAGAGGCGCCGCGCGATGGCCGCCGTGAGCCCGAGGCAGACCAGGGATGCAAGGGCATTGACCACCCGCGGCCACCAGTCGCTCACGCCGAGAACCGACCAGCCCGCGCCGATCAGCCAGAACAGCAGCGGCGGCTTGTGATGGTAGGGCTCGCCGTTCTTGTGGAGGACGATCCAGTCGCCACGGGACACCATTTCCCAGGCCACGCTGACATAGCGAGTCTCGTCGATGGGGATGTCCGGCCGCCCGAAGACCGAGGCGAGGAGCACCACGACGAGGCAAAGGCCCCAAAGGAGAAAATGGCGGCCGCGAGGCATCGTCACTCGACCGGCGCCTCGTCGTCGGCCTTGAGGTGATGCTTGCGGATCAAGACCAGATTGCGGAAATAGACGATCAGACCGGCCGCTTGGCCGACGATGAACACCGGATCCATGCGGTGGACGGCGTAGGCGGTCAACACGATTCCTCCGCCCAGGCTGAAGTACCAGAAGGCCACCGGCACGACGCTGCGCTTGACCTTTTCGCTATAGAGCCACTGGATGATGAAGCGCGCGGAAAAAAGTCCCTGGCCGATGAAGCCGATGATGATCCAGAGGGTGGTGTCCTGCATCACGATTTCTCCCCGCCGACAATCCGTTCGACTGCCGGCACCCTGGCCCGCCGCTGCAGCCAGGCGACGCCGAACAGGTCGACGATGCCCACCCAGAGCCGGTTGTGGAATCCATACTTGGAAATGCCCTGTGTGCGCGGCCGGTGATTGACCGGCACCGAAACCACTTCACCGCCCGCTCGCAAGGTCAATGCGGGAAGGAAGCGATGCATGTGGTCGAAATAAGGCAGCTTGAGGAACAATTCGCGGCTGAAGACCTTGAGCCCACAGCCGGTATCCGGCGTGCTGTCTTTGAGAAAACCCGAACGCACGCGATTCGCGACGCGCGACGAGATGCGTTTCAGCCAGGTGTCGCGCCGCTTCTGACGCCAGCCGGCAACCAGACGCTGGGTGGGATCGGCGGCCTCGAAGAGCACGTCGAGCATTTTCGGAATATTGGCCGGATCGTTCTGACCATCGGCGTCGAGGGTAGCGATCCAGGGATTGCTGGCGTGGCGCACCCCGGTCCAGACGCCGGTACTCTGGCCGCAGCGGCTCCGGTGGCGGACGCATTTGAAGCGCGGCGCCAGTTCCCGGGCCAATTCGGCGAAAATGGCCGGAGAAGCGTCGTCGCTGCCGTCGTCGACATAAAGGATTTCGAGCTCCGGATCGTGACCCAGGGCGGCGAGAATCTCCGCCACCAGGGGGCGGATGTTCTCGGCCTCGTTGAGGGCCGGGACCACCACCGTGACCGCCCGGGATTGCACTCCGGCACCCATCAACTGTACTCCAGTCCCATGGCAGCCCGAACGTCGCGCATGGTGTCCCGCGCCAGATCACGGGCCTTCTCGCAACCGTCGGCAATAATGTTCTTCACCAGGCTCGGGTCCTCCAGATAGAGCGCTGCACGCTCGCGCATCGGTGCCTGCTCGCGCAGGATTCCATCGATGACCGGCTGCTTGCACTCCAGACAACCGATCCCGGCACTGCGGCAGCCCTGCTCGACCCATTCCCGGCAGCCGGCATCGGAATACACATGGTGCAGTTGCCAGACGGGGCACTTGGCGGGGTCGCCGGGGTCGGTGCGGCGCACCCGGGCGGGGTCGGTCGGCATGGCCCGAACCTTCTTGGTGACCGATTCGGCCGATTCGCGCAGGGTGATGGTGTTGTTGTAGGACTTGGACATCTTCTGCCCGTCGAGACCCGGCATCCGGGAAGCTTCGGTCAGCAAGGCTCCGGGCTCGGCCAGAATCATCTTGCCGGTGCCCTCCAGGTAGCCGAACAAACGCTCCCGGTCCACCACCGACAAATGCTGGACCTCGTCCAGCAGGGCGTGAGCCTGCTCGATCGCCTCCTTGTCGCCCTTCTGCTGGAATCGGGTGCGCAATTCCTCGTAGAGGCGCGCCTTCTTGCCGCCCAGCTTCTTGGCCGCCTCGCGGGCCTTGTCCTCGAAGCCTGGCTCACGACCGTAGAGATGATTGAACCGCCGGGCAATTTCGCGGGAAAACTCGATGTGGGGCACCTGATCCTCGCCGACGGGAACCTTGTCGGCCCGGTAAATGAGGATATCCGCGGCCTGAAGCAAGGGGTAGCCGAGAAAGCCGTAGGTGGAGAGATCCTTGTTCTCGAGCTTCTCCTGCTGATCCTTGTACGTGGGGACCCGCTCCAGCCATCCCAAGGGCGTCATCATCGACAGCAGCAGATGCAATTCGGCGTGCTCGGGAACCCGGGACTGGATGAACAAGGTCGCCTGATTAGGATCGACCCCGGCGGCCAGCCAATCCACCACCATGTCCCAGGCGGCCTGCTCGATGCCTTGGGGGTCGTCGTAGTGGGTGGTCAGCGCATGCCAGTCGGCGACGAAGAACAGGCAGGGATACTCATGCTGCAGAGTGACCCAATTCTTGAGCACTCCGTGGTAGTGGCCGAGATGCAGCGCCCCGGTGGGGCGCATGCCGGAAAGAACACGTTCTGCGTACATTATGGTTCAGTACAGTCCAAAAATGCCTTCAATGACGAAGGCCGCAAGGCTCATGAGGGGAGACATGACGGCCCCCAGGATGCCGGTAAACAGAAGCACGAGCAGGATGGGAAATCCCCACGGCTCGATACGGGAATATTTCCAGGCCATTCGGCCCGGGAGCAGGCTGACCAGGATGCGCCCACCGTCCAGAGGAGGCAGGGGCAGAAGATTGAGAACCATCAGGGCGCAATTGACCAGAATGCCCATCTTGCCCATTTCGGTCATCGGAACGGTAAACGGGTTGCTCGGCAAGAGCCAGGCGAGCTTGACCAGGAAGGCCCAGCCGAAAGCCATGGCCAAATTCGCCAGAGGGCCTGCAGCCGCCACCCAGAGCATGGATTGCTTGGGATTCCGCAACCGCCCGAAATCAACCGGAACCGGCTTGGCGTAACCGAAAAGCATGCCCCCTCCGGAAAACAACAGGATCACCGCCGGAATGACGATGGTTCCCCAGGGATCGATATGACGCAGCGGATTAAGGCTGATCCGGCCAGCCAACCAGGCGGTATGATCGCCGAAATAGCGGGCCGCATAGCCGTGGGCGGCCTCGTGCAGGGTGATTGCAAAAATCACCGGCAGGGCCGAAATGGCGAGCGTCTGTACCAAGCTGGCGAACATCGGCCTAAAAAGGTGGGGAGTATACCAAAACCCGAGGCACCGCCCGGGTCCGAAGGCTAAAACCCGAAGGGATCGGTTCGCCCTCGCCCGCTCCGGATCAGCACCGGCGCCGACCCCGTGAGGTCGACGACGGTGGTCGGCTCGGTTCCGCAAGGGCCTCCGTCGAGAATCAGATCGACCAGGTCGTCAAGGCGGTCGCGAATTTCCCAGCCTTCGGTCAGCGGGGCGTCATCGCCGGGCAAAATCAGGGTCGTCGTCAGCAGCGGTTCGTCCAGTTCCTGAAGAAGGGCCAGGACGACCGGATGGTCGGGAACCCGCAGGCCTATGGTCTTGCGCTTGGGATGCAACACCCGTCGCGGCAATTCCTTCGTTCCTTCGAGAATAAAGGTATAGCTGCCCGGCGTCGTCGCCTTGAGCAGCCGGTACTGGACGTTGTCTACCCGGGCGTACTGGGCAATTTCCGAAAGGTCACGGACCATCAGGGTCAGGTGGTGACGGTCATCGACCTGGCGAATTTCGCGAATGCGATCGACTGCCGCCTTGTCGCCCAGATGGCACCCCAGGGCATAGCAGGAATCGGTGGGAACGATGACCAGCCCGCCACCGCGGACGATTTCCGCCGCCCGCGCCAGCAGACGCTGCTGGGGATTTTCAGGGTGAACGACCAGATACTGGGCCATGACGATAGGCTTACCGCATACCCCAGCCAGTAGGGTAGGACCGGCCTGCCCCCGGCGTAGTCACGGGCATCGCAACGCGACCAGGCCAGCCTGCCGCGCCGAGCTTAGGACCAACTTCCCCTATCACCGTCATGCTTACCGCCACGACTCAGGCGAACAGTTGCCAAACGGGCTTGAGGTCCTCCGGAAGTCCCGGGAGGCGCCCGAGGTCCACGTAACTCTCCTCTGGCCCGTGGAAATCCGATCCCCGCGAGGCGCAAAAGCCGAAATGCCTGGCCAGACGTGCAAATTGGAGCACATTGTCGGGAGTGTGGCTGCCGCAGACCACCTCGATGGCTTGGCCGCCAGCCCCCTGGAACTCAGCCAGGAATTGGCGCATCACCTCGCCGGAGACCTTGTAGCGTCCGGGATGAGCCACCACCGCAACCCCCCCGGCGCCGATAATCCAGGAAACCGCTTGATCCAGGGTTGCCCAGCGGTGATCGACGTAACCTGGTTTACCGGGAACCAAGTAGTTCTGGAACACCGCCTGGACGTCCCGGGCCACCCCGACCTCAACCAGATAACGAGCGAAGTGCGCGCGCGAGATGAGGCTGGGATTCGCCGCATAGCGCATCGCGCCTTCGAAAACACCCGGGATGCCGATTGCCGCGAGGGAATCGGCCATTCGCCTGGCGCGCTCGACGCGCCCCTGGCGCAATCCTTCCAGGCCCGAGACGAGCCCCTCCCCCTGCGGATCGAACCCGAGTCCGACAATGTGGATGGGCGTTCCCCGCCATTCGATGGAAATCTCGACCCCGGTCACGAAGCCCATGCCTGCAGCGGCCGCCGCCTGCTCGCCTTCGCACAACCCACCGATGTCGTCGTGATCGGTCAGCGCCCAGAGGTCGACCCCGTTCTCCGCCGCCCTCCGCGCGAGTTCCGCCGGAGGCAAGAGGCCGTCGGAAACGGTGGAATGGCAATGGAGGTCGACATTGGCGTGCGGCATGGCTTCAGGGGTCTTCAGGTAATCGGGTAGTGTAGCACGCGCGAATTTTCGCGGACCTCGTCCCGCTCTGGGCAATCTGGCTTTTCGCCCTGCCATTTCTTGCCAGTCGGGCGGTCATGGGCTAGAGTTCGCCCGTCCCCCGGGAGAGTGCAGCATCCACTGCCGCCGAAGGCGCAATCCACCCGAAAACGCTCAGGCCAAAGGACCGCGGGACCAAGGCATGGTGCCTTGCAACTCTGGAGAGCGACGTTGCCCGGCCAACGTCCACCGATGGGGCAAATCTCTCAGGTATCGAGGACAGAGGGGTGAAACGCTGAACCGTTTCATCCCTTTTTGTTTTCTAGAAGCGACTTTAATATTTCGTCGCAAAGGATTGATATGCTGAAGAAAACAGTGCTCAACGAAACCCATCGCGCCATGGGTGCGCGGATGGTTGATTTCGGTGGCTGGGACATGCCCGTCAACTACGGATCCCAGATCGAGGAGCACCACGCAGTCCGCCGCGATTGCGGCATGTTCGACGTCTGCCACATGTGCCCGGTCGATCTGGTCGGCCCCGACGTCCGCCCCTTCCTCACCCGTCTCGTCGCCAACGACGTGGCCAAGCTCAAGCTTCCCGGCAAGGCGCTCTATTCCTGCATGCTTAACGATGTCGGTGGAGTAGTGGACGATCTGATCATCTATTTTCTGACCGACGAGCACTTCCGCTTGGTGGTGAACGCTGGCACTGCCGAAAAAGACATCGCCTGGATGCAGGCCCACCGTGCCGACTGGGGCATGGACCTGACGATCACGCCGCGCCGCGATCTGGCCATGATCGCCGTCCAGGGACCCAATGCCCGGGCAAAGGTGTGGCAGGTGCTCCCCCAGGTTCGCGCGGCAAGCGAGGACTTGAAGCCCTTCTTCGCCTGCGCCATTGGCGACACCTTCGTCGCCCGCACCGGTTACACCGGCGAGGATGGCTTCGAAATCATGCTACCCGCCGGTGACGCCGTCGCGACCTGGAACAGCCTGGCCGCTGCCGGAGTGGCTCCTTGCGGCCTGGGCGCCCGCGATACCTTGCGCCTGGAAGCCGGCATGAATCTCTACGGCCAGGACATGGACGAGAATGTCTCCCCCCTCGACGCCGGCCTGGCCTGGACGGTCGTCCTGGACGGCAATCGCGACTTCGTCGGCAAGGCGGCCTTGACCATCAACGGCTGCCGCGCCGACTTCCTCGGCCTGGTACTGCTCGACAAGGGGGTCCTGCGCGGCCACCAGAGGGTCTACACCGACTACGGTACCGGCGAGATCACCAGCGGGAGCTTTTCGCCCACCTTGCAGATGTCCATCGCTCTGGCCCGCCTTCCCCTGGGGCTACCCCTCGACGCCATCGTCGATGTCGAAATACGTGACAAACGCCTGAAAGCCAAGGTCGTCAAACCCCCCTTTGCCCGTCACGGCAAAGGACTGATCTGAACCAAATTCCAAAACCCCGACTCTCCCTGGAGTAAATACGATGTCCAACGCCCCCGCTCACCTGAAATACACCGCCTCCCACGAATGGCTGCGCCTTGACGCCGACGGCACCGTCACAGTCGGAATTACCGACCATGCCCAGGAAGCCCTGGGTGACCTCGTGTTCGTCGAACTGCCCGAGGTGGGCGCCCATTTCGATGCCGAGAAGGAACTGGCGGTGGTCGAGTCGGTGAAGGCCGCCGCCGACGTCTACGCGCCCATTGCCGGAACCGTCACCGCCGTAAACCAGGACGCCGCCGATGCGCCGGAAAGCGTCAATCAGGACGCCTATGCCGCCTGGCTCTTCCGGATGAAGCCGGACGACGCGGCCGACCTGGACAAACTCCTGGATGCCGCCGCCTACCAGGCCGTGGCCGACGCCGCCTGACACTCCGCGCCTCAATCCTCCGCCAGGAACACCCATGCCTTACAGCCAGCCCCTGTCCGCCCTGGAACAGAAGGACGAATTCATCGGCCGCCACATCGGCCCGTGCGCTGCGGAAATCGCCGCCATGCTCGACGCGCTTGGCGTCGCGAGTCTGGATCAGTTGATCGACCAGACCGTCCCGGCCGTCATCCGCCTGCCGGGCGAACTGAAGTTGCCGCCCCCCCAACGGGAGCACGAGGCTCTGGCCACTTTGAAGGCCATTGCCCGTCGCAACCGGGTGAACAAGTCGTTAATCGGCATGGGCTACTACGACACCCTGACGCCCAAGGTGATCCTCAGGAACCTGCTGGAAAATCCCGGCTGGTACACGGCGTATACGCCCTACCAGGCCGAAGTTGCCCAGGGGCGGCTCGAGGCGCTGCTCACCTTCCAGCAGATGGTCGTAGACCTCACCGGCCTCGAACTGGCCAACGCCTCGCTGCTGGACGAGGCGACTGCCGCCGCCGAGGCGATGACGATGGCGCGGCGGGTGTCCAAGTCGAAATCCAACCGTTTCTTCGTCGATGCCGATTGTTTTCCCCAGACTCTCGACGTGGTCAAGACGCGCGCCACCTACTTCGGTTTCGAGCTGGTGATCAAGACTGCCGCCCACGCCGCCGAAGAAGACTGTTTCGGGGCCTTGCTCCAGTACCCCAATGATCGAGGGGAGGCGACCGATCTGACTCCCGTCATTGCCGCCCTCAAGGCTCGCGGTGCCACGGTGGCGGTAGCCAGCGACCTCATGGCCCTGGTGCTGCTCAAGCCCCCCGGCACGATGGGCGCCGACATCGCCTTCGGATCGAGTCAGCGCTTCGGCGTTCCCATGGGTTTCGGCGGTCCCCACGCTGCCTTTTTCGCCACCCGGGAAGCCTTTGTGCGTGCCATGCCGGGCCGCATCATCGGCGTTTCCAAGGACGCGCGCGGGAAGACGGCGCTGCGCATGACCCTGCAGACCCGCGAGCAGCACATCCGACGGGAGAAGGCCAACTCCAACATCTGCACCTCCCAGGTGCTGCTCGCCAACATGGCCGGCATGTACGCCGTTTACCACGGCCCAGCCGGCCTGAGGACCATCGCCGCCCGGATTCACCGTTTGGCCGCCATATTTGCCGAGGGACTCAAGCGGGCGGGTGTCACGGTACTCACTCGGCAGTTCTTCGACACTGTCCATCTCGACCTCGGCGCCCGGGCCGAGACCCTTTGCCGAAACGCTCAGGGTGCCGGCTACAACCTGCGCCGCGTATCCGCCGGCATCCTCGGTGTGTCCTTCGACGAGACGACGACCCGCGAAGACATGGCGGCGCTGTTCAAGGTCATTTGCCAGATCACCCCGGATTTCGAAGCCCTTGACGTCCAGGTCGCCGCCGCAGACCCAGCCCTGCCCAACGAACTCTTGCGGGACGATGCCATTCTCGCTCACCCGGTGTTCAACACCCACCACACCGAGCACGAGATGCTGCGCTATCTGAAATCGCTTCAGAACCGCGATCTGGCCCTCGACCACTCGATGATCTCGCTGGGTTCCTGCACCATGAAGCTCAACGCCACCAGCGAGATGATCCCGGTCACTTGGCGCGAATTTGCCGGCCTCCATCCCTTCGCACCCCTCGATCAGGCCCAGGGCTACCTCCAGATGATCCGTGGCCTCGAAGACTGGTTGCGCACCCTCACCGGATTCGACGCCATCTGCATGCAGCCCAATTCCGGCGCCCAGGGCGAATACGCCGGCCTGGTGGCCATCGCCCGCTATCACGCCAGCCGCGGCGAGGGCCATCGCAATATCTGTCTGATCCCCAAGTCCGCCCACGGGACCAATCCGGCCACCGCCCAGATGGCCAACATGCAGGTGGTGGTGGTCGATTGCGACGAGCGGGGCAACGTGGACATTGTGGACCTCCAGAACAAAGCGCAAGAACACGCCGCCAATCTGGCTTGCCTGATGATCACCTATCCCTCGACCCACGGCGTTTTCGAGGAAGACATCCGGGACATCTGCGCCCTGGTGCACTACCACGGCGGCCAGGTTTACATGGACGGCGCCAACCTGAACGCCCAGGTCGGCCTCACCTCCCCCGGCTACATTGGCGCCGACGTCAGTCACATGAATCTGCACAAGACCTTCGCCATTCCCCACGGCGGTGGCGGTCCGGGCATGGGCCCCATAGGCCTCAAGGCCCATTTGGCGCCCTTCATGGCCAATCACGCGGTGCAAGCGGTGGAAGGGCCCCATGCCGGGCAGGGAGCGGTCAGTGCCGCACCCTTCGGTTCCGCGTCGATCCTGACCATCTCATGGATGTACATCGCCATGCTCGGCGGCGAAGGGCTCAAGCGGGCGACCCAGGTGGCCATTCTCAACGCCAATTACCTGGCCGAACGACTCAAGGCTCACTACCCGGTCTTGTATGTCGGCAAGAACGGCCGCGTCGCCCACGAGTGCATTCTCGACATCCGACCGATCAAGGCGGCCACCGGAGTGACGGAAATCGACATCGCCAAACGGCTCATGGATTACGGATTCCATGCCCCCACGGTCAGTTTCCCGGTGCCCGGAACGATCATGGTCGAGCCCACGGAGTCCGAATCCAAGGCCGAACTGGACCGCTTCGTCGCAGCAATGGTCGGCATCCGGGAAGAAATCCGCAAGGTCGAAGGCGGGGGGTGGAGCGCCGCGGACAACCCGCTCAAGAATGCCCCGCATACCCAGGCTGACGTCGTGGATGCCGAATGGCGGCACCCCTACAGCCGCGAGGAGGCAGTCTTTCCCCTGCCTTGGGTCAAACTCAATAAATTCTGGCCGAGCGTGAATCGCATCGACGATGTCTTCGGCGACCGCAATCTGAACTGTTCCTGTCCGCCGCCGGGCGATTATGTCTAGGGCTGCGATGGGCATACTGCATGCCGCGAGAGCTTCGACCCTGGCGCTGCTGACTCTCGCGGCAAGCCTCACCGTCGCGGCGGCGGCGCCGGAAACCGATCCCCTCCCCCGATCGCCGGATTACCGCGGCGAGATTCGCCGGGGCCCGGATGGCAAGTTGATGGCCGTTCCGTCGCCATCTCCCGAGCCTAAAGCCGAGGAACCGCCACAACCCCGTAGCTCCCCGTCGCCGACGGCTGGGCAGAAAATCCTGCGGGTTGGCCCGGGCACCGCCATCGCCACCGTCGGGGAAGCCGCAAGACTGGCCCGCGACGGCGACATCATCGAAATCCGTGCGGGCACCTACTCGCGCCAGCCGGTGGTCTGGAAGCAAAAACGCCTCACCATCCGGGGCGTCGGCGAGCGCCCGGTGATGATGGCGGATGGAGCTTCCGCCGACGACAAGGCCATCTGGGTCATCGCCGACGGCGAGTTCGACATCGAGAACATCGAATTTCGGGGAGCCCGCGTCGCCGACGGCAACGGCGCCGGAATCCGCTTCGAGCACGGCACCCTGAGAATCAGAAAATGCGCCTTTTTCGACAACGAAATGGGCATCCTGACGGCCAATTTCGCCGACGCCACCCTGGAAATCGCCGACAGCGAATTCGGCGCAGCCCCGCGTCACCGGGGCGATCTCCACCATCTGCTCTACGTCGGGGCGATCGGCAAATTCACCCTCGTTGGCAGCCGCTTCTCCGGCGGCTACCGGGGCCACCTGGTCAAGTCCCGGGCCCGGGAGAATCTTGTGGCCTACAACCTCCTGGCGGACGGCCCCCAAGGCCAGGCCTCCTATGAACTTGAATTTCCCAATGGCGGCGTCGCCTACGTCATCGGCAACCTGATCGGACAGAGCGCGGAGACCCAGAACCCCACCCTGGTCTCCTACGGCGCCGAGGGACCGCGCTGGCCCGACAACGCGCTGTATCTGGTCCATAACACGCTCACCAGCGAATTCAACCACGGCAATTTCCTCTTCGTTTGGTCGGACAAATTCCGGCCGGACACCGAGGTCTGGGTGATCAACAATCTGACCGTGGGCTATGGCAACCTTGCCCCCGCTCCCAACGGGCGCTTCGAAGGCAATCAGAATCTGTCCCGTGCCGAATTGATTCCGGTCGAGGGCATCCCGATCAAGCTGCCTCTGAATTCCCCCCTGCGCGGCTCCGTTCGTCCTCCGGGAAGCGCGCGTAGCGTGGATTTGCTGCCCAGGGCTGAATTCGCCTTCCCCGTCGGCTCGCGTCCCCTGGTACCCCCGAGCCGGCTTGCCCCGGGCGCGTTTCAGTAACGCAGGCGAGGACCCTGTTCAAATTCGTTCCAAGGTGTAAAGTGAGGGAGTGGAACCTATCAGGAGCATGCCATGGCTGTCGATTCCGTTGCTTCCAGTTCGAATACCACTCAGGCCGCCTTGCAGAAGGCCGCCGAGAATCAGCCCGCACGTCAGGCCGAGCGCCAGGAGGCCAAGAAGGCCGAGGAGCCGCCCCCTGTCCGTGAGGAATCCCCACGGCCGGTGGTCAATGCCGAAGGCCAGACCACCGGTAGCGTCATCAACGTCACGGCGTGACGGTACGACGCGAGAGGTGCTCGGGTGGCTTCGATTTCCCTCTCCTCTGCCGGTTCTGGCCTGGGCAACGACGCGCTGCAGCAGTTGCAGTCGCAACAGGCTCAGCGTAGCGCCGATCAGGCCGAGCAGACAGCCCGGGAACTCCGGCGCCAAGCGTCGAGCGCCCAGCAGGTTGCCGATCGAGCCCAGGAAAACGCCCGGACGCTGCGTAGCCAGTCGAATCGCGCGGATACCGTCGCGGATTTCGCCCGCCAGGGTCTGGCCAGTCTCCAAGCGCTTTCCGTCATGAGCGAACGGCTTTCCGGGATTTATGAGCGAGTGGCCACCGCCACCCAGGGCAGCAGCGAGGAGGCCGCCGTCGTCGTCACGGCTGACGGCGCGACGACGACTGGCAATCTGGTGGACACCACCGCCTGATCGGACCTGGAATCAGCGCTTCCCGTATTTCGCCCGCCAGGCGGCAATCTCCGGGAAACATTCGCTCAGACGCTTTTCCAGCGACGCGTTCACCTCGGCAAGGCGCTTGAGTTGTCGATCGTCCAGGGCACGCGGCAGGACCGGTTCCAGGTCCACTACCAAGTCGCCAGCCGCTACGCGCTGCCGCCCGGGATAGCCGCGGCCGGGAATTCGCAGCTTCCTGGCGGCAATGTCGCCGGGAGCGATTTCCACAGTCTCACTGCCCCCTGGAAGCGGAAGGTCCAGGGTCCCGCCCGCCAGAAGAGTCAGCACGCTGACCGGCACTTTCAGATGCAGATCCCGCCCGTCGAGTTCGAACAAGGGGTGGCGGACAAAGCGAAGGGTCAGGAAGAGATCGCCCGCCGCCAGTTCGCCTTCGGCGGGCTCGCCCTGCCCGGACAAGCGGAGTTCGTCTCCAGGCAGGATACCGGCAGGAACCTTGACCGCCAGCCGCACGTCGGCGGTGTCGCGGCCGCTCCCTTCGCAATCGGGACAGATGCGCTCACTGAAAAAGCCCCGTCCCTGGCAGTGGGAGCATCGCTCAAGTCCGTTCTTGCGGTTGCGGATGCGCCCGCTGCCGTGGCAGGGCTCGCAAATGCGGGACCGGCTGATCCCTGCCTCGCCGGTGCCTGTACAAGTGTCGCAGGGCTTGCCCCGCTGGTAGTGAATCGTCTTGCGGCACCCGGTCGCTCCCTCTTCCAAGGAAATTTCCAGGTCGAGACGGATGTCCGGCGCCCGCGGCGGCTCAGGGCTCGGTTCGGATTGGGACGCATCGGCCGGCTTCGTTTCGGGCGGATCGGCCGGCTTCGTCTCGGGCGGATCGGCCGATTCCGAGTCATTCTCCTCGTCCGTGTCCTGAAGCGCGTCGTAAGCGGCGCGGATGGCTTTGAAGCGATCGGTGGCCTCGGGCGCCCGGTTACGGTCGGGATGCCAGGCCATTGCCAGCCGACGGTAAGCGCGCTTGATCTCCGCCGGACTGGCGCCGGGGGCGAGGCCGAGAACGGCGTAGGAATCCATGGTTCTTTTGCTTTGGAAAGGGGAGCCATTTTATCGCGACTCGCGGCTCGCGCTCGTCTTCCCTCATCCTGCAGGCCTGTCCCGTTCAATGGAAATCCCGGCTCGCCGTCTCCAGCCGCCCCAGCCAGGCGGTGAGGTCCACCAGCCGCTTGGCCAGCAGATGCACCACCCCCGACTTGGCTTCCAGCTGGCCATAGACACCCAGGAGACGGGCGCCGAGAAGTTCGCGACGTTGTCTTTCCGCCAGCTCCGGGCGCACCACCACATTGGTGTAGCCGGTCTCGTCCTCCAGGGTGACGAAGACGATGCCGCTGGCGGTGCCCGGGCGCTGGCGGCCGGTGACGATGCCGGCGGCGCGGGCGAGCAGGCGGTCGGGGCTGCGCTGCAGATCACCGGCGCTCAGGAAGCGGCGGGCCGCGAGATGGGAGCGCAGCAAGGCCAGGGGATGCCGACGGAGCGTCAGCCCCAGGCTGCGGTAATCGGCCACCAGGTTCTCGCCCTCATTGGGCGCCGGCAGGTCAGCCGCCGGTTCGGCCCGCAGGGGAATCCCGTCGAAGAGGTCGCCCTGGACCGCGGCAGCCGTCGCCGCCCAGGCCGCCTGGCGGCGGTGGCCGGCGAGGCTGGCGAGGGCATCGGCGGCGGCCAGGAGGTCGAGGTCGCGGCGGTTCAGGGCCGCCCGGGCGGCAAGGTCGCCCACGTCGGCGAAGGGATGCGCCGTGCGGGCGGCGACGATGCGCTCCGCCGCCGCCCGGGCAAAGCCGACGATTTCCCGCAGCCCCAGGCGCACGCCGCCATCGGCCTCCACCACGCTGTCCCAGCCGCTGGCCGCCACCTCCACCGGCCGCACCGCCACCCCGTGGCGGCGGGCGTCCTGGACCAGCTGCGAGGGCGAGTAGAAGCCCATGGGCTGGCTGTTCAGGAGCCCGCAGAGGAAAGCGGCCGGCTCGTACCGCTTGAGCCAGGCCGAGGCATAGACGAGGAGCGCGAAGCTGGCGGCGTGGGACTCGGGAAAGCCATATTCGCCGAACCCCTGGATCTGGGCGAAGATGCGCCGGGCAAAGGTCTCCGGCAGGCCGTTGGCGGCCATCCCGGCGAGGAGTTTCTCCTCGAAGTGCTCCAGCCCGCCCTTTCTCCGCCAGGCGGCCATGGAGCGGCGCAGCTGATCGGCCTCGCCGGGGGTGAAGTTGGCCGCCACCACCGCCAGCTGCATCACCTGCTCCTGGAAGATGGGCACGCCTAGGGTGCGCTCCAGCACCGCGTCCACCGCCGGCGACACCGCCTCCACCGGCTCTTCCCCGGCCCGCCGCTTGAGATAGGGATGCACCATGCCGCCCTGGATGGGGCCGGGCCGCACCAGGGAGACCTCGA
>DAORDK010000035.1:0-31844 GCA_035345935.1 Rhodocyclaceae bacterium | reverse complement strand
CTTTGCGAAGGCCAGCAACAATAAATGGGAACATTTGTTCCGCCACTTGGTCGCGGTCTTGGGAAAACAACTCCTGTTGCCGTTCCGCAATTTTTCGCTGCACATAGCCGCAGAACATAAACTCATGGGAAAAGTCTTGAGCAACTTCTTTCGAAAAGCCCAAGCGCAAAACTGCCATCAGCGGGTCGTTGTCGCGTAGGTATTCTTCCACAAACGCGTCGCGCAATTGCATCTCTTGCGGTTGAAGAGGGGCTTGCTGATGCTCAGTTGGTACAGGAAAGAAGGTGGCCATTGTGTTAATCCCTTGGATTTTCACAAAGTTTAGCCAATGAACAGCAAAAAGGCAAGGCTTATTTGACGCGCATTGCATCTGATAGCGAATTGAAGTCCGCAACGCACTTATCGTAGTCGCGGCCTAGTCTTCCAATGTCTTCCGCAACTTCTCCAAGATCAAATTGGCGCGTTGAATACCGTTGGCTTCCTTCTTCGCCAGAAGTGCTTCCGGATAGCTCTGTTGCAACACGTGTTCCTGTTGGTTTGCAGGCAACACGGACGCGCATCCCAGAGTATTTAGCACGAAAACCATCAAAATCGCTTTCAATTTTAACATAATCCTGCTCCCGGATAGATAATGCGATTTCCAATTTGTCGCGTTGTGCGCGTTCTTCTTTTAAAACACGTTGTAGGTTTGCAATTGTTCCCGCTTGTTCGGCCAATTTAACGCCCTGTAGTGCGTTGGCCTTGCCCTGCCTATATACGTACCACCCGGCACCAAATAGCGCCACCAACAGCCCAACAGCTAGCGCCACGCGCCAATTCTTAACCAACCAAAGCAGTGCGGCCATATACGAACTCCGGATCGTAAAGAATTTCTAGCGAATCTTGAACCAACATTTGGAATAAATATATATTTGTATGATCGTAAATGTTGCTTCCGAATGTTTTATTAAGCTTGTCGAACACATGCAAAAACTCGTGCGCAATAAGCGAAGAGCCAACGCAAACCGGTTTCTTGATAAACGTTTCCCGGTCTGTACAAACAAGAACCAAATCTTTGCCCTTGCAAGTAAGCCACAAACAAAACGCATCTGCTTGCTCATCCCACACCGCATTTTGAGGGTTACCCAGACGTTTCAGTTCTTTGGTAAAGTCTTCCTTGCTTGTAACAAGGCCAATGTGAAACCTTGGCAATAAGCGCAGTTCGGGGAAGTAGTACGCAAATGGTTTCAATTTACGCACCATTTGAGCCACTCTGTTTGCCTTGCATTATTCCTTCGAACAAGTCCGCGAAGTTGTTTTCCACCAGCGTTGGACCAATACTGAAACTGATTTGCGGCAAGCCTACAATCTTGTTTGAGTATTGCATTACGCAAGCCGGAACTTTTGCCGCTCTTAAGAACGCAAAAGCCGTCCTTAACGCCTTTTCCGCCCGGCCCATAATGGAACACAAAGTCAAACACAATGGCCCATTGATTTGGATGCAACGTTAAATCTGATGGTAGACAACGCATGGCCTCTGCTCTTGCAACGGCAAGATCTTCTTTTGCCATTGTAAAGCATTCTTCCTTTGTTGCACGCATGTCCATGCGAACGCCTTTTGTGTGCCCGCTGCAAATTGTTGGGATATTCACAGGGTCCAAATAGGCTTCCAACACCGTACCTTCAAATGCGCGTGTAAATTCAACGTTGAATGCAGTGATGGTAGTTGCACCAAGAGCAACCGCAGCAACTACAGTTGCACGAACGGCATTTGGATTAATCGTCATCGCCGTCACCGTCGCTGTTTGCTGTGGGAATAGGGAGTGCAATAGGAACAACACCGTGTTTAAGAAGATTTTTCGTAAGTGCCTGAATTTCTTCTTCGCGTTTTTCGCGACGGCGTTTGAAATAAATGGAGATAAGCAACATTGCAAGCATTCCCAAAATTGCAGTTGCAATTTGAACCAAATTAGTCCAGCCCTCAAGATTAACGTTTCTTGCAATTATCGTTCCCCCGGTCGCGTAGGTAGTGGCAACCGAAACAGACTCTGCTACGTTAACAGATGCCCTATGAAAAATATCCCCAACGCGCATGGTAAGCTCCTAAATTTGTCTTACGCATACAATACACGAGCCAGTAAACAGTTGCAACAACGCCGTCACGGTATTGGCATGACGGCGCGTTAGCAGTAGTTTAACACTAATTCAAGGATTTAGTGGCTTTGAGCGCCTAAACTGAATCCAGTATTTCGCGCGGCCATTTTGATGCCCAATAAGGTTCCAGCCAAACATAATGTCCCAACCAAGAACCGGTAGCCAAAGTTCAAAAGCGTCTTTGGATATCCACAACGGTCCCCCTGTAATGAACCCCGTTTTTGGGTCTCGATACAAATCTACCCATTCCTGAGAAACGTCTACGCCGAACCATTCGTAGTTGGCAGTATGCCCACCGTTCTTACGAAGCCACGCAACTTTTGCTTCGTAAGAGTTTGGGTCAAGTCCTTTTTGCGCGCATTCTATTTGCCAGTAGCTATCACCTCGTAAATCGGCATCTTTTGTCATGGCCCAACCAAATGGCCATCTTAAACTATTCCCGTCTGCGGAAGAAAAGTACCGCACCAGAAGAGGGCACCATAACCACACCGCAGCTTTTACAGTCATGTGCGGGAATACAAGAAGCATTGCGCGAAATAGGCCGCTGATGTAAAAAGAAAGGGCAAACGCAAAAAGAAGAATTGCGCAGTTTAGTATAACAAGAAATGTAATCATTGCTGCTCCTTACGGTTCGCAAGACATCACAAGGGTTTGCAGTGCGGCTGTTGTTTGATAGCAAATAAGGGTATCTTTGTCAGTACCGGTGCTGTTGAAGCCTGTCCCCCACCAGAAATACTTGGAACCGCTGCCATATCGATAGTCATGCAGGTTGGATTTGCGGATGTATTGACGCGAACAGCTTGTGCCCGCAACCAACGACGGCAAATTGCAAGCTCTCCTGTGTAAATCTTGCTGACATAGCCGGTATCGACATCGAAATCGAGGCCGTTGAAGTCGAGGGAAAAATCAGCCATGGCTAGCCTGTGTATGGCCCTGCTTGCGCGTTTAGGAACCCACCAGAGCTAATCTGCGTTGCGTAGATCGCTTGCAGCGCTGACGCTAGCGAGACGTTCCCGGCGGTATTGCCAGTGCACACTCCCCCGCTAAACACTGCGGCGCCGGAGGACGAATCGACCAGCCCACGGCCAGTATTCGATGACAGCACGTAAGATGTCACTGCGAACACCTGGGATGTACCTGATTTTGTGATGCCGTTACCGGTGCAGTTCCGTGCCGCCACGGTGGAAAGTGCTACCTTTTGGCAGTTCGAGAACACCAAGCCGTCAATCGACGCAGTGAAGTTCCCGGCGCCGGTTCCGTTACGGCCACCGACAGTAAGGTTCGTCGCCTCGACATGGTTGCAGTTTGAGAACGACATCCCTACGCCGTCGCACAGACTGGCCGTGCAGTTTGTCGCGCGGATATAATCGACAGTGCTGAACGACATGCCGGAGCCTCCGCACGTATCCGCGAAGCACTTATTAGCGAACACCACTTGGCCGTTTGTAAACACAAAGCCGGTCTGCGAACTGTTTGTCCCGGCGACGATTGATTTTGTGCCGGTTACTTCGCAATTATCAAGACTGATTCCTTGGAAGCCGCTGAAAGAGAATCCTGGGTGGTTCGCCGCAGCGGCTGTTCCGATCCGATCAACGACTGTGTCTCTTAGTTCCGTAAACGCAAATGCCTTGGTTAGGACAACGCCGGGTCCGCGATGAAACCGGAAATGCGCGCGCTCCATCCGAAGATTTACCGTGTAGTTGGCGCCTCCGTTGTCACTGAGTCCTCCGTACCCGTTTGTGGTGAGTACGTTCTGCAGCGTAGTGCGTTCCATGCCTGTCGTCGCTGTGTCAAGCCGGAATACATCTGACGTGTTCGACAAGCTGCACTCGATATTAAGATCGCTTACAGCAGCATCGCTACCACGGAACACCACCATCGGAACCGCGTCACAGCCATTGATGACGCGCGACCGACCCGGCACACCCCTTAGCGCCTTACCAGGGGTGAGAATGACTTGCGTAGATATCTTGCACCCTGCAGCGCTGTCGGGAATATCTACCGTGTCCCAGCCCGCTGCGAGCATGGCATTGATGATTGGGCCGTTATCCGTCGTACCGTCCAAGACAAGCGTCAGCGTCGGAGAGAGAGCCAGGCTCACATCTCCCTGAGCGTTAGAGACCAGCCCGAGGGCCGCCCTGGCGGCAGCTACGTCGGCAAGCCCGGACAGGTTGCCTGACTTCTGAAGCATCCCGCCTGCGGAAGCTGCGGTCCATCGCAAGTGAACATACACCGTCGTAGACACACCGTCGTATGCGAACCCGCCGGCCTGCCCGGTAATACCCTCGAAGTCGCGGACTATTGTCAGCGTATCCCCCACACGGGCGGTCACCTTAACGATTTCGATGTTCTGCTCTACCCCGCCGACGTCCTTGGTAAACAGCGTAACGAGGAAGAAATCAGAACCTGTGACGCTAGGGAACTTGGACCCGGTCCCTGCTGTCAGGGTAATGGTCGTGCCGCCCTGGCTCAGCGTGCCGGAGAGTGTGCTGCTCGCGCCGTTGGTAAAGAGTTGGACACCCATCACAGATCCTTCACTCGAATACGGAATTCATCCTGTTTGACCCGCCCGTCATAGGTCGTAGCAGTCACTGTCACCTTGTAGGTCACGCCGTCCTCACCACCGCTCGCCCACACCTTCACGCGGGGGGACAGGACTGTAATCGTCCCGATCGTCAGCCCCGCTGGCAAAGGAACCGCTGTAGCGGACACCACGTAGTCCCCACTCTCAAGCCAGTCTGCATAATCGACGTCGTAGTCGAGCACCTCGACGGGCTGCTTTGTGTACGTGCCAAGCATCAGCGACCTCCCGCTACAAGCATGACGCGGGTATCCGCCGCCACGAACGATGTGCGATCGTCATGCGCGCGGTCCGCATTGGACTTTGATAGATTGCCCGACCCCACCGCGCGGAGAACCGCATGGGACTTGAGTCTCACTCTGAGCGTCAGACGCCCGCGTCCGGTTGCGGACGCCGTACCGACGCTGCTGAAATACTCCGCGGTCGTCACGCGCAGACTGCCGCTGGCCTGGGCTATCCCGCGCGCCGAAAGGTGCGCTGGCACAAACGCGCGCAAACGACCAGAAGCCGATGCAGAAGCGACCCCCCGGGACGTCAGTCGGCGAAGGATCGTCAGTTTGGCAGCAGCGCCCGCGCTCGCAGCGCCGACGGTCCGCCAGGGGCGAAGCGTTGCCTTCAGAACCGCACGGACCTTGACGGCGTAACACAGCGCGGTCGAGAAGAATCTGACCGGCAGTTTCGGCGCCGCGTACCCCAGCAGCGCCCCGTTGAGAAGTTCGCCTGGTCCGTTCAGCATTACAGGAGCTGCACGATCAGGTCGCCCGGGCTCATCAGCGGAACGTCATCGACGTTCAGCACCCGCGGGCTGTCGAACGGGAACGAGAAGCGCAGGTTGCCGGAAGTCGCCGCGTCGTAGATCCCCCAGTGGGAGACTGTGATCTGGGTTCCCGTCACTGCGTTAAACTGGATGGCGTTGTTGTTGCTGGTCTCTCCAACTGTAGGAGACGCCCATGCGCCAGTCGGGCGCCGGGCATACCAGGCGCCGGTTACTTCGTTCGCGGTGAGGTTGTCGTCGGTCGGATCGGCGATGAACAGCGCCAGATACCGCGTTGCGTAAGGCGTGACGAGTTCGTCCGTCAGCGTCTTGTTGGCTTGGTAGGTCGAAAAACCGGACATGTCAGCTCCTTGTAGCGGTCGCGGCGGGGCTTGCGGAGGCGTCTACGCCAGCCTTTGCGCCGATAAAATTCGAGTACGCCTGGTAGTGCAGCTGGGCCAGCTGCGCCGCCGCAGATTCACCATCCTTGCTCAAGGCTCGGAACACGCAGTAGTTCACTAGCGCGTTAGCGAATATGTCGGACAAATTGATCGCCTGGCCTGTCGACGTGATCGCCGGCGGCGAAACAGAGAGCACCCCGGCGATCTTCACTGCCGCAGAAACGCGGGGGTAGATGTAGAAGACGCGCGGGTCACGAGCATCCAGCACGCAGTTCACCACCGCGTCTTTCGGCGTTGCGGCGTGCCAGAGCGGCGTGTGGGCGTCCAGGATCTCGCGCGGAACGACCCGGATCGCCTTTCCAGGGGTCACGCCATCAACCCCCAGGTTGTGGGTGAAGTCGAGCGCACGCAGCGCAGTGGTCGGAATCGCCTGGCGAGAGACACTCGGGACGAGGGTAACCGCCTCATGCGAGACGTAGGCTTCGGGGCGTACGGATACCACGTCGCGCTCCCCGTCGTTCAGATAGAGCAGCCAGTCGGCGTCCGTCCAGCGCTCGCGCGCCGTGTCGTGGACCGTGTCCGCCGCGCGGGTGATGATGTCGTTCGCGATCATACGAATCGTACCGGGGCGACGCGAAGGTCGCCGTACAGGTTGTCGCGGTTGCGCGCGATGACGGCCTTGTTGACCTCCTGCGCCGCGCGCTGCTCGTAATAAAGGCCGCCCTGGGCGTCTGACCAGCTCTGGCCGGGCATCCGCTTGAGTCGGTAGATGGCGCCATACACCACGGCGTCCAGGTAGCGCTCATACAGCGCGGAATCGACGGTTGTCGCGGTGCGGGTCGGCGCCAGCGCGGCCGAGACGATAAACGTGCCGGTCGTATCCGGCGCCGGCAGCATGCGGAAAGTATCCAGCGCAGTCATCGTGAAAGCGCCTGGTGTCCCGCGTTGCGTCCAGAGGGCCGGGTTGTTCGAGGTGACGGCCTCCTGCGTAACAGGGTTCAGCCGGCGAGCCCCATCCACCAGGACCGACAGGATGGACACCAGCTGCGCGCCGTTGGGGAGCGTTACCGTGTACTCCGCATCGGTGGCGTTGTACGCCTCAGCGTCGAGCCGCTCGCGCCATACCAGCGCACGGTCACAAAGGGCAAAGCAAGCGCTGCGGATCGCTTCCAGCGCGGTGGGTTCCGGCGCATGCAGACATTCCACCACCACATTCGGCAGGAACTTATCGAGCGCAACGCTTGCCATGGTCAGCTAAAGTCCAGTTCGTCGTCGTTTTTCGGCGCTTCGTCAGCGGGTTTTTCTGCCGCCTTCTGAGTGCGAGCGGGCTTGGGCTTGCCTCCCTTCGACTCCAGATACGCCTTCCCTTCTTCGGTCAGGTACACTTGGCCGTCGACCACATGCGCGACGATCGATTTGTGGCTGCCGTAGCCGACGGTGAGCACTGGAAACATGTTCTCGACGTCAGGGTCCGAGGCTAGGCGTTGGTACAGGTCACTCATGATTATCTCCAGTCAGGCTGAGGCAGCGCGTGCCACCTCAGCCGGTAATATGTTAGGCGACGATCGCCAGGGCCAGCGCGGACGGCAGGAGCGTCTTCCAGCCGAACACGTTCAGGCCGCGGACCAGGTCACCGAAGTCGTTCGGGTTGCGAACGGTTTCCATCTTGGTGATGTTCTGCGCGAACGTCACGGCGCTCTTGTGGCCCGCCATCAGGATGCGGCGCTTCGCCGTGCCTCCAGCAGCACCGCCCCAGTAATCCTGGGTAGCAGCGGCCTTCGGCAGTTGGTTCGACACGTACACCGTGAAGCGGTCGATGCCGCCGATCTTGCCGTTGCGCACCATGGAGGTCGAGTCGCCCATGAACTGCGCCTGTGCGAGGTTCGACTGCATCAGGATGTTGCGCGTCAGCGGGTCGATCACCAGGAAGCGCTCGGTCTCCGGCACGTTCTGCTCATCCAGCACACCCGACATCGCCGTGATGGTCTGCAGGATGTTGGCGCCGGTCAGCGAAACCGGGGCCGTTGCCGTGCCGAGGTTGTAGCCGCCCGAGATCGCGCCTGCGGTTGCACCGAAGTTCGCCGACGCCACGTTGGTCGCAGTGAAGTCAGACGCGATGCCAGGTTTGGCCGCGGAATCGCCGTAAAGCACCGTGCGGTCGATGGCGATCTTCATCTGCATGGTGGCGTCGTCGGTGAACGTCTCCATCATGTTCGGCTTCGACTGATGCGCGATGATGTCGCTCACCTGGAAGGTGAAGGACTTCGCGCGGTCGATCTGCAGCTCCAGCGTGTTCGGCGTCGGAACCGCGTAGGTCAGGCCGCTGCCGATCGTGTAGTCCGCGATCGCGATCGTCGGGATGTTGTTGATGACGACCTTGTCGCCGAGATTGGCAATCTCGCCGGCGTAGTCGTTGTTGGTGATGTCGCCCAAAACGGTGGTCAGGTACAGCTTGCGGTTGAGCTTGCTGGACCACAGCGTCGGGATGAAAGTGCCGGAATAGTTAACCCCGGCGTAAGAACCGCCTACGCCAGTAAGCGGTACACCTGCGGTAATCGTTGCCATGCCAAGACTCCTAAATGAAAAATGGGTTCAAAGCGCGGCACCTTCACTCTTACCAGGACACGCGGCCTTCCGCGAAAGCAAGGTCCGCTTCAGCCGCCAGCTGGTTCGCACGATCTGCGCCCATGTGACGGATGTTTCGCGGGTCTTGCGCCGCTTCGTATTCAGCGCGGGTCCACGTCTTCCCCTGCGGTGCGGGGGTCGATGCGCGGGAAGTGCTTGGTGCCACTTGACGCGCGAGTTCCTTGCGAGGGTCTGGGGTGGCGACGGCCGGCGCAGCCGGTACGGCAGGAGCCGCAGGTGTCCGGGTCGCCGCGTAAGCATTGAAGATCGCCGCCGTGCGGTTGGCGTCCAGAGACTCCGCCGCAGAGTCCAGCGCTGCCTGGCGTGGAACCCCATAAACCGGGTCCACTTCCCCTAGCCATTCCAGGAAGCCCTCATCGCTGTTGATGCTGCGATACTCAGGCACCCGTGAAGCCAGGGCAGACAAGAACTGATCCTGCGCAGAAACCTGGACCTGCTCGCCAATACCTCCGAGCTGCTTCTCCAGCTGCTGGATGTGGGCTTGCAGTTCCCTTTCCCGCTGCGAGACGATCTCCTGCGCTCTTGCAGCGGCGCGTCGATCAATCGCTTCAGTCAGATCCCCGCCGAATTTCTCGGCGTCGTTGTCGGGCGTCGTCTGGGCGGGTTCCGGCTTGACGGTCTTGAGCTTCTCCAGCTCGGCCCCTGTCTGCCGAACAACGTCGTTCAGCTCTCGGAGCTGCGCGTGCAGCCGCGGAACCTCGGCGTTGTACTTGCCCTGGAGGACTTTGAACTTCTGTTCCCAATCCTCCGACGATGTCTGACGTACCTCCTGGACAGGTGCAGCCGGTTCGGCAGCAACCGGTTCAGCGGCTGGTGTAGCAGGTTCAGTGTTCGCAGTCGGCTCGACTGGAGTTTCGCCCGGCCCGTACAGCTCGCGCTCGATAGCTTCTGCTTCTTCGATCTGCTTGCGTACTTGTTCAGGTAGGTGTGTGCTCGTCACGGTTTTCTCCTTAGTGCCTCCGCATGCGGGGGTCTACTTGGTTTCCAGTTTCGCCAGAACCTGCGGGGACGACTCCACAAGATCCAGCACTTCTTTCGCCAGCTGCGCCCGCCCTTGCAAGCGCCTCCACTGGTCCTCATCCGCTACCTTGGTGCAGTCCTCGGCCGCCTTCCGGTATACCGACTCAAACCACGCCAAAACGTGGCTGACTTCGGGTGCCTTCAGGCGCATGAACGCACTGACTGTCGCGCGATCAATACTCATGGACTACGCACTTACCTGTTAGTGGATGCTTGAAACCGACTCTGGCATAAACGCGAATCATAGTCAATACCTATTGCCGGTCTTGTTGATGATATACGGCGCCAATCAGTTCTTGGGCTGCGGTGAGCCGGACTGCACAGGCGTCGGCTTCGGCTGCGAGGCCGATAAGAAACTCAGCAGCCTCGTCAGAAAGTTCGGCGCGATGGGTACCATCAGCTCCGCTGGGGGCGCCGGCAGCGTCACCGGAGCGACTACAGGCCGTGGCAGTGGGGATGAACAGGCGACCAGCGTCCAGGCGCAGGCCAACCAGAGCAGCGTCACGTTTCGTATTCCCATCGCGTAGGGCCTCCATCAGTTGTTTGTCCGCCTGCGCCATCCGCCGAGCGTGGGCCTGCTCTGTCTTGCGATTCGCCTCGCTCAGATCAGCCGTGTCGCGCAGGCGTCGCTGTTCGATCCCGGCCAGCTCCAGGCGCAGGTGTGCGGCCTCCTGACTGAGTTTGCGAAAGCACCGGTCATACCCGGCTTCGTACCCCGCCCAGCCGGCCAGAAGCGCGAGCCCGCCCACAACCACCGCCTTTACCCACCACAGTCCTAGATAGTTCAGCATGGCTACCTCATGGGTTGAGCGGTTTCGAGTGGCGAATCTGCGCCCAGTATTTGGCGCGGCCATTCTGGTGGCCAATCAGATTCCAGCCGGCCATGAAATCAACGCCGAGGATCGAGATCCACAGCTCGAATGCGTCGTCACTGGTCCATAGCGGACCACCACTGATCCAGTGCGTTGTTGGGTCGCGGTACTGATCCACCCATGCCTGCGAAACATCCACCCCGAGCAGCCCGTAGTTGATGGTGTGGCCGCCGTTCCGACGCATCCACGCGATTCGTCCAGTGTCAGACTTCGGATCGACGCCTTTCTCGCGGCATTCGATCTGCCAGTAGCTGTCGCCGAACAGATCTGCGTCCTTGGTCATCATCCAACGGAGCGGCCAGCGCAGTGATCGCCCGTCCTCAGTCGAGAACCATTTGACTGCGACGTAGGCCAGCGACCACGCCGCAGCCTTGACGATCAGATGCGGAATCAGCAGCACGAGCCAGCGCAACCCGCCCGGCACAAGAGAGCAGGCGACGACAATGACAAACAGCGTTATGAGGGCATAGGTCATTTCAGCCGCCCGCCAGCTTCGAGCGAAGCTCATAACCCATCAGCGGCCAGACCTTGCTGATGGCGTTCTGTCTGGCGATCTTGCGGCCAAGCTCGGCGTCGAAATTCTCCGGGCTGGCGCAGGCCGACTCACCGGTCACGGTGAAGCCGTTGCGCAGCACCAGGACGCAGAAGGTCAGTAGTGACAGCGAAGGGTGCAAGGGGTCGATACGGTCTTGGCTTGTGTAAGGAGTAACCCCCTCGATCCCAATGGTTGCCCCTTGATCCGCTGTGAAAAAATACTCTCGAAAGATGTTCGCCTCGACATCGTCCGGCGTGATGCGCGGCGCCGTCAGCCCCTTGGCTTGGATCTCTTGCTCGATTGTTATGTCAGTCATTTTGCATCCTCGATGTTGATGAACACCCGCCCCTTGGCGAGATCCCTGCGAACATCCGCGTTGAACTGCGCCATCGCGGCGCGAGACTCAGTCATGGTGAAACTCTCCGAACAACGCCCTGGACTTGGCTTGTCTCCACTTTGCGGCCTCGTCTATGCTAGGAAACGTCGCTGAATACCGCTTTCCTCTGTATGTAACGTGCCCCATCCAGTTGCCTCTGTTCCGTGCCACGCCTTTTACCCCGCTAGACAAGTTGTTGCTCTGCGCAGACTTGTTGGCGTTGTTGTGCGTGCGGTCAGCTAGACGCAGGTTCTCTGCGCGATTGTCACTTCTAATGCCGTTGATGTGGTCGATGTCAAACCCAGGGGGGATAGCTCCGTACAGGAGCTCCCAAATAACCCTATGCACGCGCACCATCTTCTTGTCGATGTTAACTAACCAGTATCCGTTTTCGTTTAACCAACCAGCGGGGACCCCTCGGTTAACCCACACCAGCCTGCTGGGTGACCCTTCTGAGTACGCAAGTCGATTCATTTTTGCGCGTCCTCTATCTGTATAAAAACGCGACCTTTAGCCAGCGCCCTACGCACATCTTCGTTAAACGCCGCCATTGCCTTTCTTGATTCCGCAACTCCGGTCTCCGTGGAGCGGATACCTAAAATCAAACACCCAGAAGAGTCGTCTGCTGTGTTGCCCGAGTGAATGCGGACACCTTGGAAGCCAGGTACGCCGACCAGCTCAAGCATGTGCCGCTTGAATCGCGGCGAATAGGTGTCGCGGATCTCGTACCGACCTGCTGGGATCGCCGTCTTGCCGTCGATCTTCCCGGTGCACGTTGTCTGCGTGCAGTTGCTCAGCTTCCGCACCGCGTCCTCGACGGTGTTGTATTGATAGACGCCCACAGATCCGAGCGCGCCCATCGTCAAAATGCCGAGGGTGAATCCTGCCGCGGCGGTCTTGCGCTTGAGGGTGATTGTGCGGTCAGTCGACATCGCGTTGTGCCATCAACCTGGAGATGAACGCCCCGCCCACGGCGACCCCAGTCAGGATCGCGAATAGACCGCGCGGGAGCTTGTCGGGGAACATCGGCACCATGACCTCTGCCGCCGAAAACAACGCGGCAAGCGCCATCCAGCGGATGGACCAGGCGCGCTTGAGAATGTTTTTCCAGTCAGCGTGGAGCATGGCTGGCGTCCTTAAGCCTCTCGATCTCGGCTGTCAGCCGCTCATCGATCTTGATTTCTTCGGTCTGCTGCCGCTCGATGCGGTCAAGCCTGACCGGGAGCTGCTGGACGATATCCATCTGGACTTTCAACGCCCAGCCGAGTATCCCGATGGTGAGTACAGCGACGAAGCCGGCGAACTTCACGCCCCCGCGAACGTAGGTCTCCGTCTTCTCCAGAGCATCTACCCTGGTGTCGAGCTGCCCGATCTGCGTAAAGGCCCGGCCAACTGCCTCGGCATGGTTGGCGGCCTGTTCTTCCAGCCGGATCTGTCGCTCCATCAAAGCGGCTAAGCGCTCTATCTGCTCCGCCATGCTGTCGATTTTGTCTTTGATGTGCCCAATGCCTGGGCATGTGGTGTGGTCGTGGGGAGGGGTCATGGTGCGGTGTATCCCTGAGCATTGACTAGAACGTTTGCGCCGGCGGTGCCGCACGCGATGTTGAGCGCAGCGTTTGCCGTGGTCTGTATCGGTGTCGGGAATTCGATATCGATCGGCAACGTCATGCTGGCCGGTAGGCTGATCGTGTGCTTCGCGGTCGTGCCGTCCTTGATGACAAGCGTCGTCGCCGTGGCGTTGGTGTTCTGAACCTGGATGGCCGTCAGGTATCGTTTGATGCCTGCGCCGGCGGCGGCCATAATCGTGGTGTCAGTCGCGACCGTCAGCGTGCCAGTGTAGGACCAGTCAGCTTCGGGCAGCGAGAACGGTTTATTCACCGCAGCGCCGATCATCGTCATCAGCTGGGCCACCAGGTCACCCGCCGCAGACATGGCGGCAATGTTCGCGTTCGACGCCCTCCCGCCAATCGCTACGGGGTTCGGCATCGCGCTATCGACTGCCGTATTGCCATACACCGTAGCCGTCGTCGAACCTGCCACCAAGTTCACCGGCATGGCCTTGTCTATGCGGCCGGTGCCTTGGCCGTCGAGTGAGACGCGCGACTCGACCCATTCCTCTATCACGATGTCATGCACCCGGATCGTGGTGCGCAAGATCACCGTGCCACCGCAGTTTGTCAGCGACAACGCACCGCGCGCGGGCGACACCCGTGCGCCGTTGATGTTGGTGATCGGCTTGACCTGCAGGGTCGTGGTGCTCAGATATGCCACTTCCCAGGCGCCATCCACGCCGAGATCAGCGCCGGCCGTGGATTCCCTTACACCGTGTAGTTCGACGTAATCGCCAATAGCCAAGCCGCTCCAGGTCGTGTTGCCAACAAGCGTGATCCAGCCGTTCGCGTCCAGCACGGCCGACTGTACCGTCTGGCCGATGATGCCTGGCTGGTCAATGCCGCCGTTGCACAGAACCACCGAACCGCCGTAGCTGGTCGCGGTCACAGCGGATCCCAGGACGCACGTGAATTGCGTGCTGCTCAGGACGGTGATCGCTACTGGCGTCGTGAAAGCTGCAAAGTTGGCCTGATCGCGGACGCCCTTGATCGTGACGTAGTTCCCCGTCTGGAATGGATAGCTGCCGTCGTGCGTGATGGTCGCCGTTGTAGTGCCAGACTTAGCGATACTGACGATCTCTGCGGCCGGACGCGTCATGCCGACCGGCTGATACAACCTGATACGCGGCTTTAGCGCGTGTTGGGTGTGCGGTTTAACCGCAGAACGGCCTGCCCTGACGTAGTACAGCGTGCTGGTGTTGTCGATGGCTTTATCGAGCCATGCGCATTCCTGCGCCCGGCCTTCCAGCCTGAACCGGCTGGTCGCCGTGATGTCAACGTTGCCATTGACGCCGTTCAGGTACTGCGGCGCTGTCGAGCCGATGGTCGCGCGGTGATCCCCAAGCAGTGTGCCGGAAATCTTTGCGTCGCCATCGCCGAACGCACTGACCAGGGCGGCCGATGTCGCAGTCGTGCCTGTGAAGCGGTAGCCGAACCCGGACCGCGCGCCGGCCATGTTGTTGTAGAAATAGACCTTTGCTGTGCCTGCAGGCGGCGTGATGGCTGCTACAGCCAGCGAAGGCAGCGCCGCCTCGTCCGAGAAGCCAAACGTGATTGTCTTCCGGTCTGCGCTGATGAACTTGATGCACGCGTTCTGGTAGTTCAGCCTGGTATCGACCAACCCCGCGATGTGAATCCAGTCCGACAAGAACACAGCCGCAGCAGCTCCGATCGGCGGCAAAGCGGTCTCCAGGACGACCGTGCAGATCGTGCCGGCGGTGGCGTTGTAGGCCGCGCCGTTGTCTGCTGAGCTTTGGTAGATGCTCGTGATATTGATGGGGGACGGCACTGGGGATGCCCCGTCGTCGCCGTCCTCGAACAGGCTCAGCATCGTGAATTGGTGCCGTGCGCGTATCGTGGAGAGTTCGACATCCACTGCGCATGGCTGCATGAGCTGGGCATCGAACACCATGACCGACTCGCCGACCTGCGTCGGACTGCCGGACAGCGCCAGAACGGTCTGGCCGTTGCTGTATTGCGTCCGCGCGACAAAATCACCAGATGCCACGCTGGCGAACCCGCCGAACCCTGTAATCAACGACTCTGCGTCAAACGCGGGGGTCTGGACGCGCGTCGCGCCGACGGGCCGACCTGTTTCATCGACCGGCACAGCCGCTTCCGCGTAGGACCGATCTGCGAACTGGTGAAACCGAACGTCATAATTTGCCATTCATCATCCTCCAGGCGCCGGCGCGAAGTGCGTCGCTACCGGCGTACCGTCGTTCAGCTGCTGATTTCCTTTCGCAACCGGTGAGCGGTCCTGCTCAGGAGTGGGGGCCATCTGCGCTTGCTGCGCTGCCATGGCCTGGGCTACTGCCATTTTCGCCTTGATGACTTCTGGCGGCGGGACGATCTTGTCCGCGTTCATGTCCAGCGTCTTGACCTGCTCCCGCAGGAGCTGCGCCGTACCGTCCATGCCGATGATCTGCTGCGCCGTCTGGTTGGTGAGCGCCATCTGCAGCAGCTCGTTCCGGCGCTGCGCGGCGGCGTCTTTCACGATCAGGCTATTCGCGCCGCGCGCGACGATTTTCACGTCACCGCGCTTGATCTCTTCATCGTCCGAGAACTTCATGTTGTAGAACCATGCACGCTCGATGAGCGGCTGCAACACTCGGCGGTCGATGTTGTTGATGACCTGCTTGATCGTCTTGCCGGCGTTGGTGAGCATCATGCTCAGCCCCGTCGCGGTGCGCCCGGCGCCTGGGGCCGCAGCGTCGCCGGTCATGTACCGGGGGATGCCGGAGTATTCATCTGCCAGGGTCGAAAACTTCTCGTATATCCCCATCAGCTCGGCGGCCAGCGACTCCGGCTGGAAGAACCCCATGGGCGGCGAGCCTGCGCCGAGCGGGTCGGACTGAAACTGGTGGATTTTCCATGGGAACAGCTGCGTAACCGACTCTCCATTCGGCAGGCGGTCGATGTTCACCCACACCTGCGGCCCGGAGGCGATGCCCATGTTGTTCACGAGCGCCCGCGCCGCCGCGTTGCACACGTTCTGGCAATCCCGGATCAGATCGAGAGGGGAGTTCCCCATCCAGGCCCCGGGAATCTCTTCATACGAGGTCTTGTAGTAGGGCTTTCTGCCCAGCGGGTCCGGGTTGATGGTGGCCTTGATGACCCATTCACCGATCAGCCACGCCTCGACCGGGTAGTCGAGCAGCGGATCTTCGACTTCACTCTCGTCGATGCCCCACTCGACCAGCATTTTTCCCTGCACGGAACCCATGAACTTCAGCGCGTCGATGAGCCCGTCGTTGTTCTGCATCACCGTCGAGAGGTTTTTCCCCTCCGCAACGGCCTTCTGGGCATCCACCCATAGCCATTCCCGCAGGCCCCCGCGGCCGTACTCATCGAGCACCGCATGAATCGCCCCTTCGTTATACCCTTCCACGCCGATAAGCTGTGACAGCGCCTCGCGTGTCAGCTGGTGCCGGTGGATGATCGTCCCTTCGTCAGGAGTCGCGCAGTGCGATTCCCAATAGAACATGAACGGATCTACCCGCTCCCAGGTCGGAATCAGCTCGTCGACAACCGTCAGCGCCGACGCCCCCGTCGCAGAGGGCGCCCACTTGAACGTCTTGCGTCGTTTGACCACCGGGCCGTGCATGATGGCGAACGGGAAGGTCACCAGGTCGTCGATGAACGCGTGGAACTCCGCCTCGAACCCACCTTCTGCCAGCTGGTCTTCGATCTTCGCCTCCATGCGTTTGGCGGCGTTCTCTGCGGCCTCGTTCAGCTCGTTCAGGATCATCTGGCGCCGGGCGTCCACCCAGGCCTGGAGGTCCTCTTCGCTCGGGTTCAGCCCGACCATCAGGGCCTGCTCCAGCTCGCGGCGCATGGCGGCGTACGCCTGCTGTATGCGTTCCGGCGGCACGTCGGCGATGGGTGTCGGTTTGACCGACCAGGGCTTGTCTTCGCCGGCGCCGCTGAGCACGTCGCGTATCCAGCTCGACGCTGCCCGAGCCTTGTTGGAAGACAGCATCATGTAGATGTCGGACCCGCCCTGCTGCTTGATAAGCGCGGCGCGCTCGGGGTCGTACTCACCTCGGCGCTGCCGCAGGCAGTTCAGCAACCGCGGCTCCACAGTCATTCGCTTGGCGGTCTGCATGGCAGACCAGCGAGTCTTGATGTGGCTCGCCAGATTCGTGATCGTCGGCGCTGCGTTGGCTTGCTCAGCCTGGCGACGGTCTTCCTCCTGCAGCTGCGCCAGCGACTTGATGGCGACAGTCCCGCCAGCGTAGGTCGTGGGCGTGTACTGAGGTGACGTCGCTGACTCGTTCATGGCGGTCCGTGGTAACAGGGGGGCACTACCGCCTTATAACACACCAACTAACATGTTAGCAAGTGTTGTCACGTCCAGGCGTAAGATGCAACTTCTACCTTCCGCACGCCCGAGTTGAGCTGACGGCCCCCCGCGTCCGCCCCGAGCGCCAGGTACTGCAGTGCGTCGGAGACGTGGCTGAACTTGTCTTTCGACGGGGTGATCTCGTACTCACCGTTCGTTCGCCGCTTGTATTTGTACCCACCGTTCATCGCGGCGAGCAGGTGACGCATGCCTGGAGACGTCTCCCCCGGGGCGAACATGACCATAGGCCCGCCGTCCGTCGTGCGGCTGAGCAGTCCCTCCACGGCGGCGATCCGCTTGTCTACGTCGTTGGTCGGCGCTCGCACCGCCTGCAGCCCGCACCGCCGGAGCACGTCGTACGCGTTCTCTTCGTTGAGCTGGCTTTTCGCCCACCCCGCAGGGTCACCGATCACGAGAAACTTGTTGTACGGAAACTGCTCCAGCAGCAACGGCTTGAGGTGCTTGATGAGGAAGTTCTCCAGGCCAACGTTCTCCACGTACAGGGCGTTGAGTACGTTCAGCCGCGAGCGCCAGTCCCGCTGTCCAAGCACGGCCGCGGGCGTCCTGCCGAAGTCCAGCCCGATCAGCACGGTGCTGTCAGGGCTCTTTATGGCCTCCAGCCGGCCCGTCGCGACGTGGAACGATTCCTTGAACGATTCTTCGTACACCGCCCGGCCGACCACGCTGCGCCCGTACTCACCGTGGACGTGGACCCGTATCCAGTCCTCCGTCGCACCCTCCATCATGTCTTCGTAGTACGAGGCGGGCAGGTTCTCGCGGTTCTCCGCGTTCGGCGCGAGCCCGCTCGGCTGTCTGAATATCTCCCACCCGGCCGGCTTCTCTTCCTCAAACTGCGAGTACAGCCAGCTGTCGCGGCTGGGCGGGTTGGTGTCCATGATCAGCCCGTACCAATAGTCCGTATCGGCCGGCAACATGGCCCGCGACGGGTACCGCCCGAGGCGGGAGAAGACCGCCTGGATGATCTCCGGCGCCACCTCCCTGGTTTCGTTGATGAAGGCCCCGGTCAGCTCCAGTGACAAGAGCCGTGCAGTGTCGTCGGGGGTGTCCAGCGGGAGAAACAGCACCTCAGCCCGGATATCCCCCAGGTTGAGATAGAAGGTTTTCTCGGACTCTTTCCACACCCCCGCCACGCCCGGCGGAAACCACTGGTTCCAGCTCTTCAGCGTGGTCGTCTTGAGCTGCGGCGCCGTGTTGCGGATGACCACCCAGCGCGAACGGCGAAAACCATCCTTGCACTTCGGCATCTCCGCGCACCGCCTGAATATCTCCACGATGCAGGTCGTACTTTTCCCGCTCCCGACCGGACCCAGCATCATCCGCACCTTGGCGTTCGATCGCATGAACCGCCGGCTCGTCGGCGCGGGCTGGTAGCTGGTGATGCGGTCCATCGTGTTCATGAAAACTCCGGGGCGTCGTCGAAAACTCCACGCGCTAACGTGTTAGCTGGTTCGAGGACAGCCACCGCCTCGCGCGCCAGGTGCATCGGGTCGTCCTCCACCTGTGCCGGCTCCATGTCCTGCTCGATCGTGATTGTACGGTCGTCGCCGAGGTCGATCGTGAACACAAACCGCCCCGCCATGTCCTTCGGCTCCTGTTTCTTCGCCATGCCGGACACCTTATAGGAGTGCTCGGCCATGTCGATGAGCGTGCGGTTGTTCAGATCCGGCGAGAGGATGCGACGGCCGATCTCCTGCTCCAGGAAAAGCAGGTTGACCATCGCCGTCTGGGCGGCCGCTTCGAGGATCTTGTCCTCATCCACGTCCCCGGCCAGCAAATCTCCACCGTCAGGAAGGTTCAATGGGTTGTCTTGGCTCATCTTTCCGGTGTTTACCAGAGTTGGAATAGAGCGTCAAGTACGACTTCCAGCCACTTTCGATGAATTTCACGGCGTTTTCGTGGGTGAAATCGCTCGACGCGTCGTCCAGGATGGCCCGCAAGGCGCTCTTATATAGCGGATCGTCGGTCAGTTTGAGCAGGAAAAGCGCGGTTTCGGCGTGTCGAATGTCCATTTTCGGGGAAAAACGGGGTGAAAAACACCATTTTGGAGCAAAACCGGGGGTCCGAAGCGATTTTTTGACCAAAAAATTTTTGGGCGGGCTTTGAGGGTGGGGGGTCTAACTTTTTGGGGGTGTGGTACGCGCTACTCAACCATCGGAATTCCGATAGATGAATGAAATCAGGTACTTGGGGTCGCCGCCGGGTAAAGTATGTCGTTGTCATGAATGGAAAGTAGAGCTTGGTACGTGCGCGGCGGGTGTGTGGCCCTGGCCTCGCATTTCCTCGTGTCCCTCCCCCCTCCCCGCCTTTCCTCGCATGGCTTGACCGCCCGCCAGTAGTGAAGGGGACTAAGACTCGAAACCGGACGGCGGCCTGTATCCCGCGCCGAGTCCCCCTTCGCCGGAGAAGTTCCGGCTAGTGGTTCCGACCGAGTTCTACCCGCCTAGCGCGCGGTATGAGCGGACCGGATAACTAGCAGGGCGAAACACTGGGGCGCACGGGCCGGGAAACCGCCGGCCAAGGACACGGCGTCAGCAAGCATCGGCGGGGCTGCAATGCTTCGCACGGGAGCGGATCGCGTCAGAAAACGCGACTAGAATAGTCAGGGTATGTCCTGACAGTCTGACCACTAAACGGTCGTTCTCAAACGTGGCCGGCAAAGCCCTAGATCGCATCAACGGCCCATAGCCAATCGCCACGTTCCGGTTTAACCGGAAAGCGTATTCATTTCGAGTATGCTTTCTTGTTGTACCTACCACACGACATAGCCTGTAAGTGTGGCGCGCGAATTGGCCTAGGGCGCGGGGATGTGAGATGGCCTATCCTTATTTTATGGAGATCATCATGGATGCAAAGAAACTCAACGCTCTGATTGCGACGATTGCCAAGAATAGCAAGGCCCAACGTGAGCAGATTCAGCAAGCGTTGATAGGGTGTGCAATGCAATGCTTTGAGCACGGCAGCAATGCCACGTCGAACAAGTTGTTTGAAGCCGTGGGTAACGGAGTGAGAAAAGAGGGAATGCTAAAGTGGCTGAGCCTGTATGCCCCCGTGTATTTTGCGGGTGGCGAAGTTCTTGTTAGTAAGAAAAGGCGCGCCGAGATGGCCGCATCGATCACGGTTGAGGGCTACGCCGCCAAGCTCGCTGAGGCGCCGGCTTGGCATGCGTTGGCCGAGCCTCAGAAGGTCGCCAATCCGTGGGATAGAGTCAAGTTCGCCGAAGCGCTCGCACTCCATCTCGAACAAGCCGCCAAAAAGGCGGACAAGGAAGGCGCTTCGGCGCTGGCTGAGATTATCAAGGATGCGGAAATGCTGTTCCGCATCAAACTGAACGCGGCGACGTACGATGTCGTGGAAGTCGATTGATGTTCCGCACCGAGTACGAAGCCAACGTCGCGGGCTTCTCCGCCCGCGCGTCCGGCAGGATTTTCCACCGCCCGGCACGCCGGGCATTCCCATTCGCCCCAGCCCTGACGGCTGTTATCGTGTGTTTTTTGGGCTGGATACACTCGTTATAGGAAAGCCGGTGGCGGGACCAGAGATCCCACACGCCACCGGCAGAGAAGGAAACCCCGCGCGCCGCGACCCTCGGCGCGCGTTTTTACGTCCGAAGTTGACATGTTGATACAGCACGTAATAGGTGCGTTACGCGCGAGTTCCACATAAACCCGCGGTAATTCAGGCGTAACGCCACCGCGCCCGGGGAGGCGTTACGGTCGTAGTCAACATATTATATGTCGATCAAGATCGAATTATGAAAAGGCTACGATCATATCCACCCCCACCCAGAGGGTATGAAACCCAGACTGGGCCTGGGCTTCCCCATCATTTCCTAAGACTTTCTTAAATATAAAAATAAAACATTCATTTAGCAAAAGCTAGTTGCGAATGATTCTCATCTTCTCCGGTGCCGGTGGCGTCGCTCGCCCTCGCTCTGCCGAATGTAAAAAGCGTTTGTATTTCTTTTTCTCCAGAAAACTTCGATTAGAAGAAAAATCATCGGAATTCGCCCCTCCAGCCCGCATTCCTGCGTGGGAATCTTTCGTTATGCAATATTGGGTTTTTATACGAGACCTCAAAAAACGTCTAGGTTCCCGGAAATATGTTGACTTCGTGCGTAATTGTACTAGCCTGTTAGTACCTTAACCCTTACTGGAGCACTGCCGTGGCTACACTGTACCTGCCGCCCGCGTTGCACGACGCCCTTCTCACTGGCGGCGCGCGTTTGAATACTGCCCCGTCCAAGCTCGCTGCCCGTATCCTGGACATGGTACTAGGAGATGGCGCGCTCATGACTCGGGTGGCCGATGGGGTTAAACCCACCGCGATGCGCCAGCGCCCCGCCATCACAGACATCCCGGTCAAGCTGGGCCGTAATGGGCTGCCGATCGGGTATCGCTTCGGGGCGAACAACAAGCCAATCACGCCCGACATGCCCCTGACCCCCCACCAGCCAACCACCGGTGGCGCAGCCGGCGCGTGGGAAGACATCGGACAGCTGGGTGCGTCGAGGATGCACTTGATCCACGTCAAACTCTGTCTGCACCGCTACGGTGATAAGGCGTGGGCGTGTTTCGAGCGCAACCAGAAGAAAATCATCCAGCACGATGGCACCTACAACCGGGCTCGCGTGCTGGAAATCGCACGTCATTACGCTGAGGTTGACTGGAAAACCACACGTCATGCTTCACGCGAACGTCATCCGAACGAATTCATTGGCAAGCGTATCGGGCTCATGACGATCATCGGTGTGGTGGACAAGTTCAATCCGCCGCCCGGCGCCGAGGCGCTGCGCGACGCTCGTGGCTCGTGGGGGATCTATCTCTGCGACTGTGGAGACGTCAGCTACCACAACCTGAGCACGTGGTATCGCGCCGCGTGCGACGCTCCGCCTTCCGGTGTTCACTTCCTGCCGCCGGGCAAACTCCCGGCCTGCCCGTTCCGCGACAAGAACCGGCGCCGGCCGAACGTCGGGCGCACCTTCGGGCGCTTGCTGGTGCTGGGCATCGAACGCGATGGCAACGCATACCGGTACTTGTGCCGATGCGAGTGCGGCAACGAGTGTCGCCCCTGGGCCAGCGCGGTGACGAGTGGCAACGCAAAGTCATGTGGTTGCCTCAAGGCCGACAGCAACCACTACCGCCAAGACCCGACCCGGCGAGTGGCACCCCCCTCCGCTCCACCCGTCGAGGCACCGCCAGCACTCGTCGCGCCAGCCGCGCCATCACCCACAACCACGGCACCCCCGACCACGGTACCCCCACACCCACCCGTGGAGATCCTGCCGCCCGAGACCGGGCCGAGGGGCGACGACCCCCAGACCATCGAGGATGTGCTGGCGATGATGGATGAAGCGATGATCGAGCCGGAGTTTGAGCTGGATACCTCGTACAACGCAGCAGATTGACCCCAGACGCGTCAAAACAGCCCGGGTGATGCTCCCCCACGTACTTCAGGCTTGCGTTCAACCTGAGCCGTTTTGACGCGTTTTAGAAGCCCCTCGTCAGAAGGGGCGGAGAACTAGGAGAAAGCTATCGTCGCAGCCTGCAGCGATAGCCTGTGTCAATCGACGACCCTGTAGGATTCGCATCCACTAACAGGTAATTCCAGAAACGGGAGAACAAAAATGGTTTCCGTTAGCAGCAGTTCGACACCCGAAATTCCACTGGCGGATCACACCGACGCTGCAGCCAGTGTGTCCATGTGCGAGAGCCTCGGTCTGAGCGACGTGACAGTGTCAGAATCCGAGGCTGTGGCACGCTACTTGCGGGGTGGATTGCACCCCCTGGCGATGATGCGGGAGATTCGGCGGTACCCGCTGACGTTCATGAGGTTCATACGCGCCAATATGGGGTATCGGACCTCATCCTGGTACGACTTCAAGGCCTCCTGGCGCAAGATGCGCCTCACCCTACGCGCGATGAGTAGCGCACGCTTTTCGCCGGAGCGCCCTGAACGCACATGGAGATACCAGGGCGATTTTGACTACCTGGGCATCTACAGCCCAGAAATCCGCCGCGAGACCCTGGCCAGCCGGATGCACCAGATGTACAACTTCGGCCGGGATCTGCCGTCCTTCAACTTCCAGCACGCGGACGACCTGCGCTACGAACTCGACGCCCTGCCGTCAAGGCTGACCCGCCGCGTGCTGGAGGCGTTGCAGCAGCGATGCGGGATCGAGGCCGTTCAGGATATGGCGAACGAGTTGGTGATCTGCCAGGACTGCGACAGTGTCGTGAACAACGGCGACACGGGACATACCTATGACGAACGGGTTGTATGTTCCGGCTGCCTCGACGCTGACTA
Organism: Rhodocyclaceae bacterium; assembly: GCA_035345935.1. Lineage (GTDB taxonomy): Bacteria > Pseudomonadota > Gammaproteobacteria > Burkholderiales > Rhodocyclaceae > SSSZ01. The sequence goes on along the minus strand of DAORDK010000035.1, from coordinate 8,247 downwards.
TCGGTGGTCGGAATACCACGGCGAATACATTTTAGCCTCAGCGGCGAATGAGTATTACCCGACCGTGCGGAGTTACGAACGTGGCGACCCCGACTATATCCACGACGACGAGACCCGCGACTACTACGAGCGCAACGGCGAGTACTTCCCTGGGGTCGTCTATGACATGTTGTTCGGAGAAGACGAAGACGAAGACGAAGACGAAGCCGAAGCCGAAGCCGAAGCCGAAAGAGACGACAGGGCGACGCCGAGCATCGGCCACTACCACAGCAGCAAAGGGAGGCTGGCTGTGCATCGCAGCACGCCGGACGGCAAGCCAGTGGCGGGGCCGGTTGTGGGTATCGAGCTGGAAGTAGAGGTAGATGGCGGCTACTCCCGCGACGACTGCGCCGAGCTTGCGCTGCACAGGTTGAACGCGGACCACTGGATAGGTCACCCGTCCTCACGCCCAGCAATCAGCACGGAAAGGTACGCCTGGGCAGAGTGCGACGGCAGCCTGGACCGTGGGTTCGAGATCGTGACGGCCGCCGGCCCGCTGAAGATGCACCGGGCGCACATGGGCGCGTTCCTGAGCGACGCCGAGGCGGTAGCGGGGCTGAGCAGCCACGACACAGACACCTGCGGCCTCCACGTCCACGTGGATAAATCAGGGCTGAGCGCGCTGACGATCGGCAAGGTACTGGTGTTCGTAAATTCCCCGGACAACGCGCACCTGGTTCTGAGCGTAGCCCGGCGTGACCTGTCCAACACGTATTCCAAGGTCAAACACAAGAAGTTGTCCGACGGCAGGCGGGGCTCGCCTGAGCGGTACGAAGCGGTCAACGTGACCCGAGAAACGCTGGAGTTCAGGATCTTCCGCGGCTCGCTCAAGTTCGAGGCCGTGATGGCCGCCATCGAGTTCGCTCGCTCGGTTGTCCTGTTCTGCAAGGCCACCAGCGCGCGCAGCCTGGACGCCAAATCGTTCCTCGCATGGTGCGAGCGGCAGGAGAACCGGGATGAGACCCGCTACCTGCGGGAGTACCTGAAAGAGCGCGGCTACTCGGTACATGCGAAGAGCACGGCACCGGTGGAACGCCCAGCACCGCAACCAGACAAAACGCCGGAGGTGAAAGACGACACGCCCACTCAGCTCGAACTCGCAGCGTAACCACTAACAGTTTAGGAGATCATCATGACGCACCTCACCACCACTGGCGCTCGCATCGCCCTGGTTCTCATCGCCGAGTGTCTGGACGAACGCTGGAAGCTGCGCAGGCTCAGCACGCTGGCCAGTCTCGCTCACTGCTCGCGAGAAGACGCGCGTAACGTGGCTGCTGCACTCGGGCTCTACCTGCGCGAAGGCACGTCTGGCGAGATCTGGGTCGGCCTGAAGGACCGGCAGTAACCCCACCAACCGCACACCCCCGGGAGAACCGGGGGGTACTAGGAGAAAATCATGTGCCTGCTCGTCACCCAGACCGCCGGCGTTGTGTTCGACACAGCGCTGCTCGAAGACATATACGGAAGTAACCCGGACGGAATTGGCGTCATGTACCCCGGCCCGGACGACACGGTCAGAAAGTGCGTACCGACGAGCTTCGCGGAGTTCCGCGACTTCTACCACGCCCACATCGCCGGGCGTGTCTGCGCCTGGCATGCACGGATGCGGACCCACGGGGACGTGGATCTGACCAACTGTCACCCGTACGAATTCGAGCTGCCGGGCGGTACGGCGCAGCTCATGCACAACGGCGTCCTGCACTCCGGCAACGACGCCGACCGGAGCAAGTCCGACACCTGGCACTACATCCGCGACGTGCTCCAGCCCCTGCTGACCGCCGCGCCGCAGCTCGCCACCACGCCGGTCTTCGTCCGCCTGATCGAGGAGAACATCGGCCGGTCGAACAAGTTCGTCCTCCGCATGCCCGAGGGGGAGCTGGTCACGTTCAACGCCGCGTCAGGCGTGCGCTGGGAACGCTCGGATGGCGTCGCATGGATGTCCAACACCTACGCCTGGGACGCCGGGTTCTACCTCGGGTACGGCACGCGGCGCGGGGCCACGACCGCCAAGCTGACGGCGTTCTCGTCACTGGCGAACCTGTTCGAGTCTGACATGGACCCCGCTGAGTCATGGAGCGCCAGCCTCATCAACGCGATGGAGCACGAGGGCATGAACACCGACGAACTCGACGAAGACGTGCTGGCCCTGGCGTACGACTACAACCCGGACCAAGCCGAGGATCTGCTCGACGACGCCATGTACGGCATCGCCACCGAGGCAGAGATCCACGACTGGGTCAAACGCGCGGCCATCGCCAGCGTGACTGAGCTACAGGAGCACTGAAATGATAAAAGCCCTGGCGGCGTTTCTTCGGGCGAACAAGGACGCATACGTCACACGCCTGGACGTGCTCGTTGACGTATATGACCCAACCTACGGGCAGCTTGACCCCCGCGCGGAATGCGTGGAGTTGATCCAGTTCGAGGATCTTTGTCGCGCCATTGACGACTTCTCTGAGGAGTTCAAGCCATGATCTACGGATTCTGCATACCTGGGGAACTAGAAGGCAGCAACTTCGGGGTGGTCTCGGCGACCGACGAGGCCTGCGCGCTCGAAACGGTGTCCCTCTACTTCAGGGTGCCACAAGACCAAGTGTCCATCGTCGACGCCGAAGACATGCTGGCCTGCCAGTACGCCGGCTGCGCGATCCTGACGACGGGGGATTGACATGACAAACTGGACCGTAACACTCAAACAGCTTCGCAAAGCCAAAGCCTGCATCGAAGGCTACAACAAGCTGGTCTGCGCGCTGTCTGGCAAGACGTTCAACGCGGAGCGCGAAACGTACATCCGATTCAAGCATGACGAGCCGATCTCGATCAAGACGATACTTGAATCGAACGGGCTTGAGGATGCTCTTTGGGCTACCCGATGCGTGGCAGGGGCTGACCGAGACTTGCGGTTGTTCGCGGTCTGGTGCGCTCGACAAGTGCAGCATCTGATGGCTGACGCGCGAAGTATTGCCGCTATTGACGTAGCAGAGCGCTACGCAAACGGCGAGGCGACAGGAAAAGAGTTGGCCGCTGCTTGGGACGCTGCTTGGGCTGCTCGGGCTGCTGGGGACGCTGCTCGGGACGCTGCTTGGGACGCTGCTTGGGACGCTGCTTGGGCTGCTCGGGACGCTGCTCGGGCCGCTGCTGGGGACGCTGCTCGGGCTGCTCGGGCTGCACAACACGAAATGTTTGTCCGCATGCTCGATGGCACTGCGCCTTGGCAGGTGAAAGGAGATTGAGAAATGAAAATCAAAACATCGGAACTGACCGGCGCTGCGCTTGATTGGGCGGTGGCGAAGTGTGAGAACTGGGGACGTATCTCGGTCTTCCACGGAGACATCACCCAAGTCATGGTGTCAAACAAGAAGGACTCATGTCACTGGTTTAACCCAAGCGGGAACTGGGGCCAGGGCGGGCCAATCATCGAACGTGAGAAGATCAACCTGGCGTTCGGTGGTCGATGGTGGGCCTCCTACGACCACCCGGAGCACGTGGTATGGGAGAGGGCGGCAGCTTGCGGGGACACCCCGCTCATCGCAGCCATGCGCTGTTACGTGGCGGCAAAGCTGGGCAACGAAGTTGACATCCCGGAGGAACTGCTGAAATGACAAAACGGATCTTTAAGTACGTCCTGGAAGTCGAAGACATTCAGACCGTCGAACTGCCTGAAGGTGCCGAAATCTTGAGTGTTCACAACCAAAACGAGCTTCTGTGTCTCTGGGCGTTGTGCGATCCGGATGCCCCCAAGGAAACCCGCACAATCCATATCTTCGGCACGGGGAATCCGGTCTGTGACAACCCCGGCCGATTCATTGGAACCGTCCTGATGTGGCACGGGCAGTTGGTGTGGCATGTGTTTGAGGAGGAGAGCTGAAATGACCAAACTCGACGACCTCATCGTGGCGATAGACGCTCTCCCGAATGACTGCGAGCTGCTTCAGTTCCGCATGCGCGCCCTGATCTCATCAATGGAATTGGACCGGTTGTTGGTCTACACCGCCGGCGTCAAAGACACACTGGAAGTGTTCACGTCAGACGAAGCGTATCTGGCGCCTATCCGCAAGATTACGGAGATATTGAAATGAAAATCGACCACATCACCCCGGCACAGTACGGCTTTCAGCTCTACGTCATGGAAGCTGTAGAGCGCCTGGGTTTCCGCATCGATGTCAGTGGCGATGACCTTCTTGCTGTCACCGACAAGAACACCAACCTGAAGCTTGGAGAGTTCGGCACGCTGCAAGGCGTGTTGGCATACGTCAATGGGTATGTGAAGGGTATCCAGCGCGGCAAAGAAATGAGGGATGTGAAATGAAAATCGACACCGACAAACTTCGCGCCGCCTTTGACGCAACAAAGGAGCGTAGCACCCCTGACTTCCGCGAACTGAGCAACGACGACCTGCGGGGTGCCAAGTTGCCCGTCACGGCGTATGAGGTGGACTTCCACTACAAAGAGCCTGGTGATGCTCTGTACAAGGCGACGGTCAGCAAGATCAAGATCACCAGATTCGGGGTTGCTCCTGGCTGCTCTGGCGAGTCAATCAGCTTCGAGAGCCGTGGGCAGAAGTGCATCGGGACTGCAAGCAACTACTACCCCACCAAAGAAGACGCGCAAGCGTATGCCGATATGTGCCTCGAAGAGAATCGCTGCATGGCAGCAAGGGCAGATTTTCACGATGTCGCATACGACGCATGGCCCAGCCTGCTCGACGAGATTGAGCGGCTGCGCACCCTGCTCTCCCGAACCATCGAAGTTTTCAACGACACGTGCAACTGCGGCGAGTGTGGGCCGTGCAAGCTGCGCGAAGAAATTGAAGGAGCGCTGACATGAACCACATCAACATCGCCATTACCGCCGCGTTCATGTGGGAGGGCGTCAAAGAGGACGACGCCCTCCTTGAGCACTGGGGTCAGGGCTGCTACGAGCTGTGCTACGCCGTCGCAGAGTTCGCTGAGCTTTCAGGGCTGTATCTGGATGCCGTCTTCACCGTGATCGAGAAGGACTTTCCAGGCGTCTATGACTACGACGTGTCCGAGCCCTTCGGCGCTTGGTTGCGCAAGCACATCGAGGCACAAGACCCTGCCGGAGAGCGTGGTGCGCCGCAGATCTACAAGCACATAGCGGCCGCCAAGCTGTATTGTGATGTCTGGGATTTCTTCATGGCGCCTGATTACAAGCGAACCGCAGAAGAAGAGGATGCAGTATCAAAAGCCATGTGCGATGCGCAAGAGAAGTGGCTGAAAGCAAGGGGCTGACATGAACCGATACCAATCCGCAGACATCTGCATGAACGGCGCCTCGAACCCGCGGAAGGTCGCCTCAGCCCTGGTCGACGCCATCGACGAATGCCGGCTGGAGAACGCAGACCCGGTGTGCGACGCCGCGGTCGTGCTGATCCTTGACCAGTTGATCCAGCTGTTGGGCGGGCCGGTGGATACAGCGCGCTTCTCGAAGGCATACAACGTTGTGATGGACAAATTGCTGGAGAGCTGACATGAACCAGTTTCATATCAACGAAGAAGCCCTATCGGCTAAAGCCATCATCGCGAAAATGAACGCGTCAATGATGCAAGCCGCCGAACCGATGATTCAAAAGGCACTCGCAGAAATTGAGGCTGAAATGCGCCGCTCATTGGCAGCCAACACGATAGCCATGATTGAACGGGCAACGCGGGTCGAATTCATGCGGGACGAAGTTGTTATTGTCCTTCAGTCCGCAGTTAATCGTTCTGGAGTAAAGCCATGAACACCCAAGACCTAAGCAACCTGCTCGCCAACTACTACGGCAGCGAGACTTTCTACCGCCACGGCCTCAACCGTCGAATGCTCTACACCGAGGGCGCCCAAGCCTTCGCGGAGAATGCAGGCGCGTACTGGTTCCTCGACATCGTGGCGACCGAGCTGTTTGCGCTGCAGGCCAAAGAGGACTTCCTGTCTATTGTCCTGCACGTCGAAGGCAGCAAGGCCAAGATCACGGCGGACGACGGCAACGGCAACGACCTGTTCACCAAGCCCATCGACTACACCGACTGCCCCAAGGGAGAGTGGAAATTCTTCTTCACGGGCAACGTTCTGATGCTTCCTTCGGAGTATTGACCGTGATACCCCCTCTCTCGACCTGGATCTTCTGGTGGATCGTCCTCGGCGTGGCCGTCGGGGTATGGGCTATTCTGGATGACGACGATGCTTGATCTGAATCAACTGCGCGACGAGTTCGCCAAGCACCTCACAACCAACGCGTATAACCGCTTCAGCATGGACGCGGCGCTGATGCACGTCTGCTCGGTGGCGTACGACCACGGGTACCGGGACGGTACTGACAGTAAGAGTTCGCCAGAGTTGACATTCACTAACACGTTAGCGTATTCTCAAACCAAGGGAGAAAGCTCATGAACATCTACTCACTGGCACGGTTTACCCGGTATGTGAACGCCGGCCTGGGGGTCAAGCGCTCGTTCTATCTCGCCTTCGGTGCGTCGTTTTGCGCCACCGCCCGCACCATCCTCATCTTCGTCCTGCCCGTGCTGACAGGCATCGTGCTGGGGCTGGCGATCAACTAGGAGAAACCATGGTCATCCACAACCTCGACCGCAAGGTCATCGACGACACCCTCAAGCGCTTCATCGAAGTCACTGCGCAGGGACAGCTGCCGGTCGCCGCGGTCCTCATCGCAGCAGCCGAGTTCATCGGGCGCGCCATCGTCGAAGTTGGCGACACGCCCGTCCAGGGCGTACAGCTTGCCCAGGCGATCGAAGATCACATCAAGCGCACCCTGACGGCGGGGTACGCCGCCAAAGGCTACGACATGGGCCGGGAATAACCCCGGCACGAACACCCCGACGTGCTTAGACCTCGACAATGCGAGCGTACAGGCTCATGCGACGGCGGGTGACTTTGCTGGTGGGAAAGAAACCAGAAGTGTGCAGAGGCTTTGTGTCCGACTTTCCCTCTGCGTGCGCTCCAGAAAGCCGCTGATCTGTACTCGGTTCAGCGCCGGGCTGAATAAAACTGCGGCACCCGGCACCTACAAGCAAGCGCCCTGTGCGCGGAGTCAGTGAAACCCAAGGCAGCCCCGGTGATTTTGGCCGGCAAGCGTGGATGCCCGATAACCTGACACGACGGGGTTCCCAATCAGGGCGCTTGACTTGTAGGGGGATTGTCGGAGACACACCCGAAAGGGGAAGATGAGCGGAGCCTGTGTCGGGCGAAGCTCCTGAATGCGGATCAGCTATCGCGTGCTGTGGTAAGCACAGAAGCCGCCTTGAAATCGCCCGACTGGTGCCCGTAAGGCACCACCTACAAGCAAGCGCATTGGTCGGGCAGCGCCATGTCCGATTCCTGGCGCGGAGCACAGAGTGTCAGTGCGCTTGACTTGTGGGTGGAACGAATAGGTTGAGAAATCAAGCGTGTTCATCTCGGTTAGAGCCCGAGCACCCGCAACCTACAAAGCAGCGCCTTTGGCGAGTTGCATACTGGCCTTGGAATCCGCAAGAGACCAAACAGACTTGCACGGTAGCCATTCCGGCCGGAGAAGGGTGCTGCTTTGTGGGTCAATCCAAGTCACCGGAAGGGTTGGGAGTTCCTGGCCGCCCACTTCAAATAAAGAAAGCGAGTGATGCTTATGAGCGAGCCAGTTGAGCTAGACCAATACTACGTCGCGTTGTGCAAATACGGCGAACCCATTTACACCGTCGCGGGGCCGTTCGGGTTGTGGGATTTGGCTGACGAGTGGATGACAAACAATCCGCTGATGGACGGTGGCGGCTGTAGTCACCAGGTCGTCAAGACGACAATCTCCGTTGAATGAGGGGGAGGCTATGGGCAAGACTGAAGAGCTGCACGAAGCACGTGTTCGCATCGCCGAGCTTGAGCGCCAGCTAGCGGAATCTCGTGACTTCGCCATCAGCGAAGCAGCGAAGATTCGCACTTCGTACGAGCGCCAGCAAGGCGTGTTGGTAGCAAGGCTGCGCGAATCAAACGGCATTCTTCAAGCGTTTAAAACTCAAAGTCAGACCTCGGCACTACAACTTATAGACAACGAATTGACGCTGGAGCACATCGGGTTGGTGCGCGACTCTGTGAAGCCTGTCACCATGCTCAACGGCTTGACCGAAGCCGAGACAACCGCCAGCGCGTCGGTGGCTGGGCTGATGGGAGGTGAGTGATGGCAGACCTAGAAAACCCAAATCAACTTCTTGATAACTTGGTTAA
>DAORDK010000034.1:19302-31945 GCA_035345935.1 Rhodocyclaceae bacterium | reverse complement strand
GCCAGCGAAACCGCCAGCATTCGCGCCTGGCTCGCACACATCGGCGAAACGGACGCGGGCACCATCGCCGACGTGCTGCAACGATGCCGGAATGATGCCGAGGCGCGCAGCTACTTCATCGGGCGTGCGGCGGCGGAACTCACCGAACCCGAACCCGACGACCGCCGCCATTGTCGGACCTGCCAGCACCTGAGCGGCAGCCGCTGTTGGGCGACCCGCCTGCTGGTCATGGACGACCTGCCCCGGCGCTGTAGCGACTACCTACCCATGCCCGACGATTCCGACCAACGCAACGGCCGCGAGCGCTGGCCGTGGTTGATCCAGAAAGGGGCGAATGATGGCGACCACTGAAGCGGCAACCATGAGCCCGTGCGGTTCACCGCCGCAATGCCAGCAACGGCAAGATTACAGCAAGGTTGCGGCAAGAATCAGCGGAAACGGTACCGCAAACTTGCCAAATGATTTCGGCAAATCTCGGAAGGAAAAATCATGGGCGGCTTCGGTAGCGGACGCAGGCAATACGGAAAGGACACGACAAGCGACATGCGACCGCTGGATATTCGCAAGCTGCAACGCGATGGCCTGCTGACACCGGGCCGGGCCTTCGGCTGGCATTGGACGGTGAACGGTAACGAGGTGGCATCAATTCAGATGCGAACGGAAGTTGACCGCGTGATTCTCAACTACCGAAGCCGAAGCAATGGCGGCGAGTGGCAACCGATGGAATACCCCGTCTATCTGGAATGGACTGGCTTGCACTTCGGCGGGCGGCGGGCGTGGTTCCTTTGCCCGGCGAGAGGATGCGGGCGGCGCGTGGCGATTCTCTACGGCGGTTCAATCTTCGCCTGTCGGCACTGTCACAAGCTGGCCTATCAATGCCAGCGGGAAACGGATGATGATCGAGCAATGCGGCGGGCGGACACGATCCGGCGGCGGCTTGGATGGGGAGCCGGGATAGCGAACCCGGAAGGCGGCAAGCCCAAGGGAATGCACTGGCGCACCTTTGAACGACTGAAAGCCGAGCATGATGCTTTCGCCAATGCGTCATGGGCGGGCATGGCCGAACGGCTTGGGCTGATGAATCGGCGGCTGACTGGCTTGGGCCTTGATCCGCTGGATGACCTGACCGGCTGAAATCTGTTTCGCAAAATCAGAAAGTCGGCGCTGGCGGGACGGCAACAATCGGGCAGAATAGGGGCATGACTTCAAAAAGTGTGCCCAAGATTGTGCCCATGTTCCGGGCTGGAATCCGAACAACCAAGCAACGGCGCGGCTTTGCGCCCGTTCGCTAGCTTCTGCATCGAAGTGACCCCCGGCGGCGGCGGGAAGGGTCATGCAAGGCCGGCCTCCGCCTTGCGGGGTAACCCGACCCGCGCGCCCGATTCAGTTTCACTCCCGACGAAACCACGTTTCCCAAAGGGCGCCGGCCCCAGTCCGAATTCGGACTAGCGTCCCGGGGTCCCCAGGACGCGGTCTATCCGGCGCTGGCGGGCGGCGGCTCCGTCGGCGTCGCCGGCAGCGCGCAGACGTTCCCGGTCGAAGGCCAGCCAGGCCGCAAGGGGCCGGGCCCAGCCCTGTTCAGCCGCCGTCTCGACGGCCATCGCGATGCCGGCGGGCGAAAGGCGGCCGGCGCCCAGAAGCGCGGCAGCGGCCACCAGCCGCGCGAGCGGATCGCCGACGGCGGCGAGGTTCTCCGGCCCCAGCTTTCCCCGCACGACCTCAGCCTGGGGGGCGGGCAGCAGCGAGGCTTCGGCCGCCGGCCAATGCCCTGCCAGATAGGCGGCGTAGGCCCGGCTGGCGCCGTCCGCGTCGGCGGCCAGCGGCGCAAAGGCCGGACAGTCGCCACCGGCGAGGCTGGCCAGCCTCAGGGCGCAGACCTTGAGTTCCACCGCGGCCATGGCCGTCGCATTGCCGGTGCGCGCCACTTCCCGCCGGGCGAGAGCCAACTCCTGGCCGGCAACCCGGTCGCGGCCGGCGAGATAGGCCCGGGTATAGCCGGCCAGGGCCTGATGGGCGCCAGCCTGCCAGTCGGGGACCACCGGTCCGCTGCCGCAGGCGGCGACGGCCAGGGCAGCCAGGAGCGCCAGCCCAGCCTTCATGGCAGCTTCAACTCCTGCTCCCGGGCGAAGGGCCATTTGCGGTTGATTTCCTCCACCAGTCCGGAAATGCGACGCAGGCTGGTTTCCACTTCGCTGCGCAGGACGTCCAGATCCTCCGTCGCGCCCTTGGCGTTGGCGGCGACTTTGCCGACGTCGGCCAGCGTCGCATCGAGCTTCTGCAGCGTCGTCCGCGCTTCGGCCAGCATGGCCCGCGCTTCCCGGGCGGTGCGCTGGGCCTCGTCGGCCAGCCCGTCGCGGCCGTAAAGGCGGGCGTTGGTTTCCGCCAGGAGGCGATTGGTCTTGTCGAGGGCGTCGATCACCCGCTGGGCGTCCTGGTCGCTGCCCAGAATTCCGGCGAGGACGCCGTGGCGTCCCGTCATCGCCCCGGTGACCGCGCGCAGATTATCGAGGGTGCGGGCGGCGTTGGAATCGGCGGCCGAGAGCAGTTCGAGATTGCGGAGCAGGACCTGCATGGTCCCGAGCACCTGAGGGATGCGCTCGGCGGCGTCGCCGATCAAGACTTCCCGCTGGGCGCCGCCGGGCAAGGGGGGATCGTCGAGCACGCCGGAGAAGGCCCGAATCCGGGTGCCGCCGACCAGGCTGCGTTCCAGGGTGAAGACCGACGAAGTTCGCAGCCAACGCGCATCCTTGACGGGGACCTCGATGTGGATGTGGGCCTTGGCGTCGTCGCCCAGTTCGACCCGGCGAACCCGGCCGATGGGGAAGCCGGAAAAGGTCAGGTCCATCCCCACCGCGACCCCTTCCGAATTTTCGGCGACGAGGACCAGGGCCTGGGTCGGTTCGAAAACCCCGCGGGCGGACATGACGAAGAAGGCAAAGGCCGCCAGCAAGACCAGGGTCGCCCCGATGAGGACCAGAGCCTTGGCTTTGGCGTGGGGGATGAGCGGCGGGGTTTCGGAGGGGTTCATGGAGCGAAGCAGACCATCAGCTGACGCGCAGTGCAAGCGCGGCGCCCTCGACGATCACCAGGAAGAGCAGGAGGCGCGCCACGGCCCGTAATTCGGCGCCGCTTTCCGACCTGCGGCGCAGGTCGGAGAAGAGCGAAAGGGGCGCGAGGGCCACGGCGAGGGAGAAGAGGAAAAGCTTGAGCGCGAGTGCCGCCGCCGCCAGGGGAGAAAAGACCTGGCCGACGATGCGCCCGTAGCCTTCGAGGGCCCAGAGGGTGGCGCCATGCATGACGAGGTAGGCCACGACCAGGCTGGCCAGGCTGCTGGCCACGGCAAGGACCCATACTGACAGCAAGCTTCCAACGAAGTGAGCGACCACTTCAATCGTCGGCGCGCGGCGGGCGTCGGGGAGCTCCGCCGCGGGGAGGGCGGGAATGGCCCGCAAGGCGACGAAGAGGGCTGCCGCCAGGGGCAGCAGCTCCATGATGTAGACGCGGATCATCGCCTCGAGGGCCAGGTGGGAAAGGCCGTAGCTTGCTGCAGTGACGGAGAAGACCCGGGTCAGCACGCCCCCGAGCAGGAGGCTGGCGAGAAAATAGCCGGGCAGAGGCTGCCAGGCACCGACGCACAAGGCCTGGGCGACGGCCGCCCGGGCGACGGGGTCGTAAGCCCTTGGCGTCACCGCCGCCGCCAGGGTGAGCCCGGCGAAACGGGCCATGCGGCCCTGGCGCGCCAACCAGCGCCGCAGTCCGTCGAGAAAAGACGGGCCGGCCGAGGACAGGGTGCCGCTCACGGCCTGAACCCCGGGGAACGGGCACCTGGCGCCGTAAGTCTTGCAGGAGGGGCGTAAATCATCGAGTTCATGGAAATCGGGAGTCTGGCGAGCGATTCTCCGGGGTTTTCGCGATAATAGCCCAAGCGCCGCCCGAGCCGTTCCTGCGGCCAAGAGGGGACCCCGGCCCGCCTTCGACCATGACTCCCGAATTTCCCCTCGCCGCCCTCGCATTCTTGCTCCCCGCTGCCTTCCTGGCCGGTGCCGTGGACGCGGTGGTGGGCGGCGGCGGCCTGATCCAGATTCCCGCCCTGTTCGCCGCCCTGCCGGGCGAATCGCCGGCCAGCCTCTTCGGCACCAACAAAGGGGCCAGCGTCGTGGGAACCTCCGGCGCCGCCTGGCGCTATGCCCGGCGGGTGGCCATGCCCTGGCGTACCGTCGTGCCGGCGGCGGCCTTCGCCTTCGCCTTTTCCTACCTGGGGGCAGCGGCGGTGGCCTGGTTGCCGCGGGAGGCGCTGCGACCGCTGATCCTCGCCCTGCTCCTGGCCGGCGCCGCCTATGTCTGGAAACGTCCGGATCTGGGTCAAATCCATCGACCCCTGCACGCGGGAGCGCGCGAATTGGCTTTTGCGGCCGGACTGGGTGCCGCCATCGGCTTCTACGATGGTTTCTTCGGCCCCGGTACGGGGAGTTTCCTCATCTTCTTGTTCGTGCGCGGCTTCGGATTCGATTTTCTCCATGCCTCGGCGGCGGCCAAGGTGGTGAATGTCGCGACCAACCTCGCCGCCCTCGCCTTCTTCGTCCCCCACGGCCATTGGCTGCCGCTGCTCGCTTTGGCCATGGCCCTGTGCAACGGCACCGGCTCGCTGGTCGGCACCCGGCTCGCGCTGCGCCGGGGTAGCGGCTTCGTTCGGCGGGCGTTTCTCGTGGTGGCCGGCGCCCTCATCGCCCGATTCGCGTGGGATACGTTTCTGGCTTAGCCCTTGCGGAATCGGTCGCTATTCAATCAGAATCGGGATTCCCATAAAGCAAATCGCCAGGTCAGTCATCATGAAGTTCGTCAAAACCCCCCTTTCCCGTGCCCTCTGGGCGTTCTCCACCGCCGCCGTCCTCGCCGCCTGTCAGACCACCGGCGGGGGCGCTAATCCTGCCGACGCCAACAACCCCTCGCCCACCGCCGGCAGCAGCACTTCGCAGCAGGCCAACGCCATGGCCGACAAGGCGATGTACAAGCCCATCGAATACACCAATGCCAACAAGAAGGGCCCGACCATCATCGTCATTCCGGGGGAAATCAAGAGCAGCAATGCTTCATTCACCCAGAAGTTCGGCCCCAACAATATCGCCGACTATGCCGAACTCGAACTGGGCAAGGCCAATTTCAAGGTGCTCGAGCGGGCCGATCTGGGTCCGCTGCTCAACGAATTCACCCTCGCCTACACCATGGGCAATCCCCAGGCAGCGCGCAGGGTGCTGCAGAAAGGGAAGTTCAAGACCACCAAGTGGATTCTGAAATTCGACATCCTGAAGGCTGAGCCGGTGGCCCAGGCGAGCCAGGGATTCGACGGCGCCGCCCTGGGGTCGGTCGTCGCCATCGCCGGCGGCTCGCGCGGCTCGGCCGCTGCCGGCGTGGCGGTGGGGTCGGTGAAGACCGAGGAATCCACCGGGGTGTGGATCATCGGCATGCGCTACAAGCTGATCAATGCCAACACCACCGAGCAGGTCGCCACCGGCTACACCGAGGAGAAGATGGAGCTCGGTGCCAAATCCACCTCGGTCATGGGCTTCAAGCAGGGCGCCTCCGGCGGCCTGACGCTGGATACCCTGGTTCAGCGCCTGGTGCAGAAGAACGTCTACGAAATCGACGCCAAGTACAAATAAGCGGTAGCTCCGGGGGGGTTCAGCCGCCCCGGTTTGCCCGGTCTACAACGGCGGCGAAAGCCGCCGCGTCCTTGTAGCCCTCGACCCGCAGATCGGTGAGTTCGCGGCCGGTGGAATCGAAGAACAGGATTCCCGGAGGCCCGTAGAGGCCGAAGCGGGCGAGCAAGGCCTTGTCCGCCTCGGAATTGGCGGTGACATCCACCTGCAGCAGCTCGAAGCCCGCCAGGCGATCGCGCACCCCGCGATCGGAAAAGGTGAAACGCTCCATTTCCTTGCAGGAGACGCACCAGTCGGCGTAGAAATCGAGCATCACCGGCTTGCCGGCGGTCTTGAGCCGCTGGTCCAGGGCTTCGACCGTGGCCACCCGGCTGAAGGGCAGATGAGAGACTTCGTTGGTCCCGCTCGGGCTCCGCATTCCGGACAGGGGCTGCAGCGGATCCCGTCCGCCGGCCAGGGCTCCGATCAGGAGCGCGGCGCCGGTGAGCAGCATGACGATCCCGATTCCCTTCCAGAAGCGCTGCCAGCCCTTGGCGTGGGGCGGCAGGGGATCGAGGGCATGCAGGAAGATGGCGGGAATGATGAGGAGGACGGCCCAGGCCAGCATCTGCGCCGCCACCGGAATCACCGGCCCGACGAGCCAGACGGCGGTGGCCAGGAGGACCACCCCGAAGGCCTTCTTGACGGCTTCCATCCACGGACCGGCCCTGGGGAGCAGGCTACCGGCGGAGAGTCCCACCGCGATCAGCGGCACCCCCATGCCCAGCGCCATGACGAAGAGGGCCGTTCCCCCGAGGACGGCATCGCCGGTCTGGCCGATGTAGAGGAGCGCCCCGGCCAGGGGGGCGGCGACGCAGGGTCCGACGATGAGGGCCGAGAGCGCGCCCATGAGAAAGACGCCGACACCGCGGCCGCCCTGGAGATGGCCGGCTTCTTCCGAAAGCTTGCTCTGCAGGGCGGTCGGCAGCTGCAATTCGTAGAAGCCGAACATGGAGAGGGAGAGAACCACGAAGACCGCCGCAAAGCTTCCGAGTACCCAGGGATTCTGCAGGGCGCTGGAGACGAGGGTGCCGGAAAGGCCGGCGGCGACGCCGGCCGCGGCATAGGTCACCGCCATGCCAAGGACGTAAGCGAGCGAGAGGACGAATCCGCGGGCGTGCGTGGCCTTATGGCCCTGGCCGGCGATGATTCCGGACAGGATGGGAATCATCGGGAAAACGCAGGGCGTCAGGGCCAGCCCCAGTCCAGCGACGAAGAAGAAGGCCAGATTGGCCCAGAACCCTGCGTTCTTGAGGGCCTGGGCGATACGGCCGGTCTCGCTGCCGGAGGCCGAGCGCTTTGCGGGCGGCGCATCGGGCGTTGGCAAGGTGACGGCGAGAATCTGCGTCTGGGGTGGATAGCAGACCCCGGCATCCGCGCAACCCTGGGAGGTGACCTTGAGCTTGAGGGGCAGGTCGCCGGTGCCGCTGCGTTCGATGGGCAGGGCGATGGTGGTGGGCCCGTAATAGACCGTGACGCGGCCGAAGTTGTCGTCGTTCTTTTCCTTGCCCGGGGGGAAAATGGCCGCGCCCGCCTTGGCGCCGTCGCCCTCGACGGCAAAGCGGAACTTGTCCCGGTAGAGGTAGTAGCCCTTGGCGATTTCGAAATCGACTTCGACGCTGCGGCCATCCACCGCCCTTGCGGTCGGCTTGAAGGCCACCGCGGGGTCGAGAAATTCTTCGGCGCCTACCAGTCCGGTGGCCGCAAAAAAGAGCGCGAGAACGCTGAACAGGCAACGGAGCATCATGGCTTGAGCGTTTCCTCCGCGACCCAGTTCAGGTAGGCGGGCAAGCCGTGGGTAATGGGCAGGGCGATGATTTCGGGCACCTCGTAGGGATGGCGTCGGCGTATGGTGGCTTCCAGGGCTGGGTAACAGGCCGTGGTGGTCTTGATCAGGACAGGAACTTCTTCAGCCTGGTCTACGCGCCCTTCCCAGGAATAGATGCTGAGGCAGGGGGCGAGGATATTGACGCAGGCTGCGAGCCGGGCTTCCACCACCTCCCGCGCGATGTCCTCGGCGCAGTCCCGATGGGGGCAGTTGGTGAGGACAAGCAGGGTTTCCATCGCCAAATTCTACTTGAGGAGCCGCCGCCGGGTGAGGGCCAGGGCCGCTGCGAAAGCAACCGCGGCGGTAGCCAGCAGCGCCATGACATGGATCAGGGCGCCGGCAGGGACTTCTCCCGCCAGCAGCGGCCGCACCAGGGCGACGCCCTGGGCCAGCGGTAGTGCCGCGCCGACTGCGGCCAGCCAGCCGGGCAACTGGTCGGTGGGAAAGAAGACTCCGGAAATGAGCGTCATCGGCGTGATGAACAGAGTGAAGTAGTACATGAAGAAATCGTAGGACGGCGCAAGGGCATTCCAGATCAGCCCCAGGGCGGCAAAGGCCAGCCCGGTGAGGACGATGGCGGGAAGCGCCCAGAGGGCGATCCAGCCCTGGGCGAGACCGAGGACGGCGACCACGGCGAGAATGGCGGCACCGGAAAAGAGCGACTTGGTGGTGGCCCAGAACAATTCCCCGGCGACCACGTCGCCCAGTCCCAGGGGGGTATTGAGGATGGCGTCCCAGGTCTTTTGCACGTGCATGCGGGAAAATGCCGAGTACAAGGACTCGAAGGTGGCGGCGTTCATGGTCGAGGCGCAGACCGTTCCCGCCGCCAGGAAGGCGACATAGGGCTGTCCCTCGACGCTGGGCAGCAGCGCGCCGAGACCGTAGCCCAGGCCCAGCATGTAGATCAGGGGGTCGGCCAGGTTGCCCAGAACGGAGGGAATCGCCAATTTCCTCCAGACCAGGAAATTGCGGCGCCAAACGGGAAGCCAGCCGGAGAGGAGGACGGGGACGGACATGGAAAGGACGAATCGAGCGGGCGATCATTCTACGCCCAAGGCCCGGCGCTATTCCTTTCCTTTCCTTCGCTTACGGGAGGCGCGGATGGGTAGAATGCCAATCGTCCACTACGCATCTCACGGCCCATGACCGCTTGCCTCATTGCCACCGGCGCTGTCGATCCCGCTCTCTTTCGCTGCGGCGATCGCCATACGCTGGCAACGGCCCGGATTGCCCAAGGGCGCGCGCATCCCGCAGCGCCGATGGTGCGACTGAACAAGCGCGCATGAACGGT
This sequence comes from Rhodocyclaceae bacterium, assembly GCA_035345935.1. Taxonomy (GTDB): domain Bacteria; phylum Pseudomonadota; class Gammaproteobacteria; order Burkholderiales; family Rhodocyclaceae; genus SSSZ01. The sequence goes on along the minus strand of DAORDK010000034.1, from coordinate 23,130 downwards.
TCGCCGCTCCGCGACGCCCCCGTCGGTACCGGTGACCGCCGCGTGATCCGCAACCTCCGCCTGGGCTTTGCCGCCCTCGCGATCCTGGTTGCCACGGCCTGGGCCACCCTAGGCTGGCGATCCTGGGTAGCGGAAAAGGAACACGAGCAACTCTATCTCGCGTCCCTGGCCCGGGTCACCGCCAACTCCCTCGACGAGTACTTCGCGCGCTACGAACGCATCCTCGGGGGTCTCGCCGAGCAGCTGGCGGCCCGCGACCTGGCGCAGGACCTTCCCGGGACCCAGAGACTTCTCAAGGAAGCGGTCCGCGCCAATCCCGATCTGCTGCGCATCGGCATCACCCGGCCCGACTCGACTTTCGTGATGACCGATGACGTCCCCCTCGGCGGCCCGCTGCCGGCGACCAGCAGCAGTCCCTCGTTCCGGGCGGCCGTCGAGGAATTGCGCCGGGGGGTCCCGCTGTCGATCGGCTGGACGTCCAAGAGCGTGATCGACGGTTCCTGGGTGATTCCCCTGCGGGTGGGCGTACGCCAGCCCGAGGGCAGTCTCGACTATATCGTCGCCGGACTGCTTCCGGTCAGCGTCCAGCAGAGGTTCTGGAGCGGTCTCGCTCTGGCGCCCGCTTCGTCCATCGGCCTGCTGCGCGACGACATGTATCTGGTCAGCCGTTATCCCGCGCCGACCACCATGAGCTACGAGGAAGCCTACGGAAAACCGCGGGATGGCGATCTCGCCCGCCATCTGCGCGAAAACGGCTTCCCGGTCTCGGGGATGATCGAAGGCTACAACAGCGTCGCCAAGGCCAACTATCTATGGGCCTTCCAGCGCCTTTCCCGCTATCCGGTGACGGTCTTCGTCTCGACTCCGGTCACCAATACCTGGCAGAGATGGTGGGGCCACGGCCAACTTTCCCTGGGGCTGGCCGCAGTCCTGCTCTTCGGCGGCTACGCCGTCTATCGCTGGTCTCTGGCGCGTCAGCTGGCTTGGGCCGAGGAGCGGGCGGCGCGGGAAGAACACATCCGCTATCTCGCCCTCCATGACGCCCTCACCGGCCTTCCCAACCGGATGTGTCTCCGGGATCGTCTGGAGCTGGCCCTGGCCCACGGACACCGGACGGGAACCCGGGTGGCCCTGTTGTTCGTCGATCTGGACAATTTCAAGGGCATCAACGACAGCCTGGGCCACGGCGTCGGCGATGAGCTGCTGCAGGAGGTGGCGCGCCGGATTCGGGGCGTGCTGCGGGAAAGCGATACCCTGAGCCGTCAGGGGGGTGACGAGTTCCTCATCGTGCTTCCGGACCTCGCCCATGGCGATGCCGCCGCCCGGGCGGCGGACGAGATCCTGGCGGCTCTGGCCCAACCTTTCGCCCTCGAGGGCCACGAACTGTTCACTTCGCTGTCCTTGGGAATCGCCGTGTACCCCGACGATGGAGAGGATTACGAGACTCTCCTCAAGAACGCCGACATGGCCCTGTACAAGGCCAAGGACGAAGGCAAGAACACCTACCGCTTCTTCGCCGAAGCCATGAACCGTACGGCCGAAGAGCGCCTGCTCCTACGCAGGTGGCTACGCCAGGCACTCGATCAAGGCTATTTCGAGCTCCACTACCAACCCCAGGTGGATCTCGCCAGCGGTCGCATTTTCGGTGCGGAAGCGCTCCTGCGGCTGAAGCATCCCGACGCGGGTTCGGTGGGACCCGACCGCTTTATTCCGGTCGCAGAAGAAAGCGGACTGATCGTTCCCATCGGCGAATGGATCCTGCGGGAAGCCTGCCGTCAGGCGGCGGTCTGGCGTCGGGGCGGAGCCGGCGATTTGACCGTCGCGGTCAATATTTCCGCGGTCCAGTTCCGCCGAGGCAATCTTGCCGCCCAGGTCGAGACCGCTTTGAACGAGGCCGGTCTGCCTCCCGCAGCGCTGGAGCTTGAGCTGACCGAGTCCATTCTCATGGAAAATGCCGATGCCGCCGTACGTATCCTGGATCGCCTGGCCGAGCTGGGTACCAGGCTGGCCATCGACGACTTCGGCACGGGATATTCGAGCCTCGCCTACCTCAAACGTTTTCGGGTCGATCGTCTCAAGATCGACCGCTCCTTCGTGCGCGACGTCACCAGCGATCCCGAGGATGCGACCATCGTCAGCGCCGTCATCCAGATGGCCCGGGGACTCGACTTGCGGACCCTGGCCGAGGGTGTGGAGGATGCTGCCACCCGCGATTTCCTGATTGCCCGAGGCTGCGACGAAGCCCAGGGCTTTCTCTTCGGCCGGCCGCTGCCGGCGGTCGAATTTTCTCGCTTCCTTGGTAGCGGGGAGGTCAGTCCCGCAATTCCCGACCGGTCAGCTGAATGAACACGTCCTCCAGATTGGAAGCGCGATGGACGTAGCGTAGTCCCCGGCGCTCGGCGAGCGCCGCCAGCAGGAGCTGGGGTTCGCGGCAGTAGAAGAACGCCGTCTCGCCGCTGACTTCGACCCGCCCTGCGAGGCCTCGGTGTGCGTCGACGAAGGAGGCCAGATCGCCCCCCGCCTCGTCATAGACCTCGATGACCTGGGGTTCGATACGGGTGCCGATCAACTCCCTGGGGCTCCCTTCGGCGATGGCGCGGCCCCGGTCGACGATGATCAGCCGGTCGCAAAGCCGCTCCGCCTCGTCCATGAAATGAGTGGTGAGGATCAGCGTCTTTCCGGCCGCCTTGAGCCGTTTCAGGCGCTCCCAGATCAGATGGCGGGCCTGGGGGTCGAGCCCGGTGGTCGGTTCGTCGAGGAAGAGGATGTCGGGGTCGTTGACCAGTGCCCGGGCCAGGGTCAATCGCCGCTTCATGCCCCCGGACAGGGTTGAGATGCGCGCGGCGGCCTTGCCGGCCAGTCCCGCAAAGTCCAGCAATTCCGGAATCCTTGCCCGGACGGCCGCTTCCCCCAGACCGAAGTAGCGCCCGAAAACCAGCAGATTTTCGGCGGCGGTGAAATCCGGGTCGAGATTGTCGAACTGGGGCACCACCCCGACCCGGGCACGCGCGGTACTCGCCGCTGCGGGAATGGGGTGGCCTCCAAGGGTGATCTCTCCCGCATCCGGGGCGGTCAAACCCAGGCAAAGACGCAGGGTTGTCGTCTTCCCGGCGCCATTGGGTCCGAGCAGGCCGAAGCAGGACCCGGCGCCCACCGAAAAAGAGAGTCCGGCGACCACTTCGCTGCCGCCGAAGCGCTTGCTCAGGTTGCTGACGGCGAGGGCGACAGCGGGATGGGAAGGGGACGGCATGGGCGCGGAAGGATCGTTTCCATTCTACCGAGAATCGTCGGCCGGAGGCGCCGCAGGGTTTGCCCCCGACCTGTCCGCAGAGTGACCCTGCCGGGGCAGAGGCGAGTCGCCAGCGTCGAACGAGCGCGAAACGACGGAGGAGCACGCCGTCAAAGCCGGGAGTGGATTCAGTCCGAATTGGAGTTATGATCAAAGTAATAGTCTTCGGGCCATTGTCGTGATTCCTGTCGCTCGCCATCGCTTGCTGATCGTTTGCGGCTGCCTCGTCGCCAATGCGCTCATGGTCGCCCTGGCGGGCTGGTTTGTGGATCAAAGTCGCCAGCTCTACGAGCAGCGCGCCGAGGCCCGGTCGCAGACCTTGGCCCTGTCCATCGATCAGACCGTGACTGCCGCCGTCGATCGCATCGATCTCAGCCTGCAGGCCGTGGTCGATGAGCTGGAGCGTCAAAAGTCCGCCGGCGGCCTTGCTAGCCAAGCCGTCGAGGCCCTGCTGCAACGCTACGGCGAACGGGTTCCCGCGGTGGCGGGAATCCGCGTGACCAACGCGGCGGGGGAAGTGATCCACGGTCCGGATCTCG